>JAAYVL010000176.1 GCA_012517205.1 Verrucomicrobiota bacterium
GAACTCTGCACCGGGGCCAAAGCCTATTACATCGGCAAACCCAACCCCCTGATCATGCGCCACGCCCTGAAAGTCCTCGGCTGCCAGCGCGAGGAAACCGCCATCATCGGCGACCGCATGGACACCGACATCATCGCCGGCATCGAATCCGAAATCGAGACCGTGCTGGTCTTGAGCGGAGTCACCGCCCGGGAAGACCTGGGCAAATACGCCTACCGGCCACATCACGTCCTGCCCGAAGTCGGCGCCATCGTGCCCGGCTGAACCGGAACAATCCCGGCTCCGCCCCCATTCCCCCCTGGCCCGCGTAGCCCCCGGAGTTTTACCGGCGAAAGCCGCCCGGCATTCAATGGCCATGCCGCTGACTCCATCCCCCAGAAAATTCGAAAAAACAGCGGCCCGGGCAGTCGAGCTTGCCCAAACCGTAGCTCCGACAGACCCTTTATTTAGCAATTTCAACGGCATAGCCGCCGAATCCCGCCTTTTTCACCAATAAAATCAATGGTTTAAGTATAGAGAGGGATAGAATAAAGTCAGAATCCTGCCAACTTCCGCATACCCCGAACATACCTCGCATTCACCCTGCCCCTACGCCGTGTACAAGGGGTGTACAACGGATGCTCACCGGAAAAACATAGGATTTTAGCTAGTACACCTGATGGGCATCCCTTGTACACCCCTTGTACATGGCGTAAAAGCAGGGAAAAACCAAGGCATCTGGATGAAGGCGCACCCAGGCCGGAATAATTTGGGTTCCACCCGGATTCCATCCCTCCTCGCAATCGTAAATAGCTGATTTTACAGCCGAAAGGCAACGTGGATTCGACGGTTATATCGTGGAAATCGCGAGCCAAAAGGCCTGAGAAGGCTACGGCCTGGACGGCCATACCTCTCCAGATTCCGGTGAAATGACGCCAAGCCGTTGGATTTTCCAACTAAATCGCCCAAGCTTAAAGCACCATTAACGTTAACGCTCCGTCAAACTGTGCGCTGGAAGTCAAAAATTAACCAAAATATGTCATTTCCGCCCCGGCGCGCGGGCCTCCGGCCCGCTTTCAATGTTCTACTAACAGCAGCGGGGCTACAGTCTGTAGTCCAGCGAATTGCCATTCCCCACAACCTCCCAATCCCACCCAGATGCAAAAACAGTCAGGGTTGCTCGTGCCGAGGGGCCAATCCAACCCGCTTTGTTGATAGGACGCTGAAAGCGGGCCAGAGGCCCGCGCGCCGACGGGTTGCCCCTGCAGTGCATGCTTCCGGCGGGCGTTGTCAATCAGGATACGGCGCATTGCCTCGGCGGCGGCAGCGAAAAAACGGGCGCGGTTCTGATAGTTTGTATGCCCCGGGCCACTTCCGCGCAGCCACGCCTCATGCACCAGTGCGGTCGGCTGGAGGGGCTGGCCGGGCAGTTCGCGCGCCATCTTCGCTGCCGCGAGCTTGCGCAGCTCCGTATAGACCCGCGGCAGCAGTTGCGTGGCCGTTTGCGGATCGCCCCGTTAGGCCGCCTCCAGCACCCGGGCAATGTCACCCTTGCCCGGATTCTCACAGCAAGTATTTGGGATCGTAATTCACACCGTGCCTGGCCAGGAGTGCTTTCAACTCCTCCTTAAAGCTCCGCTTTCGATGATGCTCCTCCTGGTGCTCGATGTACCGGCTCACCGTCTCGCGCAAACTCGCGCTCACCGTGAAAAGCGAATACCCCTCCTGCCATTCAAATGCGCGCTCGTGCTGCGCCGCCGCCCAGACCGAAGTCGCCTTCTTGAGTTCGCGCACGAAGTCGGAAAGGCAATGCGTGGGCTTCAGCCCGATCAGCGCGTGGACAGGGTCCTGGACGCCGCCGACCTTCAACGGCACGCCCTCCAGTCCGCGCACGGTGCCGCCCAGATATTCGTGAAGGCGCGGGCGCCACTCCGGCCGAATGAACGGCCGGCGTTCCTTGGTGGAGCAGACCCAGTGATAATGCAGGCTATGGTAAGTGGAACCCATATCCGGACACTCCTCACCCCGCGTTCCCAGGCAATCGGTTTCAGCCCGCAGGGCTGACAGACGGTAGCCGGGGGTCGGTTCGGGCAACAGGAACCGACCACCGGACCCCGGGCGCACGCAATCCGCGCACCCCAAAGGGGTGCCAGAACTCTTCGACCAAACCCACATTGAGCAAAACCATCGCTCGGTCCCTTGGAGGTTCAGTCATTACCAGCCGCGGGTTCATCCGCACCCGGCACGCTGGCACCCCTCTGGGGTGCATCCCCCCTCGCGCCGCCGCTTCCCGGAGGCCGCCCCCCTCTCCCCCGCGACCTCCGGCTATCGTCTGCCAACCCTCCGGGTTGAGCTCCCATATTATCCCGTTGAAAGGGTTGTTAAGGGTGGAGGGGATGTCCCTGCCCGCGCCGTTGGGCACGATCCTGTTCCGTGGCGTCCTCTCGGCGCTCGGGATAGGCCGCGGAAACTTACGGGGGTAATGTGTGCATAAAGAGTTTGCGGCCCAGGCTTGTTCTTAATACGTTCGCCGCATGCTGGGTGAGACCCAAAAACTAATTCTACCTCACCGGCGCGGCGCTTCGCGGCTGCGGGCGCGCCCCAGGCAACCTTTTATTCACAGC
>JAAYVL010000070.1 GCA_012517205.1 Verrucomicrobiota bacterium
AACACGGCTGAGTTGGAAACCGCGCGGCAGGCCCTCGAAGAGGCCAACCGCAAGCTCGCCGAACAGACCCGCCTGGCGGAGGCGCTGACCGGGGAGAAAGAATCCCTCCAGGCTCGCGTGACGGCCTTGCGCACCGATGCCGAGGCCGCTGCCGCGCTGCGCGCTGAAAACCAGTTGCTCAAGAAACAGGTCGCGGATCTGCAAGCCGCCCCCGCGCCCGCTTCCCCGGCTGAAGAACTTAATCGGCAGTTGGCCCAGGCCCAGGCGCAGATTGCCGCCTTGCAGTCGGACACTGAAATCCTGCGGCTGGAGAAGTCGACCCTGGCGGACCGGGTGAAGCAACTTTCCGATGCCCCCGCCGCCACCGCCGCCACCACCCGGGCTGCCGACGCCGCGCGCATCAAGGAACTGGAGCGCGAGCGGGACGACTTGCGGCGCTCCCTGGCGGTTGCCAACAAGGAGCTTTACAGCCGCAAAGGCAGGGCTGCCGCCGCGCGCCTGGCGGGCTTGGAACAGCAGTTGGCCACGCTGCGCGCCCGGCTCCAGGTCTATGAAGCGCGCCAGGTGCCCTATACCGCGGAAGAACTGGCCCTCTTCCGGCGGCCGGAACCCCGGTTGGAACAACCCGTCAAGCGCGCCAGCCGGGCCTCGGCCCAGGAATTGCCGGCCGGCACCGTGGCCCTCGTGGCCGAAGCCCAGCGCCTCCATGCCAATCGTGAATACGCCAAGGCCGAGGAAAAATACTTGCAGGTGCTGCAGCAGGACCGAAACAACGCTCCCACCCTGGCCAACCTTGCCGCCATCGAGCTGGATCAGAATCATCTGGCCGCGGCGGAGACCAATATCATGCAGGCCATCGCCCTGGCTCCGGAGGATGCGTTCAGCCAGTTCGTGCTGGGCCGGTTGCGCTTCGTCCAGGCGAACTATGATGAAGCCCTCGACGCCTTGAGCCGCGCGGCCAGGCTGGATCCCCAGGACGCTCAAATCCAGAACTTCCTCGGCTTGACCCTCAGTGAAAAGGGTCTGCGCGGCCCCGCTGAAACCGCCCTGCGCAAAGCCATTCAACTGGACCCCGGCTACGGCAACGCTCACCACAACCTGGCGGTGATCTATTTGACCCAGCAGCCGCCGCTGGCCGAACTGGCCCGGTGGCACTACCAAAAGGCCCTCGCCGCCGGCCATTCCCGCAACGCGAACCTGGAAAAGATGATTGAAGCCAGGTCGGCCGCCCCCGCCCCATGAGCGCCCGCCGCGCCGTCAACCGCCGCCCGCGGCCAACTTTCCAGGCCCGGCGACAAGGGACTGTCCCCGGATGAGGCAGGTCCTGCACGAAATCAAGATTCCCACGCGCGGGCGCGGCCTTTATGAGTTCACGGACACGGTGACCGCCTGGGTCGCGCAGCACGGTTTCCAGAGCGGCCTGGTCACCCTGCTCCTCCGCCATACTTCCGCCTCGTTGCTGATTCAGGAAAACGCCGACCCGGACGTGCGCGGCGACCTGGAACGATTCTTTGCCCGGCTGGTGCCGGACGGTGATCCGATTTACACCCACACCCTGGAAGGCGACGATGATATGCCCGCGCACGTGCGCGCCGCCCTTACGGCGGTCAACCTCAGCATTCCCGTCAGCCGCGGACGCCTGGCCCTGGGCACCTGGCAGGGCCTCTACCTCTGGGAACACCGTCGCGCGCCGCACGCCCGCACGATTGCCGCGCACTTCATTGGCGACTAAACGAGCTGAAACGGCCCGCTGATAATCCCGGGGAGGCCCGGTGGTTGGGATTGGTCGAGGGGGGCCGTGTCGTTTTCAAAGCCCGGCGAAACACGGCGGCCCGCCGGAACCCCTGCCGCGGCGGAAGAGGCCAGCTTGCCTCCCGGCCAGGTTCAGGCTACTCTGGGAACGCGCGCACATAAGCTGTTGAGCCGACCAGATACGACCATGTTCAAAAAACCATGAATACGCCGGATACGACCCTGATGAAAACCCGCGGCTATGCCGCCCACGACAAGCATTCGCCGCTGGTGCCGTTCACCTTTGAACGCCGGGAACCCGGCCCGCGCGATGTGCAAATTGAAATCCTTTACTGCGGCATCTGCCACAGCGACCTCCACCAAGTCCGCGATGACTGGGGCGGCTCGCTCTACCCGATGGTGCCGGGCCATGAGATTGTGGGGCGCGTCACCCGCGTCGGCGCGGAGGTAAAAAAGCTCAAGGTGGACGATTTGGCGGGGGTCGGCTGCATGGTGGATTCGTGCCGCCATTGTCCGGCTTGCCATGAGGGACTGGAGCAGTATTGCGCCGAGGGCCCGACCTGGACTTACAACGCCCGGGAACGCGGCCGTGAGCAGTTGACCTTCGGCGGGTATTCGGAGCGGATTGTGGTGGAGGAGCGGTTCGTGGTGAAGATTCCCCCCAGCCTCGATCTGAAGACCGCCGCGCCGCTGCTCTGTGCCGGCATCACGACGTATTCGCCGTTGCGCCACTGGAAGGTGGGCAAGGGCCAGCGGGTCGGCGTGATCGGCCTGGGCGGCCTGGGCCACATGGGGGTCAAATTCGCCCGCGCCTTCGGGGCCGAGGTGGTGATGATTACGACTTCGCCGGCCAAGGCCAGGGACGCGGCGCGGCTTGGCGCCCACGAGGTCCTCATCTCCCGGGATTCGGCGGCGATGGCCAAACAGGCTGGCCGCTTTCATTTCCTGCTCAACACCATTCCCAATCCGCATGACGTCAACCCCTACCTGGCGCTGCTGAAACGCGACGCCACGATGGTGCTGGTCGGATTGCTGACCGCATTCGAGCCGTCGCTCCAGGGCGGCAGCTTGATCAGCGGCCGGCGGAGCCTGGCCGGATCCGTAATCGGCGGCCTGCCGGAGACCCAGGAGATGATTGACTTCTGCGCGGCGCATAAGATCGGCAGCGACGTCGAGATGATTCCCATCCAGTCCGTCAACGAGGCCTATGAGCGGCTGCTGAAAAACGATGTCCGCTACCGTTTCGTAATAGACATGGCCTCGCTGAAAGAGGCGGCTCAACCCTGAAACCCTGTGCGGCATGCGCCCTGCGTGAAGACGATTTCGCGGCTTAGCAGCGGACCGGGCCGGGCCTTGATTGGGGCCGTCAGCCTGGGGTTGGCGATCAACAGCCTGGCTGCGGCGGCCGATCGCTTTGGCTTTAGCGGGCGGGAGATCTTTCCCATCGAAAACCAGATCAGCCAACTGCATGTGGCAGACCTGGACGGCGACGGGTTGAACGATATTGTCGTGGCCAACAATGCCCGCGCCAAGCTCACCCTGCTCTATAACCAGACGGGCAAAACCAACCTGGCTTCGAAGCCCGGGCCTGGCGGACGGCGCGAGATCAACGAGTTGCCCCCGGACGCGCGTTTTCGCCTCGCGTCCCTGGCCTCTGAAAAGCGCATCACCGCGCTGGCCGTCGCCGATCTCAACAGCGACGGCCGCCCCGACTTGGCCTACTACGGCGACCCCGCGGAGTTGGTGGTGCTCTATAACGAAGGTTCCACCAACTGGAGCGTCCCCCGGCGCTGGCCGCTGGATGACGGCCAGCTCACGCAGAACGCCCTGGCCACCGGGGACCTGAACGGCGATGGCCGCACCGACGTGGCCCTGTTATCCGAAAACTGCGTCTATATCCTGTTCCAGCAGGCGGATCAGACGTTGGGCGAGCCGCAGAAGCTTCCCATTTCAGGCGCGCCTCGATCCATCCAGATCGTGGATGTGGATGGCGATGGCCGCAGCGATCTTTTGCTGGTGGAATGGGGGGATCGCAACCCGTTTCGCTTCCGCCGGCAAACGCCCGACGGCGGGCTGGGGCCGGAAATCTACTTTGCCTCGGCTCCCATCCGCTCCTACTGGGCGGACCGCCTTGATGCGAGGCGGCAGATCCAGGTAATCACCATTGCCCAATACTCCGGTCGGGCCAGGATTTCCGAGTTTACCCGCCAGCCCGCCAAGACGCTCGCCGGCTCTTTCCGGCAGGGCCAGTTCCAGGTCTGGCCGCTCTCGCGGACCGACAAAGCCCGCCGCGGTCAGCTTTGGGCCGATATCAATGGCGACGGCCGGCCCGACCTGCTCATCGCCGAACCGGAAAGCGGCCAGGTCTCCCTCAGCCTGCAGCAGCCCGACGGCTCGCAGGCGGTTCCGATCATTTTCCCCACGCTGGCGGGCATCAGCGACCTGGCGGTTGCGGACGCCGCCGACGGGGGCCCGCCGGAAATCTTCATGCTCAGCGCCGATGAACGACAGGTGGGCGTCACCCGGTTGGACGAAAAACAACGGTTGCCTTTCCCGACGCTCATTCCGCTGCCGGGCCGGCCCCTCGCGCTGGCCACAGGCCAGCTCTGCCCCGGTGCCGCGCCCGTCCTGGCGGTGCTGGCCGAGTCGGAGGCCAAAGAGGAACCGGAAACGCAGCGCCTGCTGGTTCTGCGCTCCGCGGACGGCCGGATCCGGACGCAGAAGCTGAGCGCAAGTTTCAAGGCCAATCCCGCCGTCCTGGCCTTCCACGACGCCGATCAGGACGGACTCGTTGATCTCGTGGCTCTGACGCCCTACGAGAAGGTCAAGATTCTCCGCCAGGTCCCGGACCGGGACTTCGAGGAATTGGACGTGGCCCCTCCCGGCGGCGCGCGGGAATTGGCCCAGCCATGGCTGGGCGCCGCGGACATTGATGGCGACGGCCGGCGCGAATTGCTGCTCGCCCAGAAGAACTTCCTCCGCGCCGTCGTCCTGGCGCGGGAAGCGCCGGCAGCGGCGGCCACCAATCAGGGCGCCTGGGCTTTCACGGTTCGGGAACAAATCAATGGCGCGGACCGCAATTCGCGCCTGGCCGGCGCCGCCGCCATCCCGAACGGCACCAACGTCATTGCCTCGCTCTTCCTGTTGGATGCGGAACGCAAGGCGCTCACCCTGTGCGAGCGCGACTCCGCCGGGGTCTGGCAGGTGGTGCGTAATGTGCCGCTGCCCGTCGCTGAATTCACCCGCTTGCAGCCCCTGACCCTCGGCGCCGACCGGACCAACGCCGTCGCCCTGCTCGGCTTGAATGCGGTCGCCTGCCTGCCGCTGGACGGCCAGGTTTGGGAGCTGACTGACCTTGACAGCTACGAAACGCCCATTAAAGACGGCTTCCTCACGGACGTCGTCAGCGGTGACCTGGACCAGGATGGCCGCAAAGACCTGGTCTTTCTGGAGACGGCCAGAAACTACCTCGATCTGGTGTTGTTCAGCGCCCAGCGCAAGCTGGTCCCAGCCAATCGCTGGCAGGTCTTCGAGGAACGCACCTACCGCGGGCGGCGCGGCGACTCCCGCGAACCGCGCGAAGCTGCCATCGCTGACGTGACCGGGGACGGCAAGAACGACCTCATCATCATCGTCCATGACCGCGTCATCGTTTATCCGCAGGAATAATCCGCCCCGCGCTGGCGCCGGGGGCGGGCGCGCCTACAAACGCGGCGTCTTTTTCTAATCGCAAGCGGTCCGCGGCGAGGGCACACTGGGGGTTGATGAATCATTCAACGGTGAAACTGGCGCGTTTGAGAAACGTGTGGCAGGCGTCGGGCTCCGGGCTCGCGGCCGCCCACGGAGGTTCCCGGGCATGAGAAAATACCTTTTGCTGGCCATTGTGCTCGTTATGGCGGGTGGGAGTTGGCGCCCACCGGCCGCTTGGGCCGCCGCTCCCGCGGCTGCAGCGGCGTCCACCAACGCCGTGCCGCCCGGCGTGGAGTTGGCGCGCGCAATCTCCGAAATCACCGGCGTGGCGATTTCGCCGCTGCTGGGCGTTAGCGCCGTGGGCGCGTGGAAGTATTTCCACGCCCGGACACCGCAACAACGCGCGCGCCTGCCCTGGTTTGCGCAGCCGTGGTTCTGGATTCCCGCCCTGGTGCTGGTGGCCGCCTGCGTCTTTAAAGACACGGTGGGCGCGGCCGCGCCGCGGGCGTTAAAGAAACCGCTCGATCTGGCCGATGCCATCGAGCATAAGATCAGCGGGTTGGTGGCCGCCGGCGCTTTTGTGCCGCTGGTCATCGCCGTCTTTCCCTCCCCGCCAGACGAGGCGTTCCGGCTGGGCGCGACCGGGTTCCTGGCGGCGATAGACCTCTCATGGCTGGGCAACGGCCTGTTGGTGCCCGTGGCGATGCTGGCGTTCTTCTTCGTTTTCCTCGCCTCCAATGCCATCAACATCCTGATCCTGCTCAGCCCCTTTGCCGTGGTGGATGCTGCGCTCAAGGGCTTCCGGCTGCTGGTGCTGGCGACCCTCCCGGCAACGGCCTTTATCAATCCCTGGCTGGGCGCCGGCTGGGCGCTGCTGATCATTGTTCTGGCCTACTTGATCGCCGGCTGGTCGTTCCGGCTGTCGCACTTCGGCCTGGTGTTCATCTGGGACATCGTCACGCTGCGAAGCCGCCGCTTCCGGCCCGCGCCGGCGGCCAACCGCATGCTGCTGGCCCGCACGATCAACCAGGTTCCCGCGCGCACTTACGGCACGCTGCGCCGGGACGACGCCGGGCGCCTGCGCTTGGAATACCGGCCCTGGCTGGTGCTGCCCCAACGCGTGCTGCCGCTGCCCGAAGGCCGTTACCACCTCGCCCGGGGACTGTTCTATTCGCAGATCCTGCGGGCGGAAGGCCGGGGCAGCACCGCAGTGCTGCTGCTGCCCCCGCGCTACCGCGGCCACGAAGCGGAATTGGTTGCTATCTACGGCCTGACGGACGCGCGGGACGCGGGCCTGCGCGCCGCGTTTCGCTGGCTGAAGGATACGCTGGGGTTCAAAGGCTCGTCTGCGGCCGCCGCGCCGGCGTAGCAGGCAGACGAACGGGCGGACGTCCGAGCGAGCCCAAAGGCTTTCCCCCTTCCCCCGGGGGCGAAACTCGTGCGGACAGTTTAGCGCTCCGCGGCGGCGGCGCGGGCGAGTCGGACTTTGGCCGTCGGCACGTAGCTGGCCGCAAAGGCGCGGCGGTATTCGGCGAACGTGCCTGCCGCAATCGCGGCCCGCACTTCCTCCATCGTCCGCAAATACATGCGCGTGTTGTGGACGCTCAACATGCGCAGCCCCAGGATTTCGCCGACGTTGAGCAGGTGGCGCAGGTAGGCCCGCGTAAAATGCTGGCAGGCGAAACAGTCGCAGCCCTCCTCAATGGGCCGGAAGTCCGCTTTGCACGCTCCGGCCTTGATGCTGAGGCTGCCGCGGCGCGTGAAAGCGGTGCCGTTGCGCGCCACCCGCGTCGGCAGGACGCAGTCGAACATATCCACCCCGCGCGCGACCAGTTCGACCATTTGCGCCGGCGTGCCCAGCCCCATCGCGTAGCGCGGCTGGCGGTCGGGCAGGAACGGCACGGTCATCTCGACGGCCCGCATCATCTCCGGCTCCGGCTCGCCCACGCTGACGCCGCCGATGGCATAGCCGTCGAACTCAAGCGCGACCAGGGCGCGGGCGCACTCCTCGCGCAGCGCGGCGTTGGCGCCGCCCTGCACGATGCCAAAGACCATCTGGCCCGGCGCGCGCGGCTGCTGGCGGCATTCGGCGGCCCAGCGCAGGGTGCGCTCCACCGCGGCGCGCAATTCGCGGGGCGTGCTGGTGTGCGGCGGGCAATCATCAAAGGCCATCGCGATATCCGCGCCCAGCGCCGCTTGAATGGCCATGGCTTCCCGCGGCCCGAGAAAAAGCAGCGAACCGTCCAGGTGCGATCGAAACTCCACCCCATGCGCCTGGATTTTGCGGATGGTAGCCAGGCTGAACACCTGGAACCCGCCGCTGTCGGTCAGGATCGGCCCCGGCCAGTTGATGAACCGGTGCAAACCGCCCGCGGCGCGGATGATGTCCAGGCCGGGCCGGAGGTTCAGGTGGTAGGTGTTGCCCAGGATGATTTGCGTGCCCATCTCGCGCAGCTCGCGGGGATCAAGGGCCTTGACACTGCCCTGCGTGCCGACGGACATAAAAACCGGCGTATCCACAACGCCATGCGGCGTGGTCAGCCGGCCCCGGCGCGCCTGGGAGGAGGCATCGGTCTGGAGCAATTCAAACATGGCGCCGAGCTTCAACTACCCCGTGAAATCGGGCAACCGGAAAGTGACCCCGGCCGCGGGGCGGCTTGCGGGATTGACCGCGGCGGCGGCGGTCTGCTACAGGTAAGCGCCATTAACGAGAATGCTCCAGCCCGGACGAGCCCGCCCGCTCCGGTCCCCAGCGACCGCGAGCTGGTCGCGCGTGCCCAAGCCGGGGAAATGGATGCCTTTGAGGAGCTGACCAACCGCTATGAACGTCGGGTTTATTCGCTGGCGCTGCGCCTGCTCCGGCACGAGCAGGACGCCGAGGATGTGACGCAGCAGACATTCCTGAACGCGCTGGAGGGCTTGGAAAACTTCCGCGGCGAGGCATCCTTTGCCACCTGGCTCCTGCGCATCGCCACCCACGCGGCCCTCAAGGTCATCCGCAAACGCAAGGGCCTGGACACCGTCTCGCTGGAGGAGGCCACCGAGGAAACCGACCGCTACGACACCATTCCCCACCCGGAATACATCGCGGATTGGCGGCAGTCGCCGGAAGAGCTGGTGCATCAGCGCGAAGTCCAGCGCCTGCTGGAGGCCGCGCTGGCCCGGTTGGACGACCGGCACCGGCCCGTCTTCCTGTTGCGGGACGTCGAAGGATTGTCCGTGAGGGAAACCGCCGAGGCGCTCGGGTTGAGCGAGGCGAACACCAAGGTGCGATTGCTCCGCGCCCGGCTGCAGCTCCGTGAAGAATTGACGCGAACCCTGGGCAACCCCGCCCGGCGCGTGATACGGGGCGCGCATAACCATTGAAACGGCAACGAAAGAACCTGATTGCCCTCGCCCGGCCGAGAAAGCAACCGCGCCCGGGTGTAACCTTTTGCCGGCTGGCGGCTCAGTCCCTGCAAATGGCCTGATATGAAGTGCGCGGAATTATTGGCGGCATTGAACGAATACGTGGACGGCACCGTGGACCCGGCCATCTGCGAGGAGTTCGAGCAGCACATGGCGGGATGCAACCCCTGCCAGGTGGTGGTGGACAACCTGCGCCAGACCATCACGCTTTACAAGGGCGGCAAACCCATCGAATTGCCCGCGCCATTCCGCCTGCGGCTGCACGCCGCGCTCCGCCAGCACTGGAAAAAGACGCACCGCCCCAAAGGCTGAACCCCGGCCTTCAATCTATCCCGCCTCCAGCCATCGCTGCGCCAGGACACAGCTATTCTCTTCCACCAACGCCGGGAAAAAGAATGGCGGGAGCGGCGGGGCTCGAACCCGTAACCTCTGCCGTGACAGGGCAGCGCTCTAACCAATTGAGCTACGCCCCCACCAGGGGAAAGGGAAATTACGAAATACCGCCCGGATCGTCAAGGGGAACAAAATAAAATATTCGGGCAACAGACGCCAAGGAGGTGGGGGTGGGGAACCCCGCTGAAGAAACGTACTGTTGCCCGAACACCCAAAAGCTATACCGCCGCCAGCCCCGTGTCAACTGCGAAAGCAGATAATTTTGCAGAAATTTTGTTTCGCCCGGAAACGCGCCCGGCAAGGAGGTTCGGCGGCTGTCGGAAATGTATGAGAGCAATAACGCCCCGTACCTGAACCGCTTACGAACCAGCGGTTCCTTTCCCGCCAAAGTGAGGGCGGCAGAGATCAACGATCGCCGCGGATTCAGGAGCATGCCCGGGCCGGAAAGCCGGCGTTGCGAAGACAACCGATTGGCACCCCAGATTGAGCCGGTCGGACTTCTGGCGTTGCCAAGGCGCGGGCCGGCACCTATGTTTGGGAATCACAGGGCCGGGTGGCGCTGTGGGTCAACGTGGCTGATTATAAAGTAAAGTTCGAGGTCTTCGAAGGCCCGCTGGATTTGCTCCTTTATTTAATAAAAAAGGAGGAGGTGGACATTTACGAGGTGAACCTCACCCGGCTGGCGACCCAGTTTGTCGAGTATATCGAGACGATGCGGTTGCTGGATTTGGAGATTGCGGGTGAGTTTCTGGTGATGGCCGCCACCCTGATGCACATCAAGAGCCGCGAGTTGCTGCCGGTGGATCAACAGGCGCAGGTCGAAGAGGAGGAGGAGGGGGAGGACCCGCGCTGGGAGCTGATCCGCCAACTGGTCGAGTATAAGAAGTTCAAGGATGCGGCCGCACAGCTCCAGGCGCTCGAAGCGCGGCAGGAGGACGTGTTTCCGCGCCTTCCGGGCCGCCTTGAATTTGCGCCCGAAACGCCCCGGCGCGCGGAGGCCTCTGTTTTTGACCTGGTCAACGCGGTCAGCGCCGTTCTCAAGCGATTTACCCGGCCGCCGGACCCGCGGGATATCTTCGACGACCCGTGGACGGTCACGGAGAAGATCGAGTATTTGCTGCGGATGACCCGGGAACGGGCGCGAATACGGTTTTCGGAATTGTTCGCGGGAGCGGGCAGCCGCGCGGAAGTGGTGGTGACCTTTCTGGCGCTGCTGGAGCTGATTCGCCTCCGGCAGCTTAGCGCCGTGCAACCGGAGCCGTTTGGCGAAATCGAAATCTACCGCGTTCAGGTTCCGGAGCCACTGGCCGCGCCGGCGGCCCCGGACGCGGCGGCATCGGCGGCGGCGGATGTTTCCCCTTTCTAGCCTGGCATGGAACTTAAACTGATTTTGGAGGCCCTTCTGTTCTCGGCGCAAAAGCCGCTGAATCTCAAAGAACTGCGCGAGACGCTAACCGCGGCGGTTGAACACGCCGAGGACGATGACCGGGTCCGGGAACTCCGGAAGGTGAAGGAGAGCGAACTGGCGCTCGCGCTCGAGCAACTGCGCCAGGACCACGAACTGGCCCAGCGCAGCTATCGGCTCGTCTGCGTCGCCGAAGCTTGGCAATTCGTCACCCAGCCGGAATACGCCCCCTGGCTCAAGGCCCTGGTGGGCCGCAAGGCGCGCCCGCCGCGGCTCTCGCAACCGGCGCTGGAAACACTGGCCATTGTGGCCTATCGCCAGCCGCTGACCCGGGCGGAAATCGAGCAGGTGCGCGGCGTGAACGTGGATGGGGTCATGCAGACCCTGCTGGAGCGCGGGTTGGTGGCGCAGGTCGGCCGCGCGGAAGTGGTAGGCCGCCCGATGACGTATGGCACCACCCCGCTGTTTCTCGAATACTTCGGCCTGCGCAGCCTGGAGGATTTGCCCGCCGCTGATGAATTGCGCCGGGTCGTCATTCCGAAGCCGGAAGGGCTGGCCACGGCGGATCCGGACCTGGCGACGGCGCCGCCGGAGCAACTGACGCTGCCGGAGGCGGCGGCGGAACCGGAAGGGCCGGCGGGCGAGGCCCCGGTTCCGGAGACCGCCACCGCACTGCCCGTCGCCGAACCGGACAACCACCGCCCGGAATGAAACTTTGCCGGTTATGAATATCTCCGATCATCGCAAAGCCATTGACCAGTTTGACGCGCAGATTGTGCGGCTGCTGAACGAGCGCACGCAGCACGTGCTGGCCATCGGCGAAATCAAACGCAAAAACCGGGAGGAAATCTACGCGCCCCACCGCGAGCGGGCGGTGCTCCAGCGCATCTGCCGCAAGAACCGGGGGCCGCTGGCTAACGAATCCCTGCGCGCCATTTACCGGGAAATCATGTCCGGCGCCCTTTCGCTGGAGAAGTCGCTGACGGTGGCTTACCTGGGGCCGGAGGCCACGTTTACGCACCAGGCGGCCATCCAGCGCTTCGGCGCCAGCCTGCGCTATGCGCCCCAGAAGACCATCCACGATGTCTTCGCCGAAGTCAGCCGGCATCGCGCCGATTACGGGGTGGTGCCGGTCGAAAACTCCACCGAGGGGGCCGTGACGCATACCCTTGACATGTTTGTGGACAGCGACCTGAAGATCGTGGCGCAAATTGTCCTGCCCATTCAGCATTGCCTGCTGGCCGAGTGCGCGCGCGGAAAAATCCGCAAGCTGTACGCCCATCCGCAGTCGCTGGGGCAATGCCGCGTCTGGGTGCAGACCCATCTGCCGCGGGTCGAGATCATCGAGACCTCCTCCAATGCGCGCTCGGCGGAGCTGGCGAGCAAGGAAAAGAACGCCGCCGCGATTGCCGGCCTCCTGGCCGCCGAACGCTACGATGTCTCCGTTTTGGACTATGACATCCAGGATAATGTCGCCAACGCCACCCGTTTCCTGGTCCTGGGACGGCAATGCAGCCCCCCCACCGGCCATGACCGCACCAGCCTGATGTTCAGCCTGGCCGATCGCGTCGGCGCGCTCTACAACGCGCTGGTGGCCTTCCGACGCTACCGCATCAACATGACGAAAATCGAGTCCCGCCCGAGCAAGCGCAAGGCCTGGGAATACATCTTCTTCGTGGATTGCGAGGGGCACTTGCAGGACCGCCGGTTGAGCAAGGCGGTGGCGCTCCTGGGAGAGCATTGCAGCTACGTCAGGGTGCTCGGCTCCTACCCGGATTCGGAGTAGTCTTCCGCAAATCCCGCCCCAGGCCCCCTGTCCGCCCGACCGCCGGGCGCCCTTTCTCCCCGGCCGCCAGAAGGGAGAAGCGGGGCAAGGCGTAAAATGGCAGGAAACCTGCAGCTTAGGCGGCCATGCACCTGAACTGGCGGCCTCAGCCGCCCGGGTCACCGGCTGTCTCCGCCGAAACTCTGCGGGCGGGCGGGCGGCGCGGGCTGACCCATTACGAGACAGCGTCCCGCAAAAGGGCATCGGTTGGGGGATGGATGCGGTCGCTGATGCGCCGTCAGCCCTGCCGTTTGCTGGCGGCGAGCGCCCTCGCGGTGCTGCTGGGCACCGGCGCCGGGCGGTTGCTGATCGGCTCGATTTACGTGGTGGAAGGCGCGAGCATGGCGCCAGCTTACCCGTCGGGGGCGCATCTCTACGGCGCACCCATTACGACCCCGCTGGAGCGCGGCGACGTCGTCCTCCTGGACGATGGCCGGGCGGGCTGCGCGATCAAGCGGGTTATCGGGTTGCCCGGAGAAACCGTGCAGCTTTGGCGCGGCTGCGTCTTTATCAACCAGCAGTTGCTGGTGGAACCGTATTTACCAAAGCACACCTACACTTGCCCCGTCACGCAGGCGCGGCGCGGGGCGGCATTCGCGCTGGGAGACAAGGAGTATTTCCTGTTGGGAGACAACCGGCTCCAGAGTGAGGACAGCCGGGTTTATGGCCCGGTGCGCCGATGCCAAATCAAGCGGCGCGTCCCCCCGCCGGAAGGCTTCGTGGGCGGCTATTTCGCCTCCTACACGCTGCCGGCCTACGGAACGACCCTTATCCGCCCCTTGACGCCCGCGCATGAAGTTTCCGCATCTCGAAACGAGGCTGGGATCGTCCAACTGGCCGCGCGGGGAGAATGCCAGCGAGACTGAACCCGGCGGCGCGCTCCGGTACCCCGCCGATGCCATCTCCCTGACAGCGCGCGTCTGGGGGACGCCTTCCGTCCTGATCCCGGCAACGAAGTCCCGGCCAGCGTCAGCCCTTCGGGGCCGGGGGAGTGGTTTTGGGGCGAGGCGAAGCGCCGGATTTTCTCTTCGGCAACGGGGTGGGTTTGCCCAGGAAGGTATGCAAGCCGCGGGGGAACTGCGGCGATTCGAGCCAGTCCGCCAGCAGATCCAGTTCGGCGGAGTTCAAGCCGATGCCGGAATTGCGCAGGAACGAAAGCTGATCCGGGCCGGTGCGCGTGACCACCGTTCCGCAGTTGCCAAGGCGGGTTTCGAGCGCGGAGAGCCAGGCAAAGCTGGCGGATTTGGGGGGAATCTGGGCCTTATAGAGCGCGAAGCGGAGCAGTTGGCCCACGTAGAGCCACTGCTCGAGGCGCGGGCCGGTCAGCTCCCAGTCGTAAGCGACCAGGTTGGTGATGCTCGACACTTGCTGGAGCAGCCCCGCGGGAGACGGGCGGTTGGTGTATAAATCGGATTCCAGGCCCGCGAAGGCAAACTCGACGCCATTCTGGGTGCGGGTTTTGAGATAGGGCGAAACAATGGCCAGATCCGCCCAGTTAACGCCGTGGTAGTTGGTGGCCCGGTCAAACCGCCCAAGGCCGTTATTGGTCAGCCAGGCGTTGGCCTGGTTGACGAGAAGATCGGTGACGTGGGTGACGCGGTTGCTGCAATCGGGGAGGGTGGCGGCGCAGTAGCTCAGGAACGGCACGCCGCTTTGAGCCCAGAAATAAAGCTGGCCGGGCGGGGAGCCGAGCTGCAGGTTCCGCCAGACCGGGAGGGCGGACAGCCAGGTCGTGAGGCCCTGAATGGCGGTAAAACTGACAATGGGTTCATGCAGGAGGTTGGTGGGGATGTTCCACGGCTCGAGGTTGAAGGGCAGCGGCTGCGGGAAATTCAGCGCCGCGGCGGTGCGGACGTTCCCCCGGTCGCCAATCGCGGTCACCGTCACTTTGGGCAGCCCCGGAGGCAAGCTCCAATCCAGGGCCAGCGCGCGGAGGGTGCGCTGAGGGTCCAGGTTGGCATAGAGCCAGAAATCTTTGGGCTGCCGGGCAAACGGCTGGCCGTCCCGATCAATCAAAGCTGCCAGTTCGGCCATGAAAAGGTTGGTCTCCGGCCCCAGCCCAATCAGCACCCAGTCCTGCCTGCGGCCGAAAGTCAGGCAGCGGTCATCCGCGGCGGCGGCGGGGTGCGAGGCCAGCGGCAACTGCCAGCTCCGGCCGTCCTGCCCCAGGGCGGGGATGTGGCCGGTGCGGGATTGGAGGATGACGGCGAGATTGGTCTGCCAGCGGCCGCTGCGCTCGTCGTCCAGCCGGATGGCCAGGACCATTTCGCCGGGCTGGTTAGTCGCGTGGCGCACTTCGAGGTAGGACTCCTGCCGAAACAAATCCTCGAGCAAAGGGCGAAGCAGCGCCGCGACGCCGGTAAGCGGAGCGGACGGGGCGCCTTCGGCGGCTGCGGGCGGCGGGTTCGTCCCCGGCGGGCTATTGGTCGCCAGGAGCCCGACCGCCAGCCGGTCGAGCGTTTGCTTCGCGAGCTGTTTGCTCTCCGGCAGGCTGGTGATATTGGTCAGGAAGGTAGCGTTGGTTTCCGCCAGAAGCCGGTCCATGCCCAGCCAATGAACGCGGGCAACCGTCTCGACGGGTGGCGGCGGCGCCGGCGGCGCGGGAGGGGTGGAAGGTTTGCAACCAATGGCCACAACGGCCAGGAACAAAAATATCAACGGCAGAGTTGCGCGCCGTGTCATTCTGGCGCCGGCCAACACGAGGGCGCTGCCGCCCAGCCGCGCCCGGATCAGTCTTGTCCACATAAAACGCAGGTTTATACATCAGCCGCCACCGGCGCGCAAATCCAATTCCGGGCGGACATTCGGAGCATTCCGCGCCCAAAATCAAGACCCGGTGCCGCTGGGTGCGCTGAGGGGCGTGACGCAGCCAGGCGTGGATATTTAGTCCCATGCTCAAAGTGGCGCCGTTGGTGCAGAACCATCTGGCGGGAATCCTGGCCCATTGGAAGTGGGGCCTGACCCACGCCTTTATGGAAGAGCTCAACCGCGTGTTTAGCGCCGTTAAACGAAAGGCTCGCGGCTACCGCTCCACCGTTTGCCTCATCCCCATGCACTACGTGGTGGCCGGCAAACTCCGCTTGCCTCACACTTGATTCCACTCAAAACGTAGAGGAACCCCTGACGCGAGCAGCCGCCTTTGGCAACTTCCGCCCGGGAGGGGAAATGTCTTCGCCAACCGTGGCCCCAGACCGCCAAAAAACCACGGCGCGCGATAACACCCGGTCGTCCGCTCCGGACATGCCGAACGTTCTCGTCCACTCCCTCCCGCCTTGAAACGTCCTTTTACATCATCCGCGACTCGTCCATCCCTACTTTCCGGCTCAGGCCCGCGCCCAAACCCGCCCCACCCGCCCCAGCCAGCCTAACGCTCCCATTAGGCTGTGTACAACGGGTGTACAAAGGAGGCTCAAAGGGGGCTCATGCTTATTTTCCATGTTCTCCTGTCGGGCTTCCGATGTACTCCCCTTGTACATGGCTTGAAAGGACGGAGAAGGAACGGTCTTGTGGGCGGCGGTGGATGACGGGGCGGCGGCGGGCTTCGATTTCTTAACCCTTGCCGTTTCAGCCGCTTGCTGAGATTTCAAGATCGGCGGCGGCGGAACGATGGCGTTGTGAACCCGGCTTTGGCCTTTCCAGCCGTTCCGGGTCTGAACCACGGCGATAAACACCTTCTGCCCCGGAGCGGGCCGCCCAAACCGGGCTGTATAGAGGTCCGTGATGTCGCTTTGCCCGTTCTGGCTTGGCCCCAACAGGCCCAGGTAATAAACCCGACGGGGTTTCATCCGGCCCGCGCTGCACGGTGGCTGTCCAAAGACCATAATGTCTTCATGGGCCTCCCCGACATTCAGCCGCAGCCGAACTCCGTCTTCCGCGTCATTGACGATCTCCAGCCCGGTGACGGGATTGGGGCCGAAGACCACCGGGGCGGGCGGTTCCTCCACCGGCGACAGACCCAGCCCCCGCAGGGTGCTGTTGATCTGAACGCAGAACTGCTGCCCGCTCAGGTGGGAGTATTGCCCCATCCAGGGCCGGCTGGGAACATGCAGCGCCGCGGCGTTCCAGCGTTCACGCTGCGCTTCGCTGAGCTTGAGGCCCCACTCCCGCGAGGAAATCCCGAAATACGACCGTGCCGCCGCCTTGCGCTCCGAGGGTCGGTCCCGGGGAACGGTGCGCCGCCGGGCGCACACGCCGAAGGGGG
>JAAYVL010000052.1 GCA_012517205.1 Verrucomicrobiota bacterium
GCTCCGGCCCCAGGCCTGGGAGCAGGCCGCGAAGCTGGCGCGGGCGCGGGCCTGGGCGGGAGACCGGGCATCGCGGGGCATGGTTAAGGCCCGGCAACATTGGCCGAAGGGCGTCGTGTAATAGACATAAGCTCCGAGGCGTCCGGAGCGGGGGGAATCGAGTAATTTCATAAGCGAGAAACTTCCATGGTTATTGTAATCCAAGGCCGGGAGAGCGGCCCGGCGGCCCGCGCACGCGGGTCAGTTAACCGGGCAGCGGTTTGTCCCCAGCCACCGGAAAAAGGGTATCAGGCCGGAGGCGGCGGTCAACGAAGATAGCGTTGCGCCGGGCCGCGCCCGGGTGGGGCGGCGTTCCGGGGATTACTCCAGTTCCGGGGGCACGTTGCCGTATGACCAGGGCGCGCTGAATGGCGGCGCGGGCGGCGGGAGCGGGACGGCGCCGGGCGTCATCTGGTTTGCCAGTTCGAGGCCGGTTTCGAGGAATTGCCGCCCCGCGCTGACGTGCAGGTTGCTGTAGGATGTCAGGCGCGTTTCGTAGCCGCCGCCCTGGGCGCTGAAGGCCTCTTCGGTGGGGACGTAGCCGACGCAGCCGTTGGCCAATTCGACGGGGAAGGTGAAGGGGAAACGGCTTCCCTGCTTGAGGTCGAGGCCGTATTGGACGAAGTATTCGGCGGGGTTGGCCACCAGCACCAGCGGGCCCACTTGCAGGGCCTGCACCTCGACTTCGGCTTCCGGGCGCGCCTGGATGAGCGCGTCCAGCAGGACGGTTTCTTTGGCGAAGGTCCAGGCCGGTTCCCCGACTTCCCGCGCGGGCTTCTGCGCCAGTTCCCGCGCGCGCGCGACTTTTTCCGGCGCCGGGGCGCGGCGCGGGATGCGCCAGATCTTTTGGCGCACGTCGAGGGGGATGTGGGAGCTGGCTCCGCGCTGGATCAGCAGCAGCGTTTTGTAGGCCTCCGCGCCGATGCGCCCGCCCACCAACTGGCACCATTCCTCGGCCTGGGGATTCTGGACTTTCGTCAGGTTGTCCACTTGCGTCACGTCGCCGGAGGCGCCTTGCAGGAAGACGACCGGCAGCGCGGCGTGGCCGGAGGCCCGGCGCAGCGTCTGTTCCATCGCCCCGATCCAGTTGGCGGAAATGCCGCCGGGGCTGGTGGTCGCATGGCAGGCATAATTCACCACGCAGCCCAGCAGGCCGCCTTTCAAATCCCAGACTCCCACCACGCCTACCTGCGGGTCAATCGGCCCGGCCGGGCCGAGGATCTCGGGGTTGCCCGCGCCCGGGTGTGTGAAGGTGAGGCCGTTCTTCATGCGGAACCGGCGGTTGAACGCCACCTGCTCCTCGCGCCCAAAGCCCACGGCGAGCCGGGCCTCTCCGCGGCGGGCGTCCGCGTCCGCCACCGCCTCGACGATTTGGCGCCGCAGCCATTGCGTGTAGCCGGGGTTGGAAACGATGCTATGCTCGGTGGCCAGTCGCTTGACCAGCGGCGAGGCGGCGTCGTAATCGCCCGGCTCGCTCATCCCGATGGGGCCGGACGAATGGGAATGGGAGGCGCCGATGAGCACCGCCTCGGGGCGGATGCCGCAGCGTTGCTGGATTTCCGCGCGCGCCCCGGTCGCCAGGTGGCGGGTGATAAACAGCAGGTCCACCCCCACCAGCGCCACGCGCTGCCGGCCGTCGTCGAACACCGCGGCGCGGACTTTGCAGGGGTCGTGAAAGCTGCGGTGGTAGTTTTTGCCGTAATTGCCGGGCGCTTCCATGCCGATCTCCGGCGTGATGTCCCGCTCGGCGAACCCGGCGCGGAAGTTCGCCGGGGCGGCGGTCTCCGGCGGGGCGGCCGCCCGCGGGGCCGGGGGCGCGGCGATGAACAGAGCGGCGGCGGCGAGCAGTCCTCCCGCCCGGGCCCGGCCCGGAGCGAGTCTCACGGA
>JAAYVL010000008.1 GCA_012517205.1 Verrucomicrobiota bacterium
AGAACGGGCAGAGCGACATCACGGAGCTTTACACCGCCCGGTTTGGGCAACCGTCGCCGGGGCAGAAGGTATTTATCGTCACCAGCCAGACGCGGAACGGCTGGAAGGGGCCGAACTGGGTCCACAGCGCCATCGTCCCGCCCCCGGCCAAGGCCAAATCTCAGCAAGCTACTGAAAAGGCACCAGTTAAGAAAGCGAAGCCCGCCTCCGCCTCGCCCTCTTCCACCGCCCGCACGACCGTTCCTTCTTCGTTGTCTCAGGCTATGTACAAGGGGAGTACACCGGAGGCGCGGCAGGAGCGCATGGATAATAAGCATGAACCCCCTTTGAGCATCCTTGGTACACCCCTTGTACACAGCCTATTGGGAGCCATAGGCTGGCTGGGGAGGTTGAGGATGGGTTGGGCGCGGGCCTGAGCCGCATTGAAGCAACTGGCTGCCCGGAGAATATGTAAAACGACGTTAAAATAAAGGTTGGTCCAGGCCAGCGTGCGCCGTGCCCGAAGTCACGGATTCGCGCGGATGGACTTGCTGCCTGCCGGTTGCCTGGTTCGGCGGGCGGGTAGCGGCTCCGGGGCGCGCATGAGGGCATGAGCTTGCGCGGGCCGGCCGCGGACCCGCATCCAGCGAACCCGATTCGGGAAGGCGAACGCCTCCGCGCGGCCTGGCTTCCCGAAGCCCTGAAATCCGGACGGGCGAAGGATCGCGTCCCTCCGGGCCGGGTTAGCCAGGCATTAGCGTTTCCCCTTTGCAGCGAGGCGTGGATTTTTTTCGGCCGCCCGCCGGGGGCCGGGGCGGGCGGCGGGCCACAACGAAAAACCGTAGAGAAGCCTGTTGACTTGGCGGGCGGGTCTGCTATGTTGCGCCTTCGTTTAACCAGGATTTTAGATGAAGACACATCTGCCGAAAGTGAATTTGGAACAACGCAAATGGCACGTGATTGACGCCGATGGCGCCGTGCTGGGCCGCCTGGCGGCGCAAGTCGCCAATGTGCTGCGCGGGAAGGACAAGCCCGTCTATACGCCGCATCTGGACACCGGCGATTTTGTCGTGGTCATCAACGCGGAGAAGGTCCGGCTCACCGGCAAAAAGGAGACGGCCAAGGAATACATGTCCTACTCCGGCTGGAAGGGCGGCGAGAAGTACCGCAACGTCGAGCAGGTGCGCGCCCGGCATCCCGAGCGGCTCATCACCCACGCGGTGCGGGGCATGGTGCCCAAGAACCGCCTGGGACGGGTGCTGATGACCAAGCTCAAAGTGTATAAAGGCAGCGAGCACCCGCACGCCGCGCAACGTCCGCAAGTCCTGGCCCCCGCAAAGTAAGAACCTTAACCCCCCACTTTTTTCAGGCATGTCAGATATAAAAGCTCCCGAAGTCAAGACCACGCAAAACCTCGGCACCGGCCGCCGCAAGACGGCGGTCGCGCGCGTGCGGCTATCCACCGGCGCCGGCAAGATCCTGGTCAATGGCCGCCCGTTTGAAAATTATTTCCCGCTCGAGTCCCTGCGCGTGGTGGCCACGCAGCCCCTGACCGTGACCGGCTCGACCGGCAAGTTTGACGCGCATATCACCGTTTCCGGCGGCGGCCCGAGCGGCCAGGCCGGCGCGGTGCGGCACGGGCTCGCGCGCGCCTTGCTGGCGATGGACGCCAACCTGCGGCCGCTGCTGAAAGCGGAGGGCCTGCTGACCCGCGACGCGCGCCAGAAGGAGCGCAAGAAGTACGGCCAGCCGGGCGCGCGCAAACGCTTCCAGTACAGCAAGCGTTAATCGCGCTGGATATTTTCCCGCCCCGCTGGTTCAATCCGGCGGGGTTTTTTTATGATGAATGCCAAACCAGTAGCCATCGTGGGCGCCTCGGGATACTCGGGCGAAGAACTCGTCCGCCTGCTCCTGGCGCACCCGCACGTTGAACTCGCCGCCGTCACCTCGCGCCAATACGCCGGGCGGACGCTGGCGCAAATCTTCCCCCGCTTCGCCCATCATCCGCGCGCCCGGACGCTGCGCTTCAGCGAGCCCAACCCCGCGGTGCTGGCGAAGCAGGCGCAGGTGGTGTTTCTGGCCCTGCCGCACGGCGTGGCCGCCGAATATGCCGTTCCCCTGCTCGAGCTCGGGTGCCAGGTGATTGACCTGAGCGCGGATTTCCGCGTGCGGAGCGCCGCGGTTTACCAGGAGTTCTATGCGCACGAGCACCCCGCGCCGGAGCTGCTGGCCCGGGCGGTTTATGGCCTGCCGGAAATCTATCGCGCCCAAATCAAGCCGGCCTCGCTGATCGCGTCGCCGGGCTGCTACCCGACCAGCATCCTGCTGCCAACGCTGCCGCTGCTCAAGGCGGGCCTGGTCGCGCCCGAGGGCATCATTGCCAATTCGCTGAGCGGGGTGAGCGGCGCCGGCCGGAAGGTCGAGCTTGATTACCTGTTTGTCGAGTGCAACGAAAGCGCCCGGCCCTACGGCATCCCCAAACACCGCCATCTCTCGGAGATCGAGCAGGAGCTTTCGCTGGCCGCGGGGAGGCCGGTGACGATCCAGTTCACCCCGCACCTGATCCCGGTGAACCGCGGCATCCTGACCACGCTGTACCTGACCCCCGCCGGCGCGACGCTGGAGCAGATCACGGAATGCTACCAGGCCGCCTATGCCCGCGAGCCGTTCGTGCGGCTGCTGGAAGGCAAGGCGCTGCCGGACACCAAGAACGTCGCGCATACCAACGTGATCGAAATTGCCTGGCGGCATGACCCGCGCACGGGGCGGCTCATCGTCATGAGCGCCGAGGATAACGTGGTCAAGGGCGCCGGCGGCCAGGCCATCCAAAGCATGAACCTGATGTGCGGTTTCCCGGAAACCGCGGGCCTGATGTGAGACGGCGCGGCGCCGCCCCGCGCGCGCGCAGCGCCCGGCCCGGCCCGCCCTCCCCCTGCCTGATTCCGATTGTTGCCATGAAAACCCCATTAACTCCCCTCCCGGGTTCCGTCACCGCCCCGCGCGGCTTCCGCGCGGCGGGCGTCTTCTGCGATATCAAGCGCCTCGGCACCGGCAAAGGTTCGAACAAGGGCAAAAAGCGCGACCTGGCGCTCATTGTCTCCGACGTTCCCGCCACCGCGGCCGGCATGTTCACCACCAACCAGGCCTGCGCCGCGCCCGTCAAGGTCTGCCTCGAACAACTGAAGCGGGGCCGGGCCCAGGCGGTCGTGGTCAACTCCGGCAACGCCAATGCCTGCACCGGGAAGCAGGGGCTGCAAGACGCCCGCGAGATGGCCCGGTTCACGGAAGCGACGCTCGCGCTGCCGCCGGGCGCGGCCCTGGTCGGTTCCACCGGCCGCATCGGGGTGGCGATGCCGATGGACCACGTCCGGGCCGGCATCATCGAAGCCGCGCTGGGGCTGGGAACCACCGCCGCCCATGCCGCCCAGGCCGCCGAAGCCATCCTGACCAGTGATACCCACGCCAAGCAGGTGGCCGTCCAGTTCAAGCTGGGCGGCCGGACCGTCCGCCTCGGCGGCATTTGCAAAGGCGCGGGGATGATTCAGCCGGGCATGAGCGCCACCGGCCGGCGCCCGGCGGCCACGCCGCGGCACGCCACCATGCTGTGCTTCCTCACCACCGATGCCGCCGTCGAGGCCCAGGCCCTGCAAGCCGCCCTGCGCGAGGCCGTCGCCCACAGCTTTAATCGCATCACGGTGGATGGCGACATGAGCACCAACGACACCGTGCTCGTGCTGGCCAATGGCCGCGCGGGCAATCGCCCGCTCGGCGTGTCCGCCCCGGGCTTTCCGCAATTTCAAGCCGCCCTGAGCCACGCCTGCCTGGCGCTGGCCCGGATGATTGTGCGCGATGGCGAGGGGGTATCGCGCTGCGTCACCGTGCGCGTCCAGGGGGCCCGGTCGTTCGCCGACGCCGATGCCGCCGCGCGGGCCGTGGCGAACAGCCCGCTGGTCAAGACCAGTTGGCATGGCGGCGACCCCAACTGGGGCCGCATCCTCGCCGCGATCGGTTATAGCGCGGCGACGATCGAGGAAAGCAAGGTGGACATCGGCTACAGCGCGCCCGGCAGCCGCCGGATTCTTTGGAGCCTCCGGCGCGGCCAGCCCACGGCGGCCACCTTCAAGGCGCTCTGCGCGGCGGTGGCGCCGCGGGAATTCGATCTCCATGTCAACCTGAATATCGGATGGGCCCGGGCGGTCATCTACGCCGCCGACCTGACGGAGGCGTATGTGGACTTCAACAAGGGCGACGTGAGCGATCCCAGCTCGCTGGGAGGCTGACGCCGGCCATTCCCGGCGCGGATAAGCCTCCCGCGGTTCCCGCGGCGGGCTTGTGCGATGGATCGCGCCGCCGGGTTCCCGCCTCCCCAGCCCGGAAGAACGCGCCCGGGTTGCCCCCGGCAAAGTTCTTGACGCGCGGACGGGTTCCCGACAGGGTCCGAGCATGATGGGTGAGTGCCAGAGTCCATTCCTCCTCACCGGCGTGGTGCGCGCGTGGCATCTGCCGCCCAGGCTCCCTTCCGGCGCCTCCGGCCCACGGGTTGCCGCCATGGAAATCAAGCGCGGCGCCGCGCCGCCGCCCCCTCGCGCCCGCGGCATCCGGCTTGTGCGGATGCGCCGTCTCGTGCAATTCGCGTTTCTGCTGGCGGTGGCGGGCGGGGCCGGACGAACCGCCGCCGAAGCGCCGCCCCGGCCTCTCGCCGCCGCAGTCTATGAAGGGGCGGGAGCGACGGGCAAAGGCGTGCCGCGCGTGCTGGCTTTGCTGGAAGCCACCCCGGGCGTGACCGCCACGCGCATCCGCCCGGAAGAAATCCGGGCCGGGACGCTGCGGCGGTTTGATGTGGTCGTATTCACCGGCGGCAGCGGCCACGGGCAAGCCCAGGCGCTGGAGCCGGCGGGACGCGAGGAGGTGAAAACCTTTGTGAGGCAGGGCGGCGGGTATGTGGGCATTTGCGCCGGATCCTACCTGGCATGCTGCGGTTTCTCCTGGGGGCTGAACCTGATCAACGCCAAAACGCTTTCCCCGCTCTGGAAACGCGGCAAGGGCACGGTCCAGATCGAGTTAACTGACCGCGGACGGGAGATTCTCGGGCCGTTCCCGGGAAAGCTGGATTGCCTCTATGCCCAGGGCCCCATCGTCGGGCCGGCTCACGCGCGGGATTTGCCGGTCTATGAGCCGCTGGCGTTCTTCCGCTCCGAAATTGCGAAGAATAACACCCCCCAGGGCATCATGATCCACTCGCCGGCCATTTTCGCCAGTCACTTCGAGAAAGGGCGAGTTCTGTGCTTCAGCCCGCACCCGGAACAGACGGCGGGCCTGGATCGCCTGGTTACGCAAGCCATTATCTGGGCCGGGACCCCCGCCCGCCAGAATGGGACCGGCCCGTAACCGAGGCCGTCTCCCTGCGGAGTTTCCGGCGAAGCCCCACGCCCGGGCTCCGCGAGACTGACGCCGCCGGTTTGCCGGCTTGCGTCGGCGCAAGCCGCGGGCCAGTTTGACCGCAACCAAATCATGAAAACTTCAATGCCTCCTCTTCGCGCTTCGCGCCGCGAGTTTCTGAAAGCCTCCGCCCTCTACGCCGGCGCGCTGGCCTTGGCCCCGCTGGCCCGCGGGCAGGCGGCGTCCGCACGGGCGATGGCCCCGCCGCCGCGCTGCCTGCATCCCTACCCTAACCAAATTGCCTGGGGCTCCGGCGTCCAAAGCCTCCGCCGCCAGGTGACGCTGGCAGTCGGGCGCGACGCCGACGCCGGCGCGGTGGCCCTGATGAAGGATACCTGGCAGCGGTTTACCCTGGGATCGGTGAAGTTGAAGCTGGCGCGCGCGGCGGAGCTTGATGCCAGCGGGTTTTCACTGGCCGGCGGCCGCCCGCCGCCGCTGCTCCCCAACGCCACTTACGCGCTGACGGTGGATGCCGCGGGCATCGCCGCCCGCGGAAAGGACGCGGCCGGCCTGCGGCACGCCTGGTTCACCCTGCTGCAACTGCTGGAACCCGCCGAAACCGCGGCGGGCGGGCTGGAGTTCACGCTGCCGCAGGCCGCCATCCAGGATTGGCCGGCGCTGCCGTTTCGCGGGTTGCACCTTTGCGTCTTCCCCGAGACGGCGCCGGCGATGCTCGAAAAAGCGATCCGGCTGGCGGCGTTCTATAAATTCACGCATGTGGCGCTGGAGTTCTGGGGCCAGTTGCGGCTCCACGCGCTGCGGGAGCTGGCCTGGCCCGGGGCCTGGACGAAAGCGCGGGCGGGCCGGCTCATTGCGATGGCGCGCGGCATGGGGCTGGAAGTTATTCCCATGTTCAACTGCTGGGGCCACGCCAGCGCCAGCCGCCTCAAGCATGGGCGGCACGTCGTGCTGGATCAGAACCCGCGGCTGGCGCCGCTGTTCGAGCCGGACGGCTGGACCTGGTGCCTGAGCAACCCGCGCACGCAGGCGCTGCTCCGGAGCGTGTGCGATGAGCTGATCGCGGTGGCGGGGCCGGGGCGGTATTTCCATATCGGGTGCGACGAGGCTTATTCGCATGCAACGTGCGACCGCTGCCGGCGGGCGGACCCCGTGCAGTTGTTCGCCGGGCACGTCAACCAATTGGCCGCCCACCTGGAGCAGCGTGGCCGCCGCGCCATCATGTGGGGCGACGCGCTGCTGGAAAGGGGAAAGTGGCCGGCCGGGTTCACCGCCAACGGCACCGCCGCGCAGCCGACCCATGAGGCGCTGGACCGCCTGTCGCACCGGATCGTGATTGCCGACTGGCACTATAACGTCACCCAGGGCGACGTGCCGACGCTGGCGCATTTCCGCCGCCACGGTTTTGCGGCGCTGGCCTGCCCGTGGAATTCGGCGGGCAACATCCGCGCGCTGGCCCGGGCCGCCGCCGCCAGCCAGAGCGGGCTGCTGATGACCACCTGGCACCACCTGGCCCAGAGTATTCCCCTCCTGGCCTGGACGGCAAACTGCGCGTGGTCGGCAAACCATGCGGCGCTCGGCTTGCGGCAAATGGACGGGGCGCTGATGCGCACCGCCTCCGCCAGCCATCTGCGCCGGCTCGCGCCCGCGCGGGGCCAATTCAAACGGGCCGGCTGGAATCCGTTTGAGCAGCCCGCCGAGGTGGATTAAGCCCGCGGATTAAACCGCCCGCGGCGACGCCGGGGCGCGGGGGTTTTTACTTTCGCCCCGGGCGCGAGCGTGTATCTTCCTGCGCCATGCCGGTACCGGTAATCAGCATTGAGCAAATGCGCGACTGGGAGCGGGCCACGTGGTCCGCCGGCCAGACCGAGGCGGAGGTCATTCGCCGCGTCGGACAGTGCGTCGCGCGCCGCGCCCTGGCGCTGACGCAACCCGGCGACCGGATCCTGATCCTGGCCGGCCGGGGCCACAATGGCGAGGACGCGCGCGCGGCGCGTGAACACCTGGCTTCGCGCACGGTGGAAATGCTGGACGCGGCGGGAGCCGCCGCCGACCTGGAAAAGCTCAACGCGCTGCTGAAACTGCGGCCGGCCCTGTTGGTGGACGGTTTGTTCGGCATCGGGTTGAACCGTCCGCTGGGGCCGGAGTGGATAAGCCTCATCGAGCGCGTGAACGAGGCGCGAATCCCAACCCTGACGGTGGACGTGCCCTCCGGCTTGAACGCCGACACCGGTCAACCGCAGGGGGCGGCAGTTAAAGCCGCGGTGACCCTGACCGTGGGCGCGCCCAAGACCGGCTTGTTGGCGGAGACGGCGTGGCCGTTCGTCGGGCGGCTGGAAGTCGCGTCGGAGGTTGGGCTGGCGCCGTGCCCGCACCAAAGCGAACTGCAGTGGACGCTGCCGGAGGACTTCGCGGCATTCCCGCCGGCGCGGACGGCGGCGACGCATAAGGGAAGCTATGGCCACCTGGCCATCGTGGCGGGGAGCATGGGGTATCATGGCGCGGCCGTGCTGGCCAGCCGCGGGGCGCAACGGGCGCGGCCCGGCCTGATTACGCTCCATACGCTCGAATCGGTTTATTACGCGGTCGCGCCGCAACTCGACGCCGTCATGGTCGCGATCTGGTCCCCGGCCAGCAAGCTGACGAGCTCCTACAGCGCCATCCTGGCCGGCCCCGGCCTGGCCGCCGCCGATATTCCCGACCCGCTGAAAATGACGACGCGGCACCTGTGGCGGGATGCGCTGCTGCCGGTGGTGGTGGATGCCAGCGCGCTGGACTGGCTGCCGCTGGACCCGGTGCCGCGGAATGCCGTGCGCGTCATCACGCCCCACCCGGGGGAAGCCGCGCGGTTGCTGCGCGGGACGCCCGCGCGGGTGCAGGCGAACCGGCTGGCCGCGCTGCGCGATGTCTCGCGCCGGTTTGGCAACTCCTGGGTGGTGCTCAAGGGGCACCAGACGCTCATTGGCCGGAGCACGGGCGAGGTGTATATCAACTCCTCCGGCAACCCGTACCTGGCGCAAGGCGGGAGCGGGGATGTGCTGGCGGGCTACCTTGCCGGCCTGGTGGCGCAACCCGATTTGCAAGCCGACCCGCTGCTGGCAATTCGCTACGCGGTATGGCAGCACGGCGCAGCGGCCGACCACCTCCAGGCCCTGCGCGCCAACTGGGAAATGGCCGACTTGGCGGCAATGCTTGGCACGATAAAATGCCAGTAGGCTCCCCTGCCCCGCCCGCGGGCTTCATCCGCGCGGTGGAATCAGGCGCCCTCCCGAAGCCTGGCTTGCCTTCTCGGCGCGGACTTCGCACCTTTTCCACATCATCCCGGGCTCAATTAAAGCCATGCTCGGCCCGCACACTACGGGAAACCCTGGATGCCTTCCCTTGATACCTTTCTTGCACATCGTATAACGATGGTGGCAGGGCAAGGAGGTTTGGGAACATGAGGGCGAGAGCAAACGCTGATGAAGACCGCGAATTGAGGTTGCTTTATCTGACATCGCCCGGGCTGAGGCTTGCGGTTGGCACTCGCCTGATTTTTCGCTACAGCTTGCTTCGCGCGGCAGCCTGGCTTAGCTATATCCCAAAACCGATGCGGCCCCCTCATATCAATATTACTCTCGACCGCAACGCAAAAGCAGCGGCAGCGGCGGCGTATTGGGCTGGGGGGGCAGCCCCTCAAGAGACTCACGAGAAACCCGTCCCTGGGCGCCCGGGCGTGAACCTGGGCTGCCCGCGTAGAAATGGAGTTGATTGCTTATGACCGGAGAGGCTGTGATCGGACTCGATTTGGGTGGCACCAAGCTCGCCGGGGCGATCTATCGTCCTAATGGCCGGATTGCCGGCAAAAACGTCGTTCCCCTGGCCGGACGTCAGGGTCGCGCCGTGGGCGAACTCATCGGTTCGGAACTGGCCAACCTTTTCGCCGGGGCACGCCGCCAGGGGCTCCAGGTGGCGGCCCTCGGCGTCTCGGTCCCGGGTATCAGCCATTCCGATACCGGCACGGTTTGGGCGCCCAATATCCCCGGATGGGAGGATTACCCGCTGCGCCGCGAACTGCGAGCCGCCGTCCCGAACAAACGCATTCGCATCGCCATAGACAGTGATCGCGCCTGCTACATTCTGGGGGAGACCTGGCAGGGCGCGGCCAAAGGCTGCCGCAACGCGATCTTTCTGGCTGTCGGCACGGGCATTGGCGCCGGCATCTTGATAGACGGCCGGATTTTACGCGGAGCGCACGACATCGCCGGCGCGATTGGCTGGCTGGCCCTGAACCGGCCGTTTCGGCGCCAATACGTGTCCTGCGGTTGTTTCGAGCACCACGCGTCGGGGAGAGGGCTGGCCAAAGTGGCAAAAGAGATTCTGGCGCGGCGAGCCCGCGAGCGAACTGCTTGCGGGACGCCGGGCTTGCGAAACCGCCGGGGATTAACCGCGCAGGATATTTTCGCCGCCTACGACTGCGGGGACCCGGTGGCCAAAGAGGTCGTGGCCCAGGCCATCGAGTTCTGGGGCATGGCAGCGGCCAACCTCGTCAGCCTGTTCAACCCGGAGAAAATTATCTTCGGCGGCGGCGTGTTTGGCCCCGGCAGCAAGCTGCTTAGCCGCATCCATGCCGAGGCCAGGAAATGGGCGCAGCCCATCAGCATCGGCCAGGTAAAGCTCCTGGCCTCCAAACTGGGCGGAGACGCGGGGCTTTACGGCGCCGGCTGCCTGGCGTGGCAAGCGGCAAACCCGGCCAAAACTTAAGCGCCCGGACGGAAAACTGCCCGGAAACCGCGTCTCGAACCGAGCCGCCTCCAGCCGGGGAAATGCTTTGCCCCGGGGACGGCAACCGAATGCAGGAATGCCCGCACCCGCTGCGGTCGCCGGTTTTGGGGTTTCCCTGGCCTCTCGCATGGTATAAGGTGCGGGCGCATGTACAACCGCAACCTGGTCTTCGCTGCCGCCTGCCTGGGAATGCTGCTCTTTGGCATTGTTTTTTTATCCCTGGGTTCAGCGATGAACATGCTGGCGGAGCGTTTCCAGCTCGATAATAACAGCATCGGCACCCTGACCGCGCTGCTGCCCTTTGGCATCCTGGCGGGCTCGCTCATCTTCGGGCCGATCGTGGACCGGTTCGGCTACCGGTGGATGCTGATCGTGTGCTCCCTGCTGGTAATGGCGGGGCTGGAAGGCATGGCCTTCGGCCATCGCGAGGGCCATATCCAGTTCTTTATCTTTCTGATCGGGTTGGGCGGCGGCGTGCTCAATGGCGCGACCAACGCCCTGGCGGCGGATGTCAGCGAAGGCGCGCGCGGCGCCCGATTGAGTTTGCTGGGCGTCTTCTACGGCATCGGCGCGCTCGGGATGCCCAGCACGCTGGCGGCGCTTTCCCGGCACTTTTCGCTGGCCGGCATTATTGCCGGGATTGGCGTGTTCGTGCTCGTGCCGGTGGTTTATTTCCTCGTGATCCCCTTCCCCCCGCCGAAGCAGCAAGCCCGATCCGGCGCCCTGTCAAGCGGGCTGGCGCTGCTCCGGCATCCCTTTTTTCTGCTGGCGGGGCTGGCCCTGGCGATTCAAAGCGGCATGGAAGGCATGACCAACGACTGGATCACCCGCTACTTTAAGCATGTGACGCTCGCGGGCAGGCCCGCGGAGGAATGGCGGACGCTGCTCGGATTGATGGTCGTGACCGGCGCAATGGTTCTCATGCGCATAGTGCTCAGCGGCCTGCTCCAATATACCCGGTCGCCGCGGGTGCTTTTTGTCAGCATCGGGATTACCGCCGCGGGCGGTCTGCTGCTGCTGTTTGCGGGCGGCTATGGCGCGGCGCTGGCGGCGGCGGCGTTGATCGGGGCGGGTCTGGCTGCGGCGTTCCCCGTGGTGCTGGGCTACATCGGCGATCGGTATCCCGCCCAATCGGGCACTGCGTTCAGCGCCATTTTTTTTATCGCCCTGATCGGCAACATGACGATCAACAAATCCTTTGGGTTCCTGGCCCAAAGCCACGGCATCCAGCAATATCCCAAAGTCATGCTCGGCTGCCTGCTGGCTTCGCTGATCCTTCTTTCTCTCGCCGTCAAACAACTCCCGGGCCGGACCGCCCCGGCGGCGGCTCCGGAAACAATTCCCTCTTAAACACCATCACCTGTTAATTCCTCCATTCCTTACTGTTATGAGCACCATCGCCCAGCAATGGCTAACCAACACCCGCGCGGTCATGGACCGCATTGAACAAACCCAGCTCGACGCCATCCGCCAGGCCGCCGGAATCATGGCCGACACCATCCAGGCGGAGCGCTGGGTCCATACCTTTGGCTGCGGCCACGCCACCATTCCCATCGAGGAAATGTATCCGCGCATCGGCGGCTTTGTGGGGTTCCACCCCATGTGCGAGCTGCCGCTGACCTTCTTCACGCGCATCGTGGGCGAAGGCGGCGTGCACCAGTTTGTATTCCTGGAGCGCGTGGAGGGCTACGGCGTGCAGATTATGAAGGGCTACAACTTCGACCCGCGGGATACGATGTGGATTTTCTCCCACTCCGGCATCAACAATGTCAACATTGACGTGGCGCTCGAATCCAAGAAGATCGGCATGAAGGTCATCGCCTACGGCTCCGCCGCCGCGGCGAAAGGCAAGCAGACCCGCCATTCCTCGGGCAAGAACATCTTCGATATTGCCGACCTGGTCGTGGACACCTGCGCGCCGATTGGCGACTCCTGCGTCCCGCTGAAGAATCATCAGGACAAAGTGGGGCCGGTATCCACCATGGCCTTTATCACATGCGTCTGGATGACGGTATGCACGGTCGCCGAAATCCTGGCGGACCGCGGCGTGAAGCTCTATATCAACCCGTCCCACAACGTCCCCGGCGATACCACCGCCAGGGAGCGCCTCGACGCCGCGCTGGCGGAATACAAACGGCGGATTGCCGGCGTCTGACGGCTTCCGGCCCTGGCCCATGAACCTTATTTCCCGCACTTCCATGACCGGCTCTCACCCCCTCACGCGCCGGCGTTTCCTGTATGCCATGGCGGCGACCGCGAGCGGCGCCCTGCTGCCGGGAATCGGCCGGTTCCGGGCGAACGCCGCCGACAACCCCGTCCGGTTCCCCAGCACCGAACACTTCTGGTATCGCCTGGCGCCCCCGGGCCGGTACATTGACTCGCAGCGGGGGAGGAAAGCCTTCGCCTATGCGGACGACCGCCTCTTTCTCTCCGGGGACAACGGGCGCACCTGGCCGCGCAGCCTGGCGTTTCCCGACGCCCGGCAGATCACCTTCAGCCACATCCTGAAGAATGGGAACATCCTTTTTGCGACCCGCACAAAGCTGTACCTCAGCACGGATAACCTCAAAACTTACCGTCCGGTTGTGGTCAAGGCGCAAGACGGCTCAGATTACACCCCGCATACGCCGCAAAACCCGGCCAACCCCGGGTGGTACTTCCACACGCTGCCGGGCATCATCTCCTGGAAAGTGCGCGGCCGGGAAATGCTGGTATGGGGAAATTACTGCAACGTCCGGGGCGGCGCCGCGCCCGTCAACATCTACTACTCGATTGACAGTGGGCGCACGGTGAAAATCGCCTATGCTTTCGGGCAAAATCCGCACTTTCGGGACAATGGCTCATCAGGTGGCGGTCCGACGGGCGCATTGCTGGGCAATCCCGATAACCCGGTGATCTGCCGGCATGTCCATGCGGTTGCTTACAACCCTGCCGAGGACGCCTTCTATGCGTGCACGGGCGATTTGGATCGCGGGGCGGGGCATGAATGTCATTGGTTGAAAGGCATTTACCAGGCGCAAACAGATACCTGGCGCTGGACAGTCCTCGTTTCCACACAATCAAATACCCGCTACAAGTCCGGCGGCATCACCTTTGTGAAGGGTCGAGCCTATTGGATTAGCGACGCCAACGGGCCGGAACCGCACGATCGGGGAATCTTCTGCTGCGCCGCGGCGGACATCCCCTACCCCGAGCGACACACCCGGCTCTATAATCCCCAGGTCGAATCCGGCTGCATGATCATCCAGGACGGCTTTATCCTGGCATCGCACTGCGCCCCGGCTTCGCCGCTGAAAACCGGCTTCATCGTCTCTCCGGACATGGGCAAGACCTGGGCGCAACACGACCTGGCAGAGCTCGGCCATCGCTCGCCGGTTCGCTTCCATGAGAAAAACCGCGAGGGATGGATCCGGGTGGATTTGCGCTCCGGGTGGATAGACCGCGCCGAAGTGTTGTTCATCAAGCCCAAATAAGGGGTGGCCGCCCGCGCCGCCCCCGGCAGGGAGAGCGCGCCCGCGCCGTTTCCCGGGGCCTTCCCTTTACTCGGGGCGGATCCAGCGGGTGTAGGCGCGCGGGCCGAAATATTCATAGCCCCGCCCCTCGTTGGTCGTCCCGGACACGAGGCTGTGAATGAAGCCGTTTCGCTCCACCTGCACGGTATGAAGAATCTTCCGCTCCGGGTTTTCCTTGAGGAGGAACTGCACGCGGCCATCCAGCGCCCAGTGCTTCCGCAGGCCGGCGTTGGTCTGGCTGGTGAACTGGAAAGTCCCGGCCAGATCGCGCAGCATGGCGTGGCTCTTGCCCCAGGTGCCCCCCGCCGCACTGACAAAGTTCGTGCCGTTAAGCAACGCTGCCGCGTCATTGTAGGCAAGCACGCAGAGGCTGGGCTGCCGCGGCGAGGACAGCCATTTCACGAGCTTGTCCAGGTGCCCCTGGGCGCGGCTGTACGCGTAATTGCTGTCCAGAAAGGCAATGCGCACCACGTCATCGGGAATCCGGTCCACCGCATTCAGGTAGCCAAAGATGAAACTGCCGCCGCCGCTGTGGCCGTTCAGCACGACCTCCACCGCCCGGCCGGGAAACAGCTTCTTTACCGTCGCCACGATCTCCGGGATTTGCCGGTCGCCATGCGCTTTGCGCCAGGCGGGCCAGCTTTTCCCGGCCGCTTCGAGGTAAACGACCACCACCGCGCGATCTTTGATCAAATCGCGGAGGAAGCGGGTTTGGGCGTCAATGTGCTGGATGTCAAAACGCCAGTCGTCGCCGGGCCGCGGAATCCGGCCCGCCGTCTGGTCGGTGCTGTTGCCGTTGGGGAGGGCGTAAAAAATCAGCAACACCTTGCCGGCCGCCGCAAAAGCGGCCTCCCCCGGCAAATTAACGCGAACCTTAACCTCCGGGTTGAAGGTGAACGAGGTGAGGCGCTCATCAAACGCCGCGTTCGTCATCAACCGGTTCACACTGGCCTGGTTGGTTAACGTCTGCAGCGCAAGCGGCGCATTGGTGGGATAGCGGACGGCGGCCAGCGGGCCTTCATCACTCAGCAGGCCCGCCAAAGCGGGATCCGCCAGGACTTCGGCCACCGTGCGCGCCGTTTCATTGGCGACCATCTTCTGCTGCACCAGCCGGACGCACTGGCTGTAATCCACCCAGGCCGCCGAATGCTTCAGATACAGCGGCTGGATGGGAAGGCCGTTGGTCCGGTGCCAGCCATAGATGGCCACCTTGCCCGGATTGGCCGCCAGCCTGGCCGTGAGCACCACGTCCTTCTTATGCCCGGCCACCAGCGCGCCCAGGGGATGCGCGGGCAATTGCTCCGCTCGCTGGGCGCGCACCAGGTCGTTATGCTGGCGAAAAACCGGGACCGTGGTCATGGCGGCGCTGGGAGGGATGGGCGCGGGCGCCAGCTTGACCTCGGCGGCAAAGAATATCTGGTTGACCATTTTCGGCGTTGGCAGCGTGCAGTGCAGCGCCTCGGCAATCCGCTGGGCGGTGTAGGGCGAAATCGGCGCCAGGAAATAGTCATCATCGGAACCGACGGCCAGGTAATCCGGCGTCACATAATAGGTGCCGCTGTTAATCCGGCCCTCGACGACGCTTCGAGCCGGCACCGGGCACAACCGCCGTAGGAAATCCGGGACGTTGCCCGCCATGACCTGGGCGTAAACCTCCCGATCGCGCTCGCCGAGGTCGAGCATGGCCACGCGCCGGGCGAACTCCGAACCGCTCAAGGCGTTCGGAGCGCGGGGAGGCAGATCAAGCACCTGCGCCCAGGCGGTGAGGGCGAGCAGCGCAACGCCGGTTGCGCTCCCCAATATGAATCGTCGCCGGGTGCGCATGGTTAAATCTCCTTTCGCGGGAACAGCGGGGCGGGAGTTCCGATGGCATGCCCCGCCGGCAACTGCCCCCAACGCGCCGCCGCCGCGCGATCCGGCGCGCCCGGCAGGCCGAGTTGCGCATAGATTTTCCCGGCCGTGTCTGGCAGGAAAGGCCAGAGCAGCACCGCCAGTATCCGGCAGGTCTCCGCCAGGCTGTACAAAACCTGGTCCAGGCTTTCCGCCCGGGCCGGATCTTTCGCCAGCTTGAACGGCGCGGTTTGGTCCACATATTGGTTGGCGCGGGTGATGAGCGACCAGATTGCCTGGAGCGCGCCCTGAAGCTGGTTTTGCTCCAGCCGGCTGAGCGTCTCCGCGATCGCCCTTTCGGCATCCGGCGCCAGTTCCTTCGCCACCCCGGGCACCACGCCGCTCCGGTAGCGCTTAAGCATGGATAGCGAACGATTGACCAGGTTCCCCAGGCCATTGGCCAATTCGGCGGCGTAGCGCGCCTCGAAACCCGCCTCCGTCCAGTTGCCATCGGGGCCGATATCCAGTTCCCGCAGCACGTAAAAGCGGAAGGCGTCCACGCCCCACTCGTCAATGACCGCGACCGGGTCCACCACGTTGCCGGTGCTCTTGCTCATCCGCTGGCCATCCTTTTGCCACCAGCCATGCACCAACACCTGCCGGGGCAGCGGGGCGCCCATCGCCTTGAGCATGATGGGCCAATAGACCGCATGGAACTTCACGATATCCTTGCCGATCAAATGCACGTCGGCGGGCCAGAGCGCCAGGGGATGCCCGCCCGGCGAGACGGGCGGGCGCAACGGACCGGGCACGCCGGGGTCGCCTTGCGCGGCGGGAATGGTAATATAGTTGGCGAGCGCGTCGAACCAGACGTAGGTGACATAGTCCGGATCAAACGGCAGCGGGATGCCCCAGTTCAGGCGCGTGGCGGGGCGGCTGATGCACAGGTCTTCCAACACGTTGTTCCTGAGAAACCCGAGCACCTCGTTCCGGCGCGCGTCCGGGCAGATAAAAGCCGGGTTCCGCTCGATATGGTCAATCAGCCACGACTGGTGATCTTTGAGTTTGAAATAGTAGTTCTCCTCCTCCAGTTCGACGACCTCGCCCCAGGACGGATCGAAGGAGCCGTCCGGCAGGCGGTCTTTGTGCGTGAGAAAGGTCTCCTGGCGGGTCGAATAGAAGCCTCGATAGGTTTCCCGGTAGAAATGCCCCTCGGCATGCAGTTTGGCGAGGATGGCCTGCACGATCTGCCGATGCCGCGGCTGGGTGGTGCGCACAAAATCGTCGTGGGACAGGTTCAACCGGGCGGCAAACGCCTGCCAGACCGCCGCCAACTCATCACAGTAGGCCTGTGGCTTCTTGCCCTCGGCCACCGCCGCCTGCTGGACTTTCTGGCCATGCTCGTCCAGGCCGGTGAGAAAGAACACCTCCCGCCCCAGGCTGCGCCGCGCGCGGGCGATAACGTCGGCCACCACCTTCTCGTACGCATGGCCGAGATGCGGATGCCCGTTGACGTAGTCAATGGCGGTCGTGATATAAAAGCGCTTGCTCATCGGCCCCTACTTTGACCGACCGCAGCCTCCTTGGCAACTGCTTCAACGGCCGGAACTCCGCCCGCCCCCCTTGCCTCCCGGCGGCGCCCGGTCGAAATGTTCCCGGGGCCGGGGCTTCAGGTGCTGATCCAGAAAAGCCTCGGCGGCGGCCCGGGCCTCGGGCGCATAGCGATGCCCCTGGTGGTGGTTGAGCCAGCCAAGGTTCCGCGCCGCGCCCAGCAGTTCATAGACGGGCCGGGCGGCCTGTATGAACTCCCAGCTCCGGTCATCGTCGGCCGAATCTCCGGCCAGCAACAGAAAAGCGCGCGGCGCCGCCAACGCCAGCACCTCGTGGTTCTCGCGCTGAAAACCCGGCTGCTGGATTTGCCGCCCGAAATACCAGGGAGCCTCCCAATTGCTGAACTTCAGCCCAATACCCCCCTCGCTCGATACGCCCGCCCGGTAGCGCGGCTCAAAGGCCATCGCAAACAGCACTTCCTTGCCGCCGAGCGAATGCCCAAGGCAGCCCAGGCGCTTCCGGTCCACGCGCGGAAGGGACGTGACGAAGTCCGCCGCCCGGATGGCATCCCAAACCATGCGGGTCATGCCCGTCCACCGCGGATGCCGGGCGCGCACACGGGCGGCGTTGCCGGCCCAGTTTGTTCCCGCGGTCTCGATGTAATTGCGCGGGCACCAAACGATGTATCCGCGCTGAACCAACTGCACCCCCTGCCATTTTTCCCGGTCATATTCCGCCGCCAAACCCGCGACGCCTTTAGCCTGCAACGGGGTGGTGGGATGAAAGACAACCACCGCGGGAAGCCGCCCCTTCGCCGCCCGGGGCGTCAGTAAATAGCCGTCGGTGAATACTCCCTCCTCCACTTGGTAGGTGGCGTATTGGCGGGTAAACTCCGGCAACTCCTCGGTGCCAAGCACCTGGCTCCGGAGCGGAGGCTTGGCCGCCGGGAATTCGCCCAGGACCGCCTGCCATTGCGCCTGCAATAACGCGCGCTGTTGGCGCCAGCCCCGTTTGGAAGCAATCCGCCGCCCGTGCTCATCAACCAGCAGGCGGGAGAGCTGCGGCGCGTTTGCCGGGACACGCGCGGGCGGCTGTTGCCAATCCTGATTACCCGCGCCCGCAAACAGGCTCCCCAAACCAAACAGGAGCAGGCCGGCAATCGCGCGTCGCATCATTGGCCCATTGTGCTTTCCCGGCGGGACGCCGCAAGCCTCCTTTTCATTAGGACAACCCCGGCGTCAGGGGCTTTTGTTATCGGTGCCTGAGTTTCTGATGTGAGAGAGAAACGATATTTCCAGACCCCAAGTCTTTGCCACGCGGCAAAACGTCCTCTCCAAGCAAAGCGCTGAACCTCCGCCCACCCCGCAGCCGCAACCACTCCAGCTCCTGATCCTCACAACCAAAGCCCCTGAACAGATTCCCAAACCAATCCTGCCAATCACTCACCCTGCGCGAATAGCCCGGGGCTAAATCTCCAACCAAACTCATCCCAATCGGACGATTACACCGCCTCCGATGAAGACAACGCAAGCAATCACCTTGCGGCAACCTTCGCCCGGGAGGGGAAATGTCCTCGCCAGTCTTGGCCCCATCCCGCCGAAAAACCAGGGCACGCGACAACACCCATCCGCCCGTTCCGGCTTTGCCGGACGTTCGCGTCCACTTCCTCCCGCCTTGGAACCTCGTTTTACATCATCCGCAGGTCGTCCATCCCTCCATTCCGGCTCAGGCCCGCGCCCAAACCCGCCCCACCCGTCCCAGCCAACCTAACGCTCCCATTAGGCCGTGTACAACGGGTGTACAAAGGAGGCTCAAAGGGGGCTCATGCTTGTTTTCCGTGTGCTCCTGCCGGGCTTCCGATGTACTCCCCTTGTACATGGCTCGAAAGGACGGAGAAGGAACGGCCTCGCGGGTGGCGGTGGATGCCGGGGTGGCGGCGGGCTTCGATTTCTTAACCCTTGTCGTTTCAGCCGCTTGCTGAGATTTCAAGATCGGCGGCGGCGGAACGATGGCGTTGTGAACCCGGCTTTGGCCTTTCCAGCCGTTCCGGGTCTGAACCACGGCGATAAATACCTTCTGCCCCGGGGC
>JAAYVL010000164.1 GCA_012517205.1 Verrucomicrobiota bacterium
GGGAGTACATCGGAAGCCCGGCAGGAGCACATGGAAAATAAACATGAGTCCCCTTTGAGCCTCCTTTGTACACCCGTTGTACACGGCCTAATGGGAGCGTTAGGTTGGCTGGGACGGGTGGGGCGGGTTTGGGCGCGGGCCTGAGCCGGATTGGAAGGATGGACGACCTGCGGATGATGTAAAACGAGGTTCCAAGGCGGGAGGGAGAGGACGCGAACGTTCGGCATGTCCGAAACGGGCGGCCGGGTGTTGTCGCGCGCCTTGGTTTTGGGCGGGATGGGGTCACGGTTGGCGGGGACATTCCCCCCTCCCGGGCGGAGGCTGTCGAAAGGCGGCTGCTTGCGTTGTCCTTATTGTGGGCAACGGGTTCGCCCTGGAAGTTCCTCCACCGTTTGGATGAAATCAAGTGTGGAGCAGGCGGGGTTTGCCGGCTACCAGATAAAGGATGGCAATGCGGTTGACGATGGAGCGATAGCCGCGAGCCTTACTTTTGGCGGTGCTGAACACGCTGTTGAGCCCTTTGGTGTGGTCATCACAGAACGCTCGCCTGCCATCCTGGGGACCGCGGCCCGATTCCCAAAACGAGGGCCGCTCCCGAATCCCGAGAAACACCGCGCCGCTGGCAGGCTCAAACCGGCTCGCGGCCCTTTCCCAGCTTAATCACAATCCCAACAGTTCAGGAAATAAGGCTTCTTCGAGGATCATAGTGGGTAGAGGTTGAGCTTTCCACAGAGGAACAGGATACGAATGCGGTAGTTCCGAAAACTGCGGAAGCCGCGCGCCGCCGCCTTGATGCTCTGGATTTTCGAGTTCAGCCCTTCGATGACTGCGTTGGTGATGTGAGGCTTCAAAGACGTCAGCAAGTTTTCCAGATGGCGCTTAATCATCTGGGCCACTTCCACCACCGGCTTGAGCCGACTCCGGCTGACCCACCCGAACCAGTTCTTGAAAAACCTTCGCGCCCAGCCCGCTGCCTGATACTCCCAGAACTTGCGGAACAGTTCCTTGGCGGCCCAGGCCCGCGCCACTTTCAAATGCAGGTCCTTCAACGCGGCAAACGCTGACCTCTGTTCCGGGCTGAAATGCTGCGGGTTGTACAACCACAGTTGCCGGGTTCCTTTGAGCGTTTCGTCGCCTTGGGCCATCAACTCCTTGTGCTCTTGGCGCCGCACCTTGTCCACCGCCTCGCCCAGGTATTTGCTGACGGGAACCTTGTCATGCGCAATGTCCGCCTCAGGAACCTCCTGCTCAATCGTGTGGATAAACGGCGCCCACATGTCCACCGCCACGGCCTCCACCGCCTCCTTTTGTGCGGGCGTCAGGCTCTGCCACAACTGCTTCGCCGCCTCGGCCGTGCGCTCCTCCACCCCTTCCACCACGCGCGACGGCTCCAAGTCCGTCAGCAATGTGATGTAGGATTGCCCCCGTCCAAAGCTCTTCTCATCCAGGCCCAGGCACTTGAGTCCTCCAACTGCCTCCGCTCCAAACCCCGCTCCACCGCCCGGCGCATGATCTCGTGCGCAGTCTCCCACCCGATGCCCAGCAACTCGCACCCTTGGCTCACGCTGGCGCTGGCCAGCAGCACCTCCACCGCGAAGCGCTCAAAGAGCCGGGTAAACCGTCCCTGCGGCTCCGTCCACGGAACCTTCATCGTCCTGACCCCGTGCTCCGGGCAATCCGAACGGGGCGTCCGCGCTCGGATCACGGTCGTAAACGGCATCGTATCCAGGTGCCGCCAGGTCCGCTCCGGCGCGCCATCGTGAATCGAACACCGGTCCCCGCATTCTGGGCACTGGGCGCGGCGCCCCATTGCCAGCCCAACTCAATCTCCACCTTCTTGTCGGCCAAGTTCAGTTCCACGTTCTTGACTTCCCACGGGCTGCCCACGCCCAACCGTTGCGCGTAATGTTTTTGTAGTTCGCTATCGATGCTCATGGACCCCAGCCTGCAAAAGCCCTTGGGGCTTCTCCAGCCCCTTCCAGCTCAACGCTCCGACCGGCGGAGCGCAGCGGAGCAAAGCGAAGTCCGGCGTGAAGTGATTGAACCAACTTCCACTCCAGCCGATCCATCAGCCCCTAAACCCGTCTCCCCACCTCACTCTAAAAGCCCTCCTTTCAGCCTCATTTTCTGCCGATTGAAATGTCGTGGTGCGATCAAAGTTGGAGAAGAGTGTGCGATCAAAGTTGGAATAATGGGGGGGTAGCCTCTGTTTCCCTTGCGGGATCACCGTCAGGGCATCCAAAGTATCTTTGCTTCCGCGGAGGATAAGGCTCTGCGGGGACGCAACCTGAGCGCCGTCGGAAGCCTGATAAACGGCCAGTCGGGCTGCCGCACGGCAGCCCGGCTAGCCCTGGCCGGGATCAGTTCCCAAGCAATAAATCCATCTTCCTGCTATCTGGGCGCGATGAAAAACATCAGCTCGCTCACCAACTCGCTCATCGCGTCGCCGCGCCACTGATCCGCCATCTCTTCGCGCAAGCCCGTTCCGGCCGGCTCTCGCCCGAGGCGGTCGCGCTCGAATTGGGCATCAGTGTGAGCGCTTCTACCAACTGCGTACCGCCTACCTGCACGCCTGCGCTCAAGGCCACGCTGAAACCTGGTCGCCCGGTCTCTCGGGGGAGGATCATCCCCCTCAAGGGACGGCCGAAGTCACGGCCCTGCCCCCAAATTGCTCTCCTCCAAACCCCCGTCCTCCTACAGCGGCGCCGCCAACGAACTCCACCGCCGCCTCAACTTCAACACCGATCGCGCCAGCGTCCGTCGTTGGGCATCGAACATCAACTCGCCCCCGACACCCGTTACAAACCCACCCCCAAACCCGTCAAACGCTGGCAAGCCCGCGACTACGGCGCCCTCTGGCAATACGACGCCAGCCCCCACGCCTGGTTGCCCGGCGGCCCTCATAAACAAGTCCTGTTGGACATTCTCGTCGACGCCACCCGCCTCAACACCGGCGCACGCCTCTATCCCAGCGAAACGCTCCTGGCCCACTTTGATTTTCTCTCCCGCGTCTTCCTCGCCCACGGCCTGCCCTTGGCCCTCTACGTGGACTACCACTCCTTCTTCTACGTCCACAACCCCGACGCCTTCCCCCAACTCGGTCAAGCTCTCCACTTCTACGGCGTCCACCTCCTCTACGCCCCAACGCCTCAAGCCAAAGGTAAAATCGAACGCCGCCACGACTACTGGCAAAAACGCCTCGTCCCGCTCTTGGCGGCGGACCAGATCGTCGAACGGGTCGGGGCCAACCCCCTCTTCGACCAACTCGTCCCCCATGCCAATCAACCTGAAATCCACCGCGAACTCGGCCAGACCCCGCTCCAAGCCCACCAACAAGCCCTCTCCGAAAATCGATCTGCCCTCCGCCCCGCGCCCCCTTGTCCCTGGTGGCCCTGCGTCTGGAGCCAGCAAACCCGCCTGCGGGTCGGCGACGACGCCAAAGTCCCCGTCGGCGCCCAACGCCATCCCATTGACGCTTCACCCCGCTCCACCGTCATCCGCTGCCTCCGGCCCGATGGCGACATTTACTACCTCCGACACGCCCCAGACCCAAACGCCAAACCCCTCGTCCTACTCCATTGCCCAGCCTTCTGATCCCATTCCAACTTTGTTCGCACACCCTTTTCCAACTTTGATTGTTAACGACACGGCGGCGAATTTGGCCTTGCACCCCACCCCGGGAACTGCTTCTTTATTGGCAGTTCTGTGCGCATATGGCGGAATTGGCAGACGCGCTACTTTGAGGTGGTAGTGGAGTAATCCGTGCAGGTTCAAGTCCTGCTATGCGCACCACTCCTCTTTTCCTGGTCGTCCCGGGCGGGCGATCGAATCCACTTGACCCGGACGGGGCGACGACGAACGATTTGGCGCGAAACACAGTTTTGGTCATGGACACGACACTAGCCAGCCTGCGGGTATGGCCGCTTTGGCAGAAGGCCCGGCACCTCGCCGTTTCCGGGGTGCATGAGGACTCGGCCACGGGCGCGCGCGCGGAGGAGTTTTGCCAAACCCTGGCCCGGGGCCTGGGAAACAAATGCGCCATTTCCCGGGAGCTATGGCTGGCGACCGAATTGCAGGCTGCTTCGCTGCGGGCGATTGCCGCCGCGGAAGCAGCCGCGGCCGACCTGGTGATTGTCTCCGTGCATCACGCCGAAACGTTGCCGGATGAAGTCAAGCGCTGGCTGGATTTATGGCTCAAACCCAAGCGCCGCCGCCCCGCCGTGCTTCTCGCGCTTTTTGATCCGCTTTACCTGGGCAGTTCCGCCGCGATCCAGAGCTATCTGCAAAATGCCGCCCAGCGCGGGCACCGGGAGTTTTTGGCGCGCACGGAAGAAAAGCCGTTCGACTGAGGGCGGCTCCGAAATTATGAATCCTGACCCCCATCCCCCCGCGGTTCCGCCGCGCCAGGCTATGGCCAAAGCCGTTTGCCTGGGATTGATCGGCCTGCTGGCGCTGACCGGATGCGCGCATCATTACGTGATGCGGCTCAACAACGGCGCGGAAATCACCACCGCCTCCAAACCGCAGCTCGTGGAGGATACCTACCGGTTCAAGGATGCCCGGGGGCAGGAGCATTTCGTGTCCGCGGGCCGCGTGCGCGAGATTACGCCCGCCTCGATGGCCCGGCGCGAAAGCAATCTGCCGGCCATCAAAGAGAAGAAACCCAAACAGCGCAAGTGGTATCGCTTGTGGCTGTGGTGATCCGCGCCGGGCTCAGCGGCCCCGGGCGGCGATGAATTTTTCCACATATTTGCCGAGCAGGTCGGCTTCGAGGTTGACCGCGTCGCCCACCTGGCGCTCGCGCAGGGCGGTAACCTCGTAGGTGTGGGGGATGATCCAGATGCGGAAGGCGCGTTTTTGCACGCCGGCGACGGTAAGGCTGATGCCGTCCACCGCCATGGAGCCTTTGAACACGACGTAGCGCATCACTTCGGGCGGGGCGGCGATGTCCAGCACGTGATCCTGGCCCACCCGTTCCCAGCGGGTGATGCGGCCGATGCCGTCAATGTGGCCCGTCACGAAGTGTCCGCCGAGGTTGCCGTCCGCGCGCAGCGGCCGCTCCAGGTTCACCTGCGAGCCGGGCCGGGCGAACTGGAGGTTCGTGCGCTGCCAGGTTTCCTTCAGCAGGTCAAATTGCGCCAGCTTGCCGGGGCCGCGCCGGGTCAGCTTGACCACCGTCAGGCAGCAGCCATTGATCGCCAGGCTGGAGCCCACTTTCAGCCCCGGCGCGCAAACCCGGGTCCGCACCGTGAGCTCGATGGATTTCGCCGCGGGCCGGATTTGCTCCACGGTCCCGGTTTCTTCAACGATGCCAGTAAACATGGCGCCATAGTAAGCGGCCGGGCGCCCCGGTGAAATGGCAAAAAGCGGCCTCAGGCCGCCGCCACGCGGGCGCTCATCCGCCAGTCCGCGCCGAGCCGCCGCCACTCCACTTCGGTCAGGCGCAGGCATTCCGCCCGCGCCCGGGCCCCCTCGCCGGCGACCGCCCGGCGCGCGCCGCGCCCGCCCAGGATTTTCGGCGCATAGAAGAAGACGACGCGCTGGGCCAGGCCGGACAGCAGAAATGAGGCGTTCACTTCGCCGCCGCCTTCCACCAGCAGGTGGGTGACGTTCTCCGCGCCAAGCCGCCGCAGCAGCCACGGCAAATTGATCTGTCCGCGGGAGGCGGGCGCGACCAGCACCCGCACCCGCCGGGCCAGGGCCGCGACGCGGCGCGGCGGGGCCGACGCGCCGACCACGATGGTGGTCAGCGGCGCCCAGGCGTCGCTCACGACCCGCGCGCGCAACGGCGTCCGCGCCCGCGCATCCAATACGATGCGGCGCAGCCGGCCATCCGCCGCGGCCGAGGCCGCCCGGCGCGCCCCGGATGGCCGCGGGCGGACGGTCAGGCGGGGATTATCGGCCAGCACGGTATTGATCCCCACCAGGATCGCATCCGCCCCCTGCCGCAGTTTCATTCCCCAGGCCCGGGCCGGCCCGCCGGTAATCCAGCGGGACTCGCCCGTGGCGGTGGCAATCTTGCCGTCGAGGGTCATGGCGGCCTTGACGGTCACAAAGGGAACGCGCCGGACAATCCAGTGGTTGAACGCCTCATTGAGCTGCGCGCACTCCCGGGCCAGGATGCCGGAGGTGACCGCGATGCCCGCGCGGCGCAAAATCGCAAACGCGCGGCCGCGGTGCCGGGGGTTGGGGTCGGTCGCGCCGATCACGACGCGCCGGAGGCCCGCCGCTTTGAGGGCCTCGGTGCAGGGCGGGGTGCGCCCCTGCGTGCTGCACGGCTCCAGCGTCACATAGAGCGTCGCCCCTTTGACGGTTTGCCCTTTTTGCCGCGCCTGTTGCAGCGCCTCGATTTCCGCGTGCGGCCCGCCCGCGCGGCGATGCCAGCCCCGCCCGATGATCTGGCCGCGCCGGACCAACACGGCTCCGACCATGGGATTGGGCGAGGTGGCGCCGCAACCCCGGCGGGCCAACCGCAGGGCCAGGCGCAGGAAGCGGCGATCCCGCTCCTGGCGGGATGGCTCCGGCCGCCGCGTGCGCCGTGGGTTCATTCGCCAAACAACGCCCCGGCGAACTGCTTCGCGTCGAAGGGCTGAAGGTCGTCGGCCTGCTCGCCCAGCCCGAGGTATTTGACCGGCAGGTTCAGTTCCTGCTGGATCGCCACCACCATGCCGCCTTTGCTGGTGCCGTCGAGCTTGGTGACGATCAGCCCCGAGAGGGGCACGGCCTTGTTGAATTCCCGCGCCTGGTTGAGCGCGTTCATGCCGGTCGTTGCGTCCAGCACGAGCAATACCTCATGCGGCGCGCCCGGCAATTGCCGGTTCATGACCCGGTGCAGCTTCTGCAATTCCTGCATTAAATTATGCTTGGTGTGCAGCCGGCCCGCCGTGTCCACCAGCAGGTAATCCACCCCGCGCGCCTGCCCGGCCGCCACCGCGTCGTGGGCCACGGCCGCCGCATCCGCGCCGTAGGCCCCGGCAATGACCTCGACCTGCAGCCGCTGCCCCCAGAGCCTGAGCTGCTCGATGGCCGCGGCGCGAAACGTATCGCACGCCGCCAGCAATGCCTTATGCCCGCGCGTTTGCACCCGGTGCGCCAGCTTGGCCGCCGTGGTGGTCTTGCCGGTTCCGTTGACGCCCACAATCGAGACCACCGTCAGGCCCTGCGGCGCCCGGCGCAGCTCCGCCGGCTCCGCGCCCAGGCAGCGCTCGACTTCCCGCCGCGCGATTGCGAAGACTTCCCGCCCCGCGCTCCCCTGCGTCTCGTACGCCTGCCGGACCGCGCGGAGGATCTGGCCGCTCACCGCGGGGCCCAGGTCGGCGGCCAGCAGCGCGCCTTCCAGTTCTTCAAGCCCGGCGGCGTCCAGTTTGGGCGAGCGGGTGACAATGCGTTTGATTTCGTGCGCCAGCTTGCTGTGCGTCTTTTGCAAACCGGCTTTGAATTTGGCAAAGAGTCCCATAGGCTATCTCAAAAGTCGTCAGGCTGAAAACGGCGCCGGGCGGGAGGGAAGGGCGGAAGGGTCATGGCTGGGCGGAAGGCCGCGCGGCGCGCCGAAGCTCCGCCGCCCGCGCCCGGAGCGGTTCGAGGCGCTGGCACGGCACTTTGACCGTGCCGATCAGCGGCCGGCCTTTGCTCAGGCCGTGGCAATCCGAGCCGCCCGTCACCACCAACCCGAGCCGGGCCGCCAGCTCCAGGTACAGGTTTGCGGTCGCCGCGGAATGCTTGGTGTGAAAACACTCCAGGCCATCCAGCCCGGCTTCGACCAGGCCGGGAATGACGGCGTCGGAGCGATTGAGCCCCGGATGCGCCAGCACCGCCACGCCGCCCGCCTGGTGCAACAGCTCAATGGCCTCGCGCCCGTCCATTTTGAACTTGGGCACCCAGGCCGGGCGGTTATAGCGGAGAAACCGCTCAAACGCCTCGTCCAGGCTCCGGCACAAGCCCGCCTGCACCAGCGCCCGCGCCACATGCGGCCGCCCGGGCGACTGGCAGTTGGCCAGCGCAAACACGCTTTGCTCCGACAGCGGCACCTGCAGCCGATGCAGCCGCGCCACCATTTCGCGAATCCGGTTCTGGCGCGCCACCTGGAACTGTTTAATCCGCGACCGCAGGAAGCCATTCTGCGTGTCTATAAAGTAGCCCAGGAGATGCAGTTCGTCCCCCCCCACTTCCACCGTCAGTTCCACCCCCGGAATAAACTCCAGGCCCGCCGCCGCGCAGGCCCGCGCCGCGGCGGCGCAGCCCTCCACCGAATCATGGTCGGTCAACGCGATGACCGCCAATCCGCAGCGCCGCGCCTCCGTGACCAGTTCCTCCGGCCCATAGGTGCCATCCGAGTATCGGCTGTGCAGATGCAGATCGGCAAATGACATCGGCGTCTCCCCGGCGCGGCGCGGCTTCATTGGGCAATCCGGGCCGGCCGCATCAGCTCGCCTTTCACCTGGTCAAGGATGCCGTTGACAAACTTGCCGCTGTCCTGCGTGGAGAACTTCTTGGCGATGTCCACCGCCTCGTTGATGCTGACCACCGGCGGGATGTCCTCGCGATACAGCATCTCATAAATGGCCAGCCGCAGGATATTGCGATCCACCACCGCGATGCGGTGCAGCTCCCAGTTCCGCGCATGTTTCCGGATGACCGCGTCCACCTCATTGCGATGCTGCAACGCGCCCTGGATGAGCGGTTCGGCAAACGCGCGCACCTCCAGCTCCTCCACGGTGGGCGGCGGCAGTTCCTGCGGCTGGCCCCACGTCGCGCCGCCTTTGTCCTCGGCAATGGCCGCCGCCCGCTGTGATTCCCAGAAATGCGCCAGCGCCGCCGGAAGATCCTCTCCCGGGTTCAGATCATACTGAAACAGGAACTGCACCGCGCGCTCGCGCGCCTCACGTCGTTTGCCCATGGCATTACCATGCCGCAGATTGGGATGTCAGGCAATGCCGCAACGCAATCTGGCTCCGTCCCGGCAACATCCCCGGAACTTACTCTCCCAGCCTCCTTCCGTGCAAAGCGACACCAAGGCTGGCGCATCGGATGCCCCGTGGCCGTGGGAACGGGCCGTTCCAATAAAGCCATACCGGTTTAACCCCCCGCCCGGGGATGGGTCTCTATTCCATTCCGCCCCCTGCAGGCCGCCTACCCCCACGCGGCGCTTTGCCCCCGCCAGCTGCCGCCAACCCCCCAAAATTGCCCTTGCACGAAGACCTCCCGCCCGCCAGCCTTCCTCCAGACCCTTGGGGTGGGGGCGGCTGGAACTCCCAGCCCAGGGAACGGCGGGAAGCGGAGTTGCTCTCCGGCCCGTAATAGACAAGCAATTAAAATAACCATTAGAGAGGACAGACATTATGAAAATACTAACCTCTCCGCGCACGGGCAGCCTGGGCGCGGAAACATACTACCAATCCCCCTTCGGCGTGTGCGCCCGGCGGCGCACCGTTCCCCGGGACCGACCCTCGGAACGCAAGGCGGCCGCGCGGTCGTATTTCGGGATTTCCTCGCGGGAGTGGGGTCTCAA
>JAAYVL010000134.1 GCA_012517205.1 Verrucomicrobiota bacterium
AGCCAGAACGGGCAAAGCGACATCACAGACCTCTATACAGCCCGGTTTGGGCGACCCGCTCCGGGGCAGAAGGTATTTATCGCCGTGGTTCAGACCCGGAATGGCTGGAAAGGCCAAAGCCGGGTTCACAACGCCATCGTCCCGCCGCCGCCGAGGTTGAAATCTCAGCAAGCAGCTGAAACGGCAAGGGTTAAGAAGTCAAAGCCCGCCACCGTTCCGTCATCCACCGCCGCCCACAAGACCGTTCCTTCTCCGTCCTTTCCAACCATGTACAAGGGGAGTACATCGGAAGCCCGGCAGGAGCACACGGAAAATAAGCATGAGACCCCTTTGAGCCTCCTTTGTACCCCCGTTGTACACAGCCTAATGGGAGCGTTAGGCTGGCTGGGGCGGGTGGGGCGGGTTTGGGCGCGGGCCTGAGCCGGAAAGGAGGGATGGACGACTTGCGGATGATGTAAAACGAGGTTCCAAGGCGGGAGGGAGTGGACGCGAACGTTCGGCATGTCCGGGACGGGCGGCGTGGTGTTGTCGCGCGCCGTGGTTTTTGGGCGGGATGGGGCCACGGCTGGCGAGGTCATTTCCCCTCCCGGGTGGAGGTTGCCGCAAAGCGGCTGCTTGCGTTGTCCTCATCGCGAGCGGCGTATTCGCCCGGTTGGAATGAGTTTGGTTGGAGATTTATTCCCAGGTTTTCCCTTGCCGTTGGTTATCGCAAGCGCAGGCCAGGGGCAGCGCAGGACGGAGCGAGCCGCAAGCACGTCTCCGCCGGGTTTCCGGTTCGACGATCAAAGGATGGTAAATGCGTCCGGGCCCGCTAGCCGCAGAGGGACAGAGACGGAATAAGCAAGCGGGGCGCGAACGGCGTACGCTTGGATGGGCTCAGCCTTTTCCCAGCAACTGGGCGCGGTATTCCGTCGGCGATTGCCCCAGGATTTTCTTGAAGACGCGGTTGAAGTGGGTCAGGGACTGGAAGCCGACTTCGAAGGCGATTTCGCTTACGCGCAAATTGGGGTTGAGCAGCAGATTCTTTGACTTCTCGATGCGCACCCGGGACAGGTAGTCGGTGAAGTTCAGGCCGGTGGCTTTTTTGAATATTTTGCAGAAGTAGAAAGTGCTGGTGTTGACCGCTTTGGCCACATGCCCGAGGCGAAGGTTTTCGGTTTGATGTTCCTGGATGTATTTTTTGGCCCGCGAGATGACAAGCGGCTCGGCGTTGCTCTGCTGCAGCACGACCTGATTGCTGAGCAGCGAAAGGTGCTGCGCGAAGATGGTCAGCAGTTTTACCACCGCGTCGTGTTGTTTGCCGGGAACCACGCGGGTTGAAAAATATGCCTGCTCGATTTTCCGGGGCGAGGCCCGCACCCCCCAGGCCGCCAGCAGCCGCTGGATGCGTTGAAACTGGGCGCGGCCGGGCGGTTTGCGGAACACCTGGCCGGTTTGCAGAAAGCCGATCAGCCGATCGCCGAGCCGCACCGGGACGGCGGTCTCGCTCAGGCCGGCGGGGCAGGTGAGCGTATGCGCCTGCTGGGCCGCGGCGGCGGACAGTTGTTCCTGCACCGACAAGCAAGACGCGCAGGCGCGGCTGGTCTCCAGCACCACGGCGCAAAAGGGGCTTTCGTTGCGCTGCCCATGATGGGGGAGCTGCCAGGACTCCACCGCCCGCAGCGCCACCGGCAGCCCGGTCGCCTCGGTGAAGGCGCGCGCATAATCCTGAAACACCACGGAATTGTTCAGCGCCTCGACCAGGCTGCGGTCGTCGTTCATCTCGCTGCTTCCGCGCGCAAGAGCCGGGGACTCCGGGGCCGGAGTTTTCCGGGGGGCTTGCGGACGGGTTTGGCCGGGCGCGCGCAGAGCCGTTCCCCCGCTGTCTTCCGGGCCTGGCTGGCCAAATGTTGTTCGCATGGCAACAAATTAAGGCAACCGAAGGGCCGAGTCAATCCCCGCGGTCCGTGAAACAGCTTGCCAGACGGCGTTCAAACCGGTTCAGTCCCTGTCTTTTGAACAGGCATGAAAGCGCGGCATTTGGTTTTTCTGGTGCTGATGAACTGCTGCTGGGCCGGAGTTTACTCGGCCTATAAAGTCATTGGCCAGAGCCTGCCGGGAGGCAGCATTATCACGCTGCGCTTCGCGCTGGCCGCCGGGTGCATGCTCCTGATCTGGCCGTGGCTGCAAGGGCCGGCCCCGCGCGGGCGCGATCTTTTCTACGCCTCGCTCATGGGGGTGCTGGACTTTGTGATCGCCCAGCGCCTCCAGATTTATGCCAACGCCATCGGTTCTGCCGGCAATTCCTGCGTGCTCATGGCGGCCCAGCCGCTGTTTACGTCCGTTGCGGCGGCGCTTTTTTTGCGGGAGCACATTGGCCCGCGGCGCCTGGGCGGTTTTGGGCTAAGCATCCTGGGCGTCATAATTCTCAATCGCGTCTGGCGCAGCGACTTTCAATGGGCCGGGCTGCTCCCGAGCTTGATTTTCATCTCCACGTTCTTTTGTGAGACGGCCTACTCGATCCTCGGCAAGCCCATAGTCACCCGCGCCAGCGGGGCCAAGACCGTCGCGGTGTCCTTGCTGGCCGCCACGGCCACCAATCTGCTCATTGACGGTCCCCGGACCTTGAGCGCCGCGAAGTCACTGCCGCCCCATGTATGGTGGTTATTGCTGGGGCTGGCCATTATTTGCACCGTCGTTGGCTATACGCTCTGGCTGGTGGTCATCCGCCAATGCCCGGTCAATGTCGCGGTTCTCACCGTTTTCGTTCAACCCATCTGTGGCGTAGCCCTGGCCGCGTGGTGGCTGGGCGAGCCGGCTCACTGGGGCCATATCCTTGGCAGCCTTACGATTCTGGCGGGACTGATTCTGGGGCTATCCCGGCAAATTCACCGCTGAACCCCGCGCAACCGCCGCGGTTTCGCAGTGTCCGCATGATTGACAGGGCGGAAGAAATCCGGCAGGCTTTCGCCCTGGTCATTAGCCGTTAAAGATATGACAACCCTGGAATCAACCGCCCGCCGGAGCGACCCCCCCCGGGTTGAAGGACTCGGGGCAGAGCAACGCCCGGCAAAAGGCGCTTCCCTCCGCCCCATCGGGATGGTCCGGGGAGCGGTTTGTTTCCTCATGATTTTTGGGGCGGGGTGTTTCGGCCCGCCCGCACTGTCTCACGGCGCCACGGGCGATTCCGGCGCTTATACGAACCCGGTGTATGCGGCGTCCATGCCCGACCCTTCCGTCATCCGGCACGAGGGGGTTTATTATGCGTTCGGCACGACGGGCAACAGCCGCACGCCGGACGGCCGCATTTTCACCGTCCTCCGGTCGCGGAACCTGGTGGAATGGGAGGCGTTGGGGGGGGCGTTGAAGCCGCCGTCGCCGAATCGCCAGGTTCAATACTGGGCGCCCGAGGTGGTTTTTCACCGGGATACTTTTTATCTCTATTACTCGATGGGCGGGCTTGAGCCCGAGAAGTTCGAGCTGCGGGTGGCCACCAGTTCCCGGCCGCAAGGCCCTTACGAGGACGCGGGCCGCCGCCTGCTGGATTGCGAGACCAACCGCTTCACCATTGATGCCTTTCCTTTTCGTGATGACGACGGGCAATGGTATCTTTTTTATGCGCGGAACTTCACGAATTCGGCGCCCGGCCAGCATCCCGGCACCGCGCTGGTGGTGGATCGGCTGCTGGATATGACGCGCCTGGCGGGCGACTGCCGCGTGGTGGTGCGCGCCCGCTATGATTGGACGCTTTTCGAGGCCCACCGCCGCATGGATGTTTATGGCGCGACGTTCGACTGGCATACGATTGAGGGGCCGTGCGTGGTGAAGCACGCGGGCCGCTACTACTGTTTTTACAGCGGCGCGAACTACCAAACGGACCGGTATGGGGTGGATTACGTGGTGGCCGACCATCCCCTCGGGCCGTACACCGGCCAGGGCGATCGGGCCCGCGTGTTGCGCAGTGTGCCGGGCCACGTCCGGGGGCCGGGCCACCATTCCATTGTGCCGGGGCCGCACGGCCAATCCCAGTACCTGGTCTATCACGCCTGGGATCCGGCCATGCGCGTGCGCTGGATGTGCCTGGATCAACTGCTCTGGACGCCCGAGGGGCCGCGCGGCGCGGGGCCGAGCTGGACGCCACAACCGGCCCCCCGATGAGGACTGCCATGCAACGAAAACGGATGCGGTATTTATGGGTAGCCGGGCTGCTGCTGGGCTTGGGAACTCACGCCCCGGCCGAGGCCCCGGACGACGCGCTTGCGCGCGGCTTTGCGGATCCGCCGACCCGCGCCCGCCTGCGCGCGTATTGGTGGTGGCTCAATGGCAACGTGACCAAGGCGGCCATCACCCGCGACCTGGAGGAAATGAAGGCCCAGGGTTTCGGCGGCGCGCTGATTTGCGATGCCGGCGGCGCGCAGCAGGACGGCAATGATCCCGTGCCGCACGGTCCCACGTTCTTTACGCCCGCGTGGCGCGAGCTTTACAAGCATACGCTGCGGGAAGCCGACCGGCTGGGGCTGGAGATGAGCCTGAATATCCAGAGCGGCTGGAACCTGGGCGGGCCAATGGTCCGGGCGGAAGACGCCGCCAAGAAGCTGACCTGGAGCGAAGCCCGGCTCACGGGGCCGGCCCAGTACGCCCAGGCCCTGCCGGCCCCGAAAGCGCGGGACCATTTCTACCGGGACATTGCCGTGGTGGCCTACCGCCTTCCGCCGCAAGACGGGCCGGCCAGCGAGGGGCAGGGGACGGCCCGCCCGCCCGCCCGCCGCCCGCTTCAAAACTGGGAGCAGAAGGCGCTGCACCGTCCGCTGCATTTTTCCGCGCCGGATACGGCGCCGTTGTTCGCGGAGGAAAAAGACGTGCCGGGCGAGGAGGACGCGCAGGCCCGGCAGGTGCTCGATCTGACCCGGAATCTCTCGCCGGAAGGCGTGCTGCGCTGGGAGGCGCCGGCCGGCCACTGGCAGGTGCTGCGGCTGGGCTGCACCATTGGCGACCACTCGCGCGTCTCGACCTGCAGCGATGGCTGGGAGGGCTATGCCGTGGATGTGCTGGATGCGGGCGCCTTCAACCGCTATTGGGACGCGGTCGTCGAGCCGCTGATCGCCGACGCGGGCCCCCTGGCCGGGCGGGTGCTCAAATACCTGCATACGGACAGTTGGGAAGTCGAGCCGCTGAACTGGGGCCCCACGCTGCTGGCGGAGTTTCGGAAGCGCCGGGGCTACGATCCGCTGCCTTACCTGCCCGTGCTGATGGGGCGGATCATAGATTCGCGCGCGGCCAGCAATCGCTTCCTTTACGATTTCCGCAAGACCGTGGGCGAACTGGCCATTGATAATCATTACCGCATCTTTCGCGCCCGCGCGCACCGGCACGGCCTGCTAATCCATCCCGAGTCCGGCGGCCCGCACGCGGTGCCCATAGACGCCCAGCGATGCCTGGGCATGAACGACGCGCCGATGTCCGAGTTCTGGGCCTGGTCGTGGCGGCACCGGGTGGGGGACCACAATCGCTTTTTCGTGAAGCAGCCGGCCTCGGCGGCGCATACGCATGGCCATCGCCTCGTGCTGGCCGAGGGCTTCACCACCATTGGCCCCCATTGGCAGGAGACGCTCTGGGACAACCTGAAGCCATCCTTCGACCGCGCGCTTTGCGAAGGGCTGAACCTGCTGGTATGGCACGCGTTTGTCTGTTCGCCGGCGGAAATGGGGCTGCCCGGGCAGCAGTATTTTGCGGGCGCGCACTTTAATCCGAACACCACGTGGTGGACGAAGTCCGGCCCTTTTCTGGCGTATCTGAATCGCTGCCAGTTTCTGCTCCAGCAGGGCCGGTTCGTGGCGGATGCCTGTTATTATTACGGCGATCACGTGCCGAACTTCACGCAGCTCAAGCGCACGGATCCCGCGCGCGTGCTGCCCGGCTACGATTATGATGTCGTGACGGAGGAGGTCATTCTCCAGCGCATGACGGTGCGCGAGGGGCGCCTCGTTTTGCCCGACGGCATGAGCTACCGGGTGCTGGTGTTGCCGGAGCGGCCCGGCCTTTCGCTGGCCGTGCTGCGGAAACTGCGGGAGCTGGTCCAGGCCGGAGCGACGGTCATCGGCCCCAAGCCTTCCCAGACTTACTCGCTGAGCGGGTTCCCGAAAAGCGATGCGGCCGTCCGGAAGATAGCCGATGAGTTGTGGGCGGACGAAGCGCAGGGGCGGCGCGGCCAGCGTTTGCGCGGGCGCGTGATTTCCGGCCAGACGGCCCGCGCCGTGCTGGCGGCGGATGGCATCCCGCCGGACTTCGAGTGCCGCCTCCAGGCGCCGCCGCCGCCCGCCGCAATCCCGAACGCCAACCTGGGAGCGGCCGGGCTGGCCGATGCGTGGGGCGATCCCCGGACGGCGGCAGCCGGGAGCGGCTCCGGTTCCTTGCCGCCGCTGGATTATATCCATCGCTCGACCGGAGAGGCGGAGATCTATTTCGTGGCCAGCCGGTCGAATGCCTGGCTGAGGGCGGATTGCTCTTTCCGCGTCGTGGGCAAGGCGCCGGAAATCTGGGACCCGATCCATGGGACGACGCGTCCGGCCGCCGCCTGGTCATCTCAGGGAAGCCAAACCACCCTGCCGCTTGAGTTTGCGCCGTATGGTTCGATGTTTATCGTGTTTCGCCAGCCCCGGGGCGGGGGCAATTTGCCGGCCCCGCGCCGGAATTTTCCGGCCTGCGGCGTGGCGCATGAGTTGGACGGTCCCTGGACGGTCAAGTTTGATCCCCAGTGGGGCGGCCCGTCTTCGGTCGAGTTCGAGCGCCTGGTCAGTTGGCCGCAGCGGCCGGAGGAGGGCATCAAGTATTACTCGGGCACCGCCACTTACTTCAAGACGTTCGATCTGCCGGAATCATTGCGCCGTCCGGGCCTGCGCCTGGCGCTGGATTTGGGGCAGGTCGCCAACCTGGCCGAAGTGCGCCTGAATGGGAAGAACCTGGGGATTGTGTGGGCGATGCCTTTCCGGCTGGAAGTGACGGACGCGCTCAAACCGGAGGGAAACCAGCTGGAGGTGGAGGTCGTCAACTTCTGGCCCAACCGCATCATCGGGGATCAGTTTCTGGCCCCGGAGAAGCGGTTCACGCGCACCAACATCCGGAAACTTACCAAAGACACCCCGCTGCTGGAGTCAGGGCTGCTCGGGCCGGTGCGCATTCTGGTGCAAGAGCACTGATGCCGGCGCGCCGGATGGGCTTCGGGCGGGAGCGGCCCCAGGGTTGCGCCGCCACCCCCGCCGCCCGCAGAAAACACCCGCCGCCAGGTTAAGAGGCGGCGGCAAGCAATTGATTCAGCCGGGCCAGGACGGCAAAGGCATCGGCCACATACAATACGTCCGCCTTGCCGCGGGCCCAGCCACAGTTGGGGTCCAGGCTGATGGCGCGGCGCTCATTGATGAAGCGCCAGCCGACGGTATGCGGCTCCTCCCCGTGGCAGCAAGTTGCCAGGCCCTTGGGGTGGCGGGGCGTGGAGCCTGTCTGGCCGATCTGGTTCAGGTGCGTCAGGAAGGAGAGCACCGCCTGGCCTTCCCCGCCCAGGTCCACCAGCGATTTGCTGCTGCCGAGGGACGCGCGCGCCAGTTTAAGGCAGCCGAGGATCAATTCTTCCGCCTCTTTTACGTGGGTTTGGCCGTCGGCCTGCTTTTTGGTCCAGCCGGCGCCAGCGACCAAAAGCAGATCGGCATCGGGCCGGATGGTTTGGGCATCGGCGGCGAGCTCGCGAACACCGACCACGGTAGTGCGCTGGCAGGCCTCGGACAGGGTTACGGGGAGGATCCGGACGCTGGCGGTTGCCGCGGCTCCTTGCCAGGCGGATTGGCTGCCGGGATCCAGCAGGATAAACCACGGACGGTGCGTGCGCTGCAGGGACGCTTCCATCCGCTGCCGATAATACCAGCGATTGATAGTGATCGCGCCCGAGGCGGCGGAAAGGCCGGTGACGTGCGTGTCCGCGCGTCCGCCCAACCGCTGCGCGACGCCGGGCAGAACCCGGTTCCAGCGGGCGGTAGCCGGGGCGATAATGAGAGTGGCCTGGGCGGCTTTGACGAGAGCTTCGGCCGCCGCCGCATCGCTCGCATAACGGGGCGAGGCAAAATCAGCGCCGGCGACGCCCAGGAAAGCGTCCGCGCCGCAAGCGCCAATCTGATCAGCGCCGGATTGCACGGTTTGCCCCACGAGCCCCACGGCCAGCTTGGCCTCCGGCAACCCAGCCCTCAAGGCTTTGGCCGCACCCAGGGCTTCGAACGCCGGCTTTGCCAGCGAGCCGTCGGCTTCGGTGTTGATTAGCAGCAGAATCGTTTCCATGAGAGAACCAGGGGGTTAGCGTTTTATCCACTCGAAGATTTCCCGCGCAATTTCGTCCGGAGACTTGTCTTTCACAATCCGGGTTTCACGCAACTGCTTCGGCAGCGCAACGCTGGCGAAGGATACGCCCGCGGCGGCCAGTTTAACCGGTTTGGCTTTTTGCAACGCGGGCATCACCGTGCGCATATTGGCCATGCCCACTTGCGGGTTGTTCCGGGGTTCGGGCAAATTGCCCGTGGCCCAGCCGAGCAAGGCCGGAGGGCCGGCGCAGCGGGAGACCTGCTGTTTGCCGCCCTCCACCCGCTCGAGGATTTCCAACGCGCCGCCGGGCAGCACTTTCAATTCGTCCACGCCCTGGAATTGGTCGAGGATGCCCAATCGCTCGGCCACCATTTGCATCGTCACCCCCGCCCCGCGCGAAGCGGATTCCCAGCCGCCAAACAAGAGCAATTTCGACCGGTCAAGCCCCGGGATGGCGGCAATCGCCTCCGCCAGGACAGTGGCAACTTCCGCCGCTTCGGCAAAGCCGCTCGCCGGGCCGTCCAGGGCGATCAGCTCGAAAGGCACCTTTTGGGCGACCGTCATCATGACCTGCTGCAATTTGGCTTTGGGGCCCAGGCTCACCAGCCAGACTTTGCTGCCGGGTGTATTTTTGGCCAGATGCGCCGCTTCATACAGCGCATGGCTTGCCCAGGGATCCAAGACGGCGGGGAGCATCATTTCATTGCGCAGGGATGGGCCGTCGGGGCCGCTGACCGGTTCCAGCGTCTGGAGCGGGTCCGGCACTATACTGCCGCAAACAACAATCTGATATTCATTGCTCATGCGACGCAGATAATCCTATTTCGCGCGCGGTTTGGAAAGCCAGAAACAAGGATGCCAGCGTCCGAGTCAATAAACGGGAGCGTTCATGTCCGGCGTTCCTCGTTGTTTTTGATCGGCGGTCCAGCGCGCTCATCGCCCAGCCGGTGACCGTGCCTCCGCGGTGCGCGGGGTTTCCCGGCCCAATATCGTTAACGCAATCGTAGGTTTGGCAGCAGCAAGGAGGGTGCAACGGAACCGCAGATAGGAAAGAGAGGTTGAGACTGAAACTTGATGAGAACCGCTCCTCCACAAGAACCGTGACGTAACTCCGGCAGAGCGTCAGCCGGGAATCTTTGGTCTCAAGCAGGGGCAATTCCCGCGCCAAACTTAGGGAAAAGGCCGGTTGAGAAACAACAAGGGGCGGCTCATTGTTTTGAACGAGCCGCCCCTGCTTTAACCAGCCACTATGAAACACAGGCCGGGCATCCACCCAGATTCCCGACCCACTGCAGTTCCTGTTGAACTGTATAGATGAGACAGAGATGTTGTGATCTTTGTTCAAACCTTTGCCGAAAATTTTCGCGACCCGCCCCGGCCCGGCATCGGGAATGACGGCAGCCGGGCGGCGGAAAGGGATTGATTTGCGCGGAGATTGTGGCAAAGTACCGGGAAACGATGTGCCACATGAAACAGTTCCCATATTTGCGCGAGCGCGGTAAAAAGGTGGTTGGGTTTGGTTTGCTGTTGGCGCTGGGGTGTCTGCCCTGGACCGGCGCGCTGGCCGGCCCGCCGACCGTGCAGGAACTGGTGGACCAGTTCAGCATGGCCAATTATTGCAACGTCGTCAGCAATAAGCTCTATACCCGCAAGGGGATGAACCGCGCTCCGGTGCAGGTCGGCGGGGCGCAACACGATCTCTGCCGCGACGCGATCTACGACGAGTTTCAGCAGGTCGGTCTGAACCCGTACAAGGATCCCTTTTCGTACGTGGATACCATGGGGCCGACCACCGTCCATGTCTGCAACATCATCGCCGTGAAGGAGGGGGTTCAGAACCCGAACAACGAAGTCTATGTTCTGGGCGCCCACTACGATTCGCGGGAGAATCCGGGTGCCGATGACAATGCCACGGGCGTCGGGTGCGCGTTGGAAATCGCCCGCATTTTCGCCCAGCATCACTTTGCCAAAACCATCGTCTTCGCCATTTTCGACAGCGAAGAGCGCACCGAGGCGGTCACCGGCCGGCACCGGCTGGGCAGCCTGCGATATGTGGGCCAGCACCTTAACGACAATATCAAGGGCATGATTTCGGTGGATATGATCGGCTGGCAGGCGCCCAGCCCCAATCGCAATAAGGCGTATATCTGCGGGCGCCCCGCCTTCAACACGATCCGTTACGAACTGCAGGCGGCGTTGACGAATTACGGCGGCCTGAATGGCGTAATCTCCACTTCCGACAACATGAGCGATCACTATTCCTTCGAGCAAGCCGGCTTTAGCGCCTGCTGCCTGATCGAGTATAACTGGTCGGGCAACTCGCGCTACCATACGGCCAACGATTACGTGGAAGCCCCGGGCTACCTCGACTGGGACTACCTGGAGAAGATGTGCAAGGGCACGATTGGCTACTTTGCCGCGCAGCTTCAACCGGTGGATGTGACCCCGCAGGTGCTTTCCGTTCAGTTCGACGCGGGCGGCTGTATCATCCACGGCCAGGGCCTGGCGCTTTGCCAATACGCCATTGATCGCTGCACCGATCTCATCACCCCGGATTGGGTGGCGATTGGCACCAACACCGCGGCCGCCGTGGACGGCACTTTTGCCGTGCTGGATCCGGGCGCGAACCCTAACAGCCAGCCGGCCGGATTCTACCGGGCGCGCTTCGTCTCCGGCTACACCGGCGGCCCGGGCAATCTGCCGCAAATCACCGTGCAGCCCCTGCATCGCGTTGTGGACACCGGCGGGGCGACCAGTTTCTCGGTTTCGGCCATCGGCGATCCGCCCCTCAACTACCAGTGGCGGCTGAATGGCAATGCGATTGCCGGTGCCACCAATAATACCTGCGTCATTCTGGACGCCCAGGCCGCCGCTGCCGGTGATTATTCGGTGGTCGTCGCCAACTACTCCGGCAGCGTGACCAGCAAGGTCGTTTCGCTGACGGTGTATCCCCCGCAGACCCAGGTTTTTGCGGATGACTTCGACTCCGACACCTCGGCCAACTGGACGCTGTCCCAGAGCTCGACCGATACCCGGTGCACTTTCAACTACGATTACTCCGCCGACGGCATTCCTTCCGCCCCCAACTCGGTGGGAGGCACGACCCGCGGGGTGAAATTCGAGGCCAATATGACCAAAGGCATCACAGCGGCGTTGTCCCTGTCGCCGGTGGGGCTGAGCGTTGGCGGGGATTACCGCTTGTGTTTTGATATGTGGATCAATGCCAACGGGCCGTTCCCGCTGGGAGGCAACGGGTCGTCGGAGTATATCACCGGCGGCCTGGGGACGACGGGAGGGCATGTCCAGTGGGACCGGGCGGGCAGCGCGACCGATGGGTATTGGTTCGCGGTGAATGGCGAAGGACAGGCCGTGGACACGTCCGTCATTTCGGACTACGGTGCTTACGCCCGCACCAACGTCCAGACGGCCGCCAGCGGGGTTTACGCCGCCGGCACCAACAATAATTCGCGCGGTAACCTCAATGGATATTACGTCACCGCTTTCCCCGGCCAGGCTCCGCCGCTGCTGCAACAGGCCACCTATCCCCAACAGACCGGCGTGCTGGAGGATGGCGCCGTTGGCTTCGCCTGGCGCGAGGTCATCATCGCCAAACGCGGCAACATCGTGGAATGGTCTATTGATGGGGTAAAGCTGGCCGCCTTCACCAGCGCCTCCGTGGTTGCCAGCAACATCTTTGTCGGCTACTGGGACCCCTTTGTGTCCATCTCCGACAACGCGGCGCTGAGCTTCGGCCTGGTGGATAACGTGCGGGTGGAATGGGCCACCAACAGCACGCCGCCCACGGATGTGATTATCATCGACAACCCAGCGGCCACGGTGGCAGGCCAATGGACTAACGGGGTCATGTCCACGGACAAGTATGGCGACGATTACTTTTATGCCTTTGCCGGGACGGGTACCCAGTACGTGGAATATCGGCCGAACCTTCCGGCCAGCGGCAACTACGCGGTATATGAATGGCATCCCCAGGGCGCCAACCGCACGACCGATGCCCCCATCGCCATCAAGTATCACGGCGGTTCGCAGACGGTAAGGATCAATCAGCAGATCAACGGAGGGCAGTGGAATCTGCTGGGCACCTTCAATTTCGCCGCGGGGACGGCCGGCTACGTTCGCATCCAGGACAACTTTACCAAGGGCACGGTCGTAATGGCCGACGCCATCAAGTTTGTCTATGCGCCCTGAGCGCCGGGGCGCGCCGCCCGGGCGCGTGGGCAGTCCTACAGGCCGCCAAACCGCCGGTGGCGGCGGTGGTATTCCTCCAGCGCCGCATAGAACTGGGGGCGGCGGAAATCCGGCCACAGGGTTGGCGTGACCACCAGTTCCGTGTAGGAAATCTGCCACAGCAGAAAGTTGCTGACGCGCATCTCCCCGCTGGTGCGGATCAACAGGTCCGGATCGGGGATATTGCGCGTGTAAAGATGCCGGGCGAAGACCTGCTCGGTGATGCCCGCCGGGTCGAGTTCGCCGGCTTTTACCTTTTGGGCGATGCTGCGCGCCGCGTCCACGATCTCGGTGCGCCCGCCGTAGCTCAAGGCCATGATGAGCGTCAGGCCGTTGTTTTTTGCCAGGGTGGCGATGGATTTTTGCAGGTGGCTCTGCACGCGGGCTGGCAACCGGTCAACCTGGCCAATAATCTGGAGCTGCACGTTGTTCTGGTCCAGCTCGGGAGTCTCGGTTTTGAGATAGTGCACCAGGTATTTCATCAGCGCGTCCACCTCATCCTTCGGCCGGTTCCAGTTCTCCGCGGAAAACGCGTAAAGCGTCAGGTACTTGATTCCGAGCTCGCCGGCGGTCCGGATGATGACCCGCGCCGATTCGGCCCCCGCGCGATGCCCCTCGATGCGCGGCAGGCGCCGCTGCCGGGCCCAGCGGCCATTGCCGTCCATGATGACAGCCACATGCCGCGGCAACGCGGCCCTGGCCGCGGGACTCAGATGCGCCGCCGGGGTGCTCATCGAACCGTTCGCGTCCTCAAAGCATGATTGTCTGCTCCCGGCCCGGCCCCACCGAGGCGATGATCAGTTGCGCGCCGCTCAGTTCCGCCAGCGCCTTGAGGTAGGAGCGGGCCTTGGCGGGCAGGTCTTTCCAGCGGCGCGCCCGGTGCGTCGGCGTGCGCCAGCCGGGGAACTCGGCATAAATGGGGGTGCAGCGCGCCAGCGCCTCGATGTCGTTCGGCACGTAATCATAACGGCGATCGCCGTCGCGGTAGCCGATGCAGACCTTGATGGTCTCCAGCGAGTCCAGCCCGTCTATATTGGTCACCGCCAGGTGGTCAATGCCATTGACCAGGCAGGCGTGGCGGGTGACGACCGCGTCGAACCAGCCGCAGCGGCGCGGCCGCCCGGTGGTCGCGCCAAACTCCCGACCCAGCGCGTGGAGCAGGTCGGCAATCTCGGCGTTCTCGGTGGGCAGCGGCCCCTCGCCGACGCGCGTGGTGTAGGCCTTCATCACTCCGACCACCCGGTCCATGCGGTGCGGCGGGACGCCCGAGCCGGTGCACGCGCCGCCCGCCGTGGTGTTCGAGGAGGTCACGAAAGGATAGGTGCCGTGGTCCAGGTCGAGAAAAGTGCCTTGCGCGCCCTCGAAGAGAATGTCCGCGTCGCGGCGCAGGGCCTCCTGCAGCAGGATGACGGTGTTGGCGACGAACGGTTTGAGGTAATCGCCCGCCGCGCGGTACTGGCGATGAACCCGCTCGAAGGAGAGCGGCCGGGCGCCGTAGGCCCGCAGCACGTCATTGTTTTCCTTGATCCGGAGCCGCAGCTGCTGCCGGAAGCGTTCCGGGTTGACCAGGTCAATCACGCGCAGCCCGGTGCGGGCCGCCTTATCGCCATAAGCCGGGCCGATGCCGCGCTTGGTCGTGCCGATCCGGTTCTTGCCTTTGAGCCGTTCGCGCTGCGCGTCCAGCTCGCGGTGATAGGGCAGAACCAGGTGCGCCGTCTCGCTCAGGTAAAGATTCCCGTGGGGGCGGATGCCCAGCTGGAGCAGCCCCTCGATCTCCTCGACCAGGCTCACCGGGTCCACCACCACCCCGTTGCCGATCACGCACATCTTTTTCCGGTGCAGAATGCCCGACGGCACCAGGTGCAGGACGTATTTCTTCCCCCGGATATGCACGGTATGCCCGGCATTGTTGCCGCCCTGGGTGCGAACGATCACGTCCGCCTGCCGGGTCAGCACGTCAATAATCTTGCCCTTGCCTTCGTCGCCCCACTGGGCGCCCACCAGAATTGTATTGGCCATAATATCGAGATTTACACAGGCGCCCGGCCCCGGCGGGAACCCCGCCCGGGCTTCGCGCCCAACAAAAACCCCGAAACACAAGTTCGGGGACCAGAACAGCCGGCGCTTATGCCCAGAAACTAGAAGGGGAGGCCCCGGGTGTCAATGGCGAACACTGCCGCATTGCTTTTTGCGCCGTCTTCTGAGACGCTGCGCCCGGTGAAACAATGCATCGTAACCCTGGACATGGAGGGAGTGTTGACTCCCGAGATTTGGATTGCCGTTGCGGAAAAGACGGGCATCGCCGCGTTGCGCCGGACCACCCGCGATGAGCCGGACTACGACAAGCTCATGCGCGGCCGGCTCCAGCTCCTGGAGCAACACCGCCTGAAGCTCTCCGATATCCAGCAGGTCATCGGCACACTGCACCCGCTCCCCGGGGCCCGGGAGTTCCTCGATGCGCTCCGCGCCCAGGTCCAGGTCATCATCCTGTCGGATACCTTCGAGCAGTTTGCCACGCCGCTGCTGCGCCAGCTCGGCTGGCCCACGCTGCTCTGCCACCGGCTGGTGGTCGAGCAGGACCGGATTGTGGACTATAAACTCCGCGTGCCCGAGCAGAAGCAAAAGGCCGTCGCCGCCTTCAAGCTCTTGAATTATTACGTGATCGCGGGCGGCGATTCCTTCAATGACACCGCCATGCTCTGCGAGGCCAACGCGGGCTTTCTGTTCCGCGCCCCGGACAACGTGAAGCGGCAGTTCCCCCAGTTCCCCGCGGTCGAGACCTACGCTGATTTCCTGAGGCTGATTCAGCGGGCGATGAACTGAAGCCCGCCCGCCAGCGGCGGGATGGCCTAAACTTTGGGGGGCGCGTCCGGTGGCGGCGGCGCCCGCCGGCCAATCCGGTTCTCGGTGCCGTTGAGCAGCCGCTGAATATTTCCCTTGTGTTTGTAGATGGCCAGCACGGCCAGCGCGGAAATGACTACCGTCAGCGTTTTGCTTTCCCCGCGCCATCCCGCGGCAAAGGGCAGGGCGATGGCGGCGCAAATGGACGCGAGCGAAACGTAGCGGCTGAGCGCAAACACCACGATCCAGACCCCCAGCGCGATGAGCAAGGCCATCGGCACCAGCGCGAGCAGCACGCCCGCCGACGTCGCAATGCCTTTGCCGCCCTTGAAACGGAGCCAGCAAGTGTAGTTATGGCCCAGGATGGCCGCCACTCCCGCCCCGAGCCGAAACCACTCCAGCGTTTGCCCTCCGGCGGCGGCGCCGCACGCGCCCCAAAGCAGTTGGGCCACGAAAAACACCGCCGCCCAGCCCTTGGCCGCGTCGGCCAGCAGCACGAAAACGCCCGCCGGCGTGCCCAGGATGCGAAACACGTTCGTGGCACCGATATTGCCGCTGCCCACAGTCCGAATATCCACCCCCCGCGCCTTCGCCACCAGGTAGCCCGTCGGGATCGAGCCCAGCAAATAGGCGATCAGCAAGGTCAGCGTGTAACCAGCCCAAAACATCGCGGCACTCTAGAGCCCCGGCCCCCGAACTTCAAAGTTCAAATGAGCCGCCCGGCCGGCGTGGCTCCGGATTCGGCGCTCAATTCCCGGCCGCGGCCGGCTTTCCCGCCCCGCGCCGATGCCCGCTTCGGCCCCGGTTTTAGCGGGGCAAAAGCAGGGCGGACGCCCGCTTTGCGCCTTTTAAGCTGAGTTGCCAGTTGTCAGCCGCCTCCGGTCAATGGCACATTGGCGGGCATGAATGCGGAACATGAGCCGCCGGAGACAGGCCCGGTGAGGGTTGCGGTGCTGGGGGTTGGCTCCCTCGGCAAAGAGCATGCGCGGATTTACGCGGAACTGGCGGCGGCGGGACAAATCGAGTTCGCCGGCGTGTATGACATCGCCGACGAGACCGCGCAGCGCATCGCCCGCAAGCACGCGGTGCGGACGTTTGGCTCCGTCGCCGAGGCGGCGGCCGCCAGCGACGCCCTGAGCGTCGTGACGCCCACCACCACCCACTTTGCGCTGGCGCAAGAGCTCCTCCGGCAGGGCCGGCATGTGCTGCTGGAAAAGCCGATGACGGACAACGCCGCCCAGGCCGCCGAACTGGTCCAGTTGGCGCAACAAAAGGGCTGCGTGTTGCAGGTCGGCCACGTCGAGCGCTTCAACCCGGTCTTTCAGTATCTCGAAACCGTGGCCACCGACCCGCGGTTCATCGAGGCCCACCGCCTCTCGCCATACCCGGCCCGCAGCACTGACGTCGGCGTGGTGCTCGACCTCATGATTCACGACCTGGATGTCGTGCTGGCGTTCGTCAAATCGCCCGTGCAAAGCGTGGACGCCGTCGGCATCCCGGTGCTCAGCCCGTCGGAGGACATCGCCAATGCGCGCCTGCGCTTCGCCAACGGCTGCGTCGCCAATCTCACCGCCAGCCGGGTCAGCCCGGAGCGGATGCGCAAGATTCGCGTCTTCAGCGGGGGCGCCCCGGCCAGCTATATCTCGTTGGATTACCGGGCGCAGGAAGGCTACATCTACCGCCTGGCGCGCAATGACGAGGAGGAAAGCTCCCTCCTCAAAAAGCTGCTCCACGCCCGGGATGCCGCCATTGTCAGCGAGTTCGCCGGCCAGCGCATCGTGCGCGAGCCGGTGCCGCTGGCCCGGGAGGAGCCGCTGCGGCTGGAATTGCAGCATTTCATTCAATGCGTGCGCGCGCATCGCACCCCGCGGGTCAGCGGCGAATCCGCCAAGCGGGCCCTGGATCTGGCCCTCGAGATTACCCGGCAGGTTCAAACCGCCGGGCTTGGGCAAAACCGGTAAGACGCTGGAGCGGCGGCGATGAGAACCTTATGGCAGCATTGAACGACCGAGCAGGACTTCCTTTCCGTCCCGCGCACCCGCGGGAAAAGCTGAGGTGAAGACATGAGGCCCGGGAGTTTCATGCTGATCGCGGGCGAAGCCAGCGGCGACGCGCTGGCGGCGGAACTGGTGCACGCCCTTCGCCAGGAGTACGCCGAGGCTCCCGCCGTTCCCACCACCGATTATCAACCGCGCCTGACCACCCTGGCCCCGCGCTTCTTCGGCGCGGGCGGCCCGCAAATGGCCGCCGCGGGCGTGGAGCTCGATTTCGATATGACGGCGCACTCGGTGATCGGCCTGTCCGATGCGCTTCGGCATTACGGCAAATTCCGCCGGCTCTTCCGGCGGCTGCTCCAGCTCGCGCGCGCCCGCCAGCCGGAGGTCATCGTTTGCGTGGATTTCTCCGGCTTCAACCGCCGCTTTGCCCGGGCCATCCGGCAGGGCACCCGTCCGCGCGCCGACGGGTTCCATAACTGGAAGCCGCGGATCATCCAATACGTCTCGCCCCAGGTTTGGGCTTCGCGCGCCGGCCGGGCCCGCCAAATGGCGCGCGATTACAACCTGGTGCTCAGCATTTACCCCTTCGAGAAGGACTGGTATGCGCAGCGCGTGCCGCAACTGCCGGTGGAATTCGTCGGCCATCCCCTCGTGGACCGCTACGGGCCGGACCCCGCGGCCCAGGACGAAAGCCGCGCGCGGGAAGGCGGGCCGTTGCTGCTGATGCTGCCGGGGAGCCGTGCCGCCGAGCTCCGGCGCCACTTGCCGGTCATGCTGAGCGCCCTGGACCTGATTCGGGCCAAGGTGGTGGGGCTGCGCGCCCGGATGGTTCTGCCCCACGACGCGCTCGCCCAGCAGGCCCGGGCCCTGGGGCTGCCCCGCAACCTGGAATTGCGCATCGGCGGTTTGTCCCGGGCGCTGGCGGAGGCCGACGTGGCGCTGGCCTCCACCGGCACGGTCACGACCGAATGCGCTTACTTTGGGGTGCCGACCGTGGCGCTCTATAAGACCTCCTGGAGCACCTGGCAAATTGGGCGGCGCATCGTAACGGTAAAATACCTGGCGATGCCGAACCTTCTGGCGGGGGAGGAAGTCTTCCCCGAGTTCATCCAATCCGCGGCTAATGCCGGCAACCTCGCCGGGGCCGTAGTCGCCTTGCTGCGCGATGAAGCCCGCCGCGCCCGGATCAAAGCCCGGCTGCGCGAAGTGGCCGCCACGCTGGGCCCTCCCGGCGCCGCCCGCCGCGCTGCCCAAGCCATCCTGGCAACCTTCCAGGGACGCCCGTAATTCCCACGGTCGCGGTTCCTTCTCCCGCCTTGAGACCGGGGATGCCTTTGTAATCCGGCCAGACAAGAACCCGGCCCAGCCCGGTCCGGGCGCTCCGCTGAAGGCATTTCGCCCCCCCGGCCAGTCGGTTTCAAGGCGATAGCCCCCCAGCAGCCGTAGTTTCCCACCCCTCAAGCAGGATCAGAATACGGCTCTCAATAGGCTCCTGACAGGCCGTGTACAAGGGGTGTACAAGGGATGCTCACCGGATGCACATGGGATTTTAGCTTGTTCACCCGGTGGGCATCCCTTGTACACCCCTTGTACACGGCCTGTCAGGAGCTATTGGAAAGCTGGATAAAGGTTTGGAAATGCGTGGATTGCGATAGAAAGGCGAGGATAGAGCCAGATAACGAGAGCTGGCAGCCAGATAGCCTCTCTATGGGAGTGTCCAATAATTGGACAGTTCGAGGTAAGGTTGGGAGTTGGCGTCAGGCGGAGGCTTGTCGAAGCCGCCGGAAACGATAACAATGCCGGGGATGAGCCGCATAGGTCATAGATGCCGGGGATGGTTGTTTCGGAGGGTGGCGGCGTGGGCGGTGGCAGTGGCGCTTGCGTTCTTTGCCCGGCCGGGTGCGACGCATACCCTGCCGATCAGCTACCTGCGGCTGGTTCCGGAGGCGGATTACCTGCATTTGGAGTTGATTTTTAACCCGTTCGAGCTCGCCCTGATGGCGGAGGTGGACGATAACAGGGATGCGGAACTGGACCTGGGCGAATTAGCGAGGCATGGGCAGGTGGTGGCGGATGCCGTGGTCGGCGCGCTCAAGCTGCGCGCGGGCGGGGCGGCGCTGCGGCCGGAGACTGCGGGCATGGACCCGGACCTGAGCGGGCACCACGTCCGCCTGCGCGCTCATTACAAAGTGGACGCGCGTGGGCTGCCGCTCACCGTCGAATCGGACCTGCCCGCCCTTACCAGCCCCTCGCATCTCACCCAGGTGACCTACGACAACGGCACCAACCGGCAACTGGCCCAGTTTGATTCTCATTCGCGCCGGGTGACTTTCCAGCCGCCGGCGCCGCTCACGTCCGCCGTTGCGCCGGCCGTGTCGCGCGGGCGGGCGGCCGCCAGCGTGGCGTTGCTGGCGCTGGTTGCGTTTCTGCTGGTTATCGCGGGCGCGGCGCTGGGTTGGTGCTTGCGGAGGCGGCGCGCCCGGAGATAGACTGGCTCTCGCCGCGTCCGATAAACGACCGGCTCGATCAGAACTATGACTACGAAGACATCCTGTTCCGCTGGCTGGTTTCTCGCTTTCACCCTGACATTTGGCGCCGCGACGGCGCCCGCCGCCGCCCCGCCGCCGGCGCTCTGGACGCTGGGCACACCGGACGGCGCGGCCATGGAATTTGCGCCCGGCGGCCGGGAGGAACTGACCTTCACGGTCGGCCAGAGCGTTGTCAGCAAAGATTTTGCGGGCAGCCAGGCCGGGGCGGAGGATTGGGACGGCAAGACGAAAGAAAAGGCGTATCGCATTGTCTTCGACCTTGCGGAAGCGCCGCAGGGGCGTTACGAGCTGGCGCTGGATTTGATTTATCACTCCGGGGCGCCGACGCAGTTCAAGGTCGCGGTCAACGACAAGACCGGCATTTTCCCGATCCAGCCGGTGGGCAAAAAGAGCGCCTGGGGCGAGGAGGGCAACGAAATGCTGCTGGCCCGGCAGCACCTGGTCGTGCCGATTGATGGCGCATGGCTGAAGGCGCAGGGCAACCAGGTGGTCCTGACCCCGCTGGGGCTTGGCAGCCTGAGCTATGACGCGATCGCGTTCCGGCGCGCCGCCGCCGCGCCCGATCCCGCGCCGCGGCTGGAGCCGACCATTTTCTTCCACCAGCGCGCGGGCCAGCTCAAGGAAGTTTGCAACCTGGTGGTGCCGTTCGAGCAGCGTTTCGACCGCGCCGCCGCGGTGGTGCGGCTCGGCCCACAGAGCTTTTCCGCCACGCTGACGAATGCCGCGTATGACTTCGGCTGGTGGGTGGAGCCGATCGAAATCCCGGCGGCGGCGGTGGCCGGGCGGGCGGAGCTGGAAGTCGCGCTGGCCGGCCAGACCCGGCGGAACGCGCACGACATCCGAGCGGCCAAGCAGTGGAAGGTATTCGTCTGCCCGAAGGTGCATAACGATGTCGGCTATACCGATCTGCAGCCGCACGTCAACGAGCTGGATAATCGCAATACGGACCGGGTGCTGGACCTGCTGGGGGAATATCCCTTTTACAAGTTCAACTTCGAGACGTCGTGGCTGGTGGATAATTACATGGACTGCCGGACGGCGCCGTTTCAGAAGAAGTTCTTCGACTACGCCCGCGCCGACCGGATCGGCATCAATGTGCTGTACCTGAACCTGATGACCGGGCTGTGCACGGGCGAGGAGCTTTACCGCGCGATGTATTTCACGCACCGGCTGCACCGCGCCGAGGGCAGCGACTTCGCGTTTGCCTGCCTCACCGATGCGCCGTCGCACTCCTGGTTTCTGCCCACCCTGCTGCGCGACGTTGGGGTGAAGGCGTTTTCCAACGGCGCCAACCAGACCCGCGCCCCGATCCTGCATCACAGCGACCTGAACGAGGATTCGCCCTACTATTGGGAGGGCCTGAATGGCGAGCGCATCTTCATGTGGTACGCCCGCAGCTACGTGCAGCTCAAGCGCCTGACCGGCCCCGGCTGGGGCGGCGGCATCTCCAGCGTGGCCTACCTGAAACGCAGCGTGCCGCAGTTTCTCGCCCGCTATGCGCGCGACAATTATGCGCCGGACGCGGTGATGATCTATGGCGCGTACGTGGATAACGCCGCCATCCCCGCGCGCGGCGACGCGCCGGCCATCGAACAGTGGAACCGGGAGTTTGAATTTCCCAAGCTCATCGTGGCCACCGATTCGGATTATTTCAACTACGTGGAAGCGCATTTCGCCGACCGGCTGCCGGTGTATCGCGGCGACTGCGGCGCGTACTGGGAGGACGGCGTCGGCTCGACCATGCACGCGACCATCAAAAACCGCGAGACGCAGCGGGTTCTGCCGGCCGCCGAGACCGCCGCCGCGCTGGCGACCCTCTTTGATTCCCGCGATCGCTACCCGGCGCGGGATTTCCACCGCGCCTGGAACAACGTCATGTTCTACAACGAGCATACCTGGGGCGCGCACAACAGCATCTCCCAGCCCGGGCGCCAGTTCGTGGAGCGCCAGTGGGAGATCAAGGAGAGCTACGCCACCCGCGCGAACCTCGACGCCCGCACCCTCCTGGCCCGCGGCTGCAACCGCCTGGCCCAGCAAATCGCCGTGGACGGCAGCAGCATCCTCGCCTTCAACTGGCAGAACCGCCCGCGCACCGCGCCGCTGGAGATCGAGCTGGGCACCGGCGACCAGTTGGTGGACCTCGCCGACAACCAGGTGGTGCCGCTGGACATCTATGCCGAGCGGGACGGCTGGCGCAAAGTGCGTTTCGTGGCCCGCGACGTGCCGGCGATGGGCTACAAAGCCTATGGCATCCGGGGCTGGAATCCGTCCGCGCACAAGGAGAACGAAAAACTGGCCGGCGACACCATCGAAAACGAGTTTTACCGGCTGACGGTGGACACCCGGACTGGGGGGCTCAAGAGCCTGTACGACAAGAGCGCCCAGCGCGAGCTGCTTGATGCCGCCGCGCCTTACCAGCTCAACGAGTATCTTTACGTGAGCGGCGGCGAAGGCTCGCTCATCCTGAACTTCACCTTCGGCTCGCCGCCGGCGAATCTCATGGTTCACCGGCCGGAGCCGGCGACGATCACCAAGGTGCGCAAGACGCCGCTGGGGCAGCGCCTGATTGTGGAAACGAAGTCGCAGAACACGCCCAAAGTGGTCAGCGAATACCTGCTGTACGATGCCGTCAAGCGCGTGGAGATCGTGAATACCGTGGAGAAGCACGAGGTGCGGGCGAAGGAGGCGGTGTACTTCGCGTTCCCGTTCGCCGCGCGGCAGCCGGCGCTGGAATACCAAATCCAGAACGGGTGGTGCCGCCCCAACGAGGACCAGATGCCGGGCGCGTGCCGCGAATGGTTCACGCCGCAGAATCTCGTCCACGTCCGGGACGGCGATTTCTCCATCGCCTGGTCAACGCTGGACGCGCCGCTGGCGACCTTCACCGACATCAACCGCGGCAAATGGCTGGCGCATCTCCCCATTCGCAACGGGCATGTCTATTCCTATGTGATGAACAACTACTGGTTCACCAATTACCGCGCGCAGCAGGGCGGGCGGTTCGTTTTCCGCTATGCCATCACCAGCGGGCGGGGGCTGGGACGCGAGGAACTGGCCCGGTTCGATCAGGATACGCGCACGCCGGTGCTGGCGTATCCCTTTCTGTCGTCCTTCTCGGCGGCGATCTCGCAGACGGATCGCCCCCTGCCCGCGCGCGGCGGCTCCTTCCTGACGTGCGACGCCGCGAACCTGGAAATGGTCACGCTCAAGGAAGCCGAGGACGGCGAGGGCTTCATCCTGCGCTTTCGCGAGATCGCCGGGCGCCGCGGCGAGGCGCAGTTCAAGCTGCCCACCTTCCACGTCCGCGAGGCGCATCTTTGCAACGGGGTGGAGGTGAACCAGCAGAAGCTGGCCGTGGCGGGCGATGCGCTGAGCGTCCCCTATAAGCCCTACGCCTTCACCACCGTCCGCCTCAAGCCCGCGAAGACCGCGGCGAAGGACGCGGGCCGGTAGCGCGGCGTTTTCCGCCGCTCCCGCCGGGCGGGCGCGCCGCCGCACGCGCCCGGGTTTTCGGCGCGGCCTCAGGGAGCGCGGGGTGGCGGGGTCGCGCCGTCTCCCTTCAGGTGCCGGTCGAAGAACGCTTCGACGCGCTTCAAGTTTTGCGCGTTGGTGAAGAGGAAGCCGCCGTGCCGGCCGCCTTTGATGACCTCGAGGGTCACCTCCGCGCCCGCTCGCTTCAAGGCCCGGGCGAGGATTTCGCTGTGGGCGAGCTTCACCGTCTGGTCCTGGTCGCCGTGCATGATGAGAAACGGCGCGGCGTCTTTGGATACGTAAGTCAGCGGGCTGGCCTGCCGGGCTTTCTCCGGGTGTTGCCGGGGATCGCCGCCGAACAATTGGTGGCGGGTGTTCCGGGCTCGGGCGGTGAGGAAAACGGTCGGGCCATACCAGTCCACCACGGCCTGCACGCGGCTGGATTGGTCGGCGTTGCCGCCCGGGCCTTCGAGTTCCCGGATCCCGGCGGTGGTGCCCAGCAACGCCACGAGGTGGCCGCCCGCCGAGCCGCCCCACGCGCCGATATGACGGGCGTCCAGGCCGTATTGGCGGGCATGGGCGCGCAGCCAGCGCACTGCCGCCTTGCAATCGTAAATCTGGGCCGGGAAAACCGCATCCTGGCTGAAGCGGTAGTTCATCGAAGCCACGGCATAGCCCCGGGTGGCAAACTGGAAAGCCGGGCCATTGGTCTTGTCCCCCCGCGTCCAGCCGCCGCCATGCACCCAGAGGATCACCGGCAGGGGCCGGGACGCCTTTTCGGGCAGGTAAAGGTCCAGCCGATTGCGCGCGTGCCCGCCTTTGACATATTCCAGGTCTCGCAGGACTTGAACGCCCGGGAGCGCGGACCGGGCGCCAGTTGGCGGCGCGGGGGAAGATTGCGCGCACCCAAACAGCGCCGTGCCGGCCAGGGCCAGCAGAATCAGCAAAAGGCCGGGGAATCGCCGGTGGGGCGTGTTGAGGAGCCTCAGGGGCTGCGCGGCAGCAGGCATCGCCGTCCGGGGCGTGGGAGTTTGCGGACGCATCGTCAGGAGGCGGATTCCTTCATGCGGAACAGCTCGAAGCGCGGCGCCAGCAGGTGATGCAGGGCAAAGGCCACCAAATAGATGCAGCCGCAAATGCCAAACAGGATGGCATAGCCGGCGGTGATGTTGCCCTGGTGTTGGAAATGATCCAGCAACCGGCCGGTAAGCGCGGGGAACATAATCCCGCCGGCCGAGCCCGCCATCCCGCCAATGCCGATCACCGACGCCACCGCTTTTTTGGGGAACATGTCGGACACGGTCGTAAAGAGATTCGCCGACCAGGCCTGGTGGGCCGCCCCGGCCAGCCCGATCAGGAGCACCGCGGTCCAGTCGCCCACCCGGGTCACCAATAGAATGGGCAGGACGCACAGCGCGAAGATGAACATTCCCGTTTTGCGCGCCCGGGTCACGGACCAGCCCTGCTTGGTCAGGTAGCCGGTGATCCAGCCCCCGAAGATGCTCAGCACGGTGACAATTCCGTAGATGGTGACGATATGAATCCAGCTTTTCTTGATTTCCAGACCGCGCGTCTTTTTGAAGAAGTCCGGCAGCCAGATCAGGAAAAACCACCACACGGGGTCGGTCAGGAACTTGGCGATGAAGAACGACCATGTCTGCCGGTAGCCCAGCAGGCTGAGCCAGGACACCTTTTCCTGCGGCCGTTCCGGCTCCTGGTCGCTCCGGATCAATTCCAGTTCCGCCGCGCCCACGCGCCTGCTTTTGTCCGGCACATCGTAGAACGGAATCCATAAAAAGAGCCAGAGCAGCCCCACCAGACCCGCGGTGATGAAACAGGATTGCCAGCCGAACTGGTAGGCCATCCAGGGGATGACCGCCGGAGCCACGAGCGCCCCCGCGTTGGTGCCGGCGTTGAAGATGCTGGTCGCAAACGCCCGCTCGCGTTTGGGGAACCACAAGGCCACCGCTTTAATGGCCGAGGGGAAGTTGCCCCCTTCACCCAGCCCCAGCGCGGTTCGCGCGCCAATGAACCCGACGAAGCTGCCGACCAGGGCATGCGCCGCCGCCGCCACGCTCCACGCAATGATGGAGACGGAGTAGCCGATCTTGGTGCCGAACCGGTCCACAAACCATCCAAAGCCCAGCAGGCCAATCCCATAGGCGAATTGGAAGGCGGAGTTGACCCAGCCGAACTGCTCGTTCGTCCAGCCGATTTGTTCGTCGAGGATCTCTTTGAGCAGCGAGAGGATTTGCCGGTCTATGTAATTGATGGTCGTGGCGAAAAACAGGAGCGCACAGACCACCCAACGGTAGCGGCCGATGGGGGAGGGCAGGGGGACGGCAGATGCGGATTCAGATTTCCCGGGTTCGATTGTCGCTGGCATGGTGCGGACAGCTTTTACCGTCCGGCTTTGCAGGTCAAGCTTGCGGGTGACTTTTCGTGAGAAACGGCGCGCGCCGGTTGTTTCCCGGTTCGCGGTTCATTGTCTTTTCCCGGGCGGCCCGTTACCCTCTGGCCATGAAGACGTTCCCGGTCGGCTCCGACAAAGAAGCCCTGCTCAGCCAGCGAATGGCGCAGTTGGGCGTGCGCGAGGCGGACCTGGCGGAAACTTTCGTCCGGTCCAGCGGGCGCGGAGGCCAGAAGGTTAACAAGACGGCCACCTGCGTTGTCTTGCTGCATCGCCCGACCGGCCTGCAGGTCAAGTGCCAGGCCACCCGCCAGCAGGGCCTCAACCGCTTTTTGGCGCGGCGCTGGTTGCTGGATAAAATTGAGGAGCGGCAGGCGGGCCGGGTGGCGGCCGAGCGCGCCCGCCGCGAGAAGATCCGACGCCAGAAGCGCCGCCGCAGCCGCCGGGCTAAAGAGCGGTTGCTGGCCGACAAAGCCCATCACGCCGCCAAAAAGGAGGCCCGGCGACGGGTTAGCGTGGATTAGCTGCTCCGGCAAAGCCCGGTCTGAAGCTTCGGGCGCGCCTTCGCATAGCTGCGATTTCGGGGAAAGCGGCGCACGCGCGCCTTGCCTTGGGAGCGAAGGCGGGATAGCGTAGGAGCCACACATGAATTTGACTGGCGCATTTGCCCGGTCCGTCGAGCGGCAGCCGTCCAAGATCGCCTTGTTCTGGGGCGAGAGCGAGCATTCCTACGCCCAACTGTGGCGCCAGGCGCTGGTGGTCGCGGAGCAACTCCGGCAGCAGTATGGCGTGCGGCCCGGGGACCGGGTGGGGCTGTGGCTTAAGAACTGCCCGGAGTTCGTCATCGCGTTGTTTGGCATTCTGCATACGGGTGCGGCGGCGGTGCCCATCAATAATTTTTTCAAAGCCGAAGAAGTGAACTATATCCTGGGCGATGCGGGGATTGATGTGCTGATTACGGATGCCGAACTGGCGGCGCATCGCCCCGCGCTGGAAGCGGCCCGGCCGGGTTTGAAGCTCTTTCGGGTCGAACAACTCGACGCCCTGGCTGCCGGTCGGGGAGGACAAAACTCCGGCTCCCGGGAGGGCGGATCAGGGGCAAACCCTTCGCCAAAGGAGAGTTTTCCTTCGCCGGGAGAATCGGACCTGGCGGTCATCATCTACACCTCGGGCACCACCGGCCGGCCGAAGGGCGCGATGCTGTCGCACGGAAACCTGCTGCATAATGTCGAGAGCTGCCGCGACGTGCTCGCCACGGTCGAGGGCGACCGATTTGCGGTGCTGCTGCCGCTATTCCACAGCTATATGCTGACGGTGGGGCTGCTGTTGCCGCTGCTGGTAGGCGGCTCAATGGTGCTGGTCAAGTCGCTGCATCCGGTGCGGAATGTCTTGCAGGAGATTCTGCAGCGGCAGGCGACGGTGCTGCCGGCCATTCCCCAGTTTTATCGCAGCATGGTCAACGCGCCCATCCCGGTTCCCCTTCCGTTGCGGCTCTGCGTGAGCGGCGCGGCCCCGTTGCCCGTGCAGGTGCTGAAAGAGTTTGAGGCCCGGTTCCACATCCCGCTCATTGAGGGCTATGGCCTCAGTGAAGCCAGCCCCGTGGTGACCAAGAACCCCGTGGACGGCACCCGCAAGCCCGGGTCTATCGGCCCGCCCATCCCGAACGTGGAAGTCAGCATTCAGGACGATGCCGGGCGCTTTCTGGACGCGGGACAAATCGGCGAACTGTGCGTGCGCGGGGGTAATGTGATGCTGGGCTATTGGCGGCTGCCGGAGGAAACCGCCAAAGTCATGCGCAACGGCTGGCTCCTGACCGGTGACGTTGGCTACCGGGACGAAGATGGCTATTACTACATCACTGATCGGAAGAAAGACATGCTGCTGGTCAACGGGATCAATGTCTATCCGCGTGAGATTGAAGAGGTGCTTTACCAGTTCCCGGGCGTCAAAGAGGCGGCGGTCATTGGCAAACCCGATTCGCGCAAGGGCGAGCAGCCGATTGCCTTTGTGGTGCCCAATGAAGGCGAGGTTCTGGCGGAAAAAGCCTTGCTGCAATTCGTGCGCCGGAAACTGGCTGACTACAAGGTCCCGCGCAAAGTCATATTTCTGCCCGCCTTGCCCCGAAACGCATCCGGCAAGATTCTTAAAACCCGGCTCCGGGAACTGCCCCATTGCTGACCCTGCTCCGGGCGCGTCTGTTGGGGGGCGCGCTTTTGGGGTTGCCAGCGCCGCGCTTCTATTGCATGGTCGCCCTGCATTGCGAACGGCAATTTTATGAGCGCACAACACAATCATCGCGATTACCCCAAACTCCACAATGCCATGTGGCCCGGCCTGGTCGGCAAAGGCAGCCCCGGCGCAGAGCCGGGCATTGATCTGGATACCATGCTCGACCTGACGGCGCGGGCGGAGGTGGACGGCGTCAGGTTTGACGGGGTGGATTTGTTTTTGAGCGATCCGCATGTCAGCATTGATCTTGATGATGACGGTCTCAAGCGCCTGGCCGCCAAGATTCAGGCAAAGGGCTTCGTCGTAGGCTCGGTGGTGGCGCCGGTATGGGCGCCTACTGGCGGAGGTTCCGCCATTGGCAGCCGGGAGGAACGGCAGCGTTTCGTCGAGCAGATCCGCAAAGCGTGTGGAATCGCCCGAAAGCTTAGCCGCCTGGGGGTCCGGCCCTACGGGGTGGTGCGAATTGATTCCGCCTGCAGCGTGGCCGATTGGGCGAAGGATCCTGAGGCCAACCAAAAGCTGCTCGCGCAGACTTTTCGAGAGGCGTGCGAGGTGGCGGAAGACTATGGCGAACGATTGGCCGCCGAAGGCGAGATTTGTTGGGGCGGCATGCATAGCTGGACGAAGATGTTGGACCTCCTGCGGCGGGTGGATCGCCCTAGAACACTGGGATTCCAGGCCGACATGGCGCACACCCTCCTCTACATTCTCGGCTACAATGCGCCGGAAGACGCCATCCTGCCTCCGGATTGGGATTGGTCCTCTCCGCTTCGCCTGAACCAGGCCATCAAGGAGCTTACCGACGCGCTGCGCCCTTGGACGATTGATCTGCATATTGCGCAGAACGACGCCACCGTCCACGGTTCGGGCACCCATGACAAGACCGGGCATCACTGCCTGCCCAATGACCCGAACGGGAAGCTCGACATTGTCCGCCACGCCGGCTACTGGCTGCGGGGCAAGGACGGCCGTCTCAACAAGACGATTCGGCACCTTTGCTGGGACGGGTGCATGTTCCCCAACGCGGTGATGATGAGGCCCGAGACCTGGAATGACATCCTGCGCACCATGATCGCCGTGCGTGACGCTTACGGCTGGCGCGAGGAAGAAAAGGCGGCGGTTGAATCTCCAGCGCCTGCAATGTCGGTGCGGCCGGCCAAATCCGCCAGGCCGGCGGTTGCTAAAACCCGTGCGTCGGGCGCCGGCCAGCGCGAAAAGAAACCTGCGAAACAGCGAATCCGCAAAAGCCGGACGAAGCCGACGCGCGCGAGAGCAGCCGCCAAAGCCGGGAAACGAAAAGCAAAGGCCGTTCGGAAAACCACCGCAAAGCGGGCCCCAGCCAGGAAGAAGGCCAGGCGGAAGAAGTAGTCCGGGATCGCGATTGGGGCGAAGCCATATTGCTACCCTGACATGAAGCGTTTAATGCTCATGCTGCTGGTCGCGGCAACCACGATGGCCGTGGCCGCTCCCGTGAACCAGCTTGCGCGGCGGGAAAAAGCCGCGGGTTGGCGGCTGCTCTTTGACGGTAAAACTACGCACGGCTGGCGCAGCTTCAAAAAGCCATCTTTCCCCGACCAAGGCTGGCGGGTTGAAGATGGCTGGCTGCACTGCCTGGGCAAAGGCGGCGGCGATATTATTACGGACGCGCAATTCGATGATTTTGAGTTGCAGTGGGAATGGAAACTGGCTGCGGGCGCCAACAGCGGCGTTAAGTATTTCGTCCTGGAAAGCCGCAACGAAGTGCTTGGGCATGAATACCAGATGATTGATGACGCACGGCCGTCGGGAGTTGATCGCGGGAACCGCAAACAACTTACCGCCGCATTCTACGCCGTGCTGGAGCCCGTCTGCCCGCCGGTCAAGCCGGCTGGCGAAATCAATTCTTCACGGATCCGCGTTCAAGGCAACCACGTCGAGCACTGGCTCAACGGGGTCAAGGTGCTGGAATACGAATGCGGGAGTGAGGAGGTCAGAAAAGCCGTCGCGGCGAGCAAGTTCAAGAACAAGGCCGGCTTTGGCGACAAGGTGCGAGGGCACCTGCTGCTCCAGGATCATAACAGCCAGGTCTGGTATCGGAACCTGAAGGTCCGCGACCTGGCCAATACGCGGTAAAGCTTCTGTCGGTCGCCCGGAGTTCCCCGCTCAGGTGGTAAAGGGGATCACCTGGGGCCGGACCAGTCGCTCGAAGTCCTTATACGCCAGTTTGATGACCTCGGTGTGCGAGCCGGCATTAAAGGCGATTTCCGCGTTCTGCGCCAGCGATGCGGCCACATAGACTTCCATGCCGTAGAGATTGCCAAACGGCGGCATGGCGCCCACTTCGCAATCGGGAAACCGCTTCTTGAAGTCCTCCTCCGGGACGAGCTTGGCCTGGTCGGCGCCGGTCATCTCGCGCAGATCGGCAAGGACAACCTTGCGGTTGGCCGGCAGGACAGCCATAGCCATTTCGCCATCGAGATACACAATTACCGTCTTGGCGAGTTCCCGGCCGGGGATATGTGCCGAGGCGGCCACCTCCGGGGCCGTGTAAGCAGTCGAGTGAATGATGCTGACGTATTTGATTTTCTCTTTGTCCAAGAGCTGTTTTAGTGTCGTTACTGGCATAATATTACTCCTTCCAGCTTGTTGCCTCACCCTAAGCCATCTGGCGGGATAAGCAAGTCCCGGAGGTTCCGAAAAGCGACAGGCCGTCCAGCGAGACCAGGCGGGTCAACTCACCGGCTGCCTCAGGATGGACCTCGCTATGCCCACAAACCGGCCAATCAGCCCCCGGCCGAAGAGCTTTGCGCGGGCCGGCGAAAACGCGCCTATCTTTTCAGACTGAAGCAGGTTCAAAAGGCTTCGACTGCGGCTCGCGTGAAGGCGTCAAAGTGCGGGATTGGCACGCGCCGCCGCACGCTGACGGTCTTGCCAGGCGCGCCAGGCCACCCAGGCGCACACCGCCGCGATGCCAATCCAACCTGCCAGCCTCACCACAGCCGCTATGTGCGTGTCGTATTGAAGCACCTGCCAGCGGCTGAAGATGGTATTCCAATCATGCTCGCCGCCTCCCACTAAAGGCAGTTCCAGACGCCGCGCATCGGCCATATAGCGGGCAATATTAAGCCAATTCTCGAAGAACCAAATCGCCGCGCCGGCCACTGCCAGCGGATGGCCCCGGCGCCAGAAAGACACAGCCAGTGCGCAGGGGAAAACCAATTGCCCCAGCGTGCCGCCATAGGGTTCAAGCCGCGAGCTGAACAGACCCACCAGCGGATGGCCCGCTTCGTGAAACAGCAAGTTGGCATGGTCCAGCAGAAAAACAAATCCCGGCTCACTGCGTAGGACGAGCAGAAGGAATAAACCGAAGCCAAAGCCAAAGCCGGCCAGCTTGGCGCCGGTTATCGGTTCCCATTCACGCTTTTCCATGAACCTGAATGTCAGCAAAACGCTCGCCAGACGTTTTGCTTATAGCCGCGCCCGGCAGGGTATAGCCCGTGTTTGTCCAAGGCCCACGGCCCAAGCCTGACCATGACCGCCTCGGGATTGGGAGGCTCCCGGAGCCCGGGCGTCTTCGAGCAGATTCAATTGGCGCGCGCGAAGGCTGGCCAGCCGCGCACGGTTATTCGGTGCTGCGGGAATCGCCGGTCGAGTATTCCGCCAGGGCGCGCATGTATTGGGCGCGCTCGAAGGAGCTCGGGTTGGGACAGTTCTTCTGGCTCAGGCTGCCCTTGAGTTGAGCGACCGACTCATACTCATGCTCTTCCATCCAGGCGATCAGATCCCGCTCGATGACGCCAATCTGCCGAATGCCGTGCCGGATGAGCGCTGAACAAAGCATGGTTACATCCGCGCCGGCCATGAGCATTTTAAGCACGTCGGTGGCGCGATGGATTCCACTGGTCGCCGCGAGGCTGGCCTGCAGTTTGCCGTACAGCAGGGCAACCCAGCGCAGCGGCACGCGCATCGCCATGGGGGTGCTTAGCAGGACGTTGGGGCGCACTTCCAAAGCCTCCAGATCAATGTCCGGCTGGTAGAAACGATTAAAGAGCACCAGGCCGTTGGCGCCGGCCTGGTCGAGGCGCTTGGCCATGTAGGCGAAGTTGGTGAAAAAGGGACTGAGTTTCACCGCGACTGGAATGCTCACGGCCGCTTTGACCGCCTTGAGAATATCCAGGTAGTTCTGTTCAACGTCGCAGGAGGCGGCGTTCATGTCGGTGGGAATATAATAGATGTTCAACTCCAGGGCGTCCGCGCCGGCCTGCTGCATGCCCTTGGCGTATTCGGTCCACCCGCCGGTTGAAGAGCCGTTAAGGCTGGCGATGATCGGGATGCGAACCGCCTCCTTGGCTTTGGCGATGTGTTGCAGGTATTCCTCCGGCCCGAGCCGGAACTCGTTGGGCGCCGGGAAATACGTGAGCGCCTCAGCAAAGCTCTCGGTGCCGCGTTCAAGGTGATCGTCCAACTCGGCCTGCTCTCGACGGAGTTGCTCCTCGAATACCGAGTAGAGCACCACGGCGGACGCGCCGGCGTCTTCCATCTGCTTGATACCGTCTATTTCCTCCGACAGCGGCGAGGCGGCTGGAACCAGGGGAGTGCGAAGTTTCAGTCCGAGATAGGTGGTCTTTAGATCCATAAGCCTGAATTGAATTGTTATGCGTTAAGGTTGTTGAGTTTGCGCGGAGGCGGAACTGGCGGGCGCATTGGCGCCATTGCCCGAAGCCGGTTTAAGGCCGGCCAGGTATTGGTAGTACGCCCAGCGCCGATCAGCATCGGCCTGCGCCTGGGCGAAGAATCGCCGGGCGTCTTCCGGTTTGCTCTTGGTGAGCATCTTAAACCGGTTCTCCGAGAGCAGGTAGTCCTGCACTTTGATTTTGGCCGGACTCGAATCGAAGAGAAGCGGGCTCTCACCCCGCTCGAAGCGCCGCGGGTCAAAGCGGTAGAGCAGCCATTGGCCGGAATCCACCGCCATTCGTTGCTGCCGGGCGCCCACGCCGCGATCCAGATCAATGCCATGCGCAATGCAATGGCTGTAGGCGATGATCAGCGAGGGGCCGGGATAGGATTCGGCTTCGATGAACGCCCGGAGCGTATGCTCGTCTTTGGCGCCCATGGCCACGCTGGCCACATAGACCGACCCGTAGCCCATGGCGATAAGGCCGAGGTCTTTCTTGCGCAGCGGCTTGCCGCCGGCGGCAAATTTGGCAACCGCGCCGCGCGGCGTAGCTTTCGAGCACTGACCACCGGTGTTGGAATAAACCTCGGTGTCCAGCACCAGCACATTAACATCGTGGCCGCTCGCCAGGACGTGGTCCAAACCCCCGTAGCCGATATCGTACGCCCAGCCGTCGCCGCCGATGATCCAAACACTGCGGCGGACGAGATTGTCGGCCACGGCAAGCAGCATTTTGGCGTCACTGCTGGAGTCGCCGGCCAATTTTTGTTTAAGGGCGGCGACGCGCTCCCGCTGGTCGTAAATGCCCGCCTCGTCAGTCTGCTGGGCCTCAATCAGCCCGGTAACGAGGTCGTCGCCCAGTTTCGGCGCCAGTTTGCGCAGCAGCTCGCAGGCAAACTCCCGCTGCTTGTCAATCGAAACCCGGAAGCCAAGCCCGAACTCGGCATTATCCTCGAACAGGGAATTGTTCCAGGTTGGACCGCGGCCTTCCTTGTTTTTCGCGTAGGGAGTGGTGGGCAGGTTGCCGCCGTAGATGGACGAGCATCCCGTGGCGTTGCTGGCCACAATGCGATCCCCGAAAAGCTGCGTAAGCAACTTCAGGTACGGCGTCTCGCCGCAGCCGCCGCAAGCGCCGCTATACTCAAAGAGCGGCTGCATGACCTGTTGCTGGCGGAGCTGGGTGACCTTGATCTTCCGGCGGTCAAGCTCCGGCAGTTCGAGGAAGAATTTGTAGTTGTCGCGCTCGCTGAAACGGATGGGCGGCTGCGGGCGCATATTGATCGCCTTGAGCCGGGCCTCGGTCTTGTTCTTGGCCGGGCAGACCTCGACGCACAGGCAGCAGCCGGTGCAATCTTCCGGGGCGACCTGCAGGGTCCATTTCATGCCTTTCCATTCCGGAGCCCGGGCGTCTGTGCTCTTAAAGGTCGGCGGCGCGCCTTGCAGATGCTTGGCGTCGTAAACCTTCATGCGGATGCTGGCGTGCGGGCAGATTACCACGCACTTGCCGCATTGGATGCAGGTTTTCTCATCCCAAACCGGGATTTCCAGAGCCAGATTCCGTTTCTCATAGCGGGAAGTGCCGGTGGGGAAGGTGCCATCCGGGCTGAAGGCACTGACCGGGAGGGAATCGCCGCGGTTGCCATAAATAACGCCTAACGTGCGGGTGATCTCCGCCGGGGCATCGTCTGTGAACGGGGGCGGAAGCTCCCGGGTGCTGGTAACCTGCGCGGGAACCTTGACCTCGTGGAGGTTGGCCAGGGTCTGGTCCACCGCCGCGATATTCTTCTTCACGACCTCCTCGCCCTTGCGGCCATAGGTTTTCTTGATCGTGAGTTTGATCTGCTCGATGGCCTCGTCGCGCGGAAGCACGCCGGAGAGCGCAAAAAAGCACGTTTGCATGATCGTATTGATGCGGGCCCCCATGCCGGTGGATTTGGCGACGCTGATCGCATCAATTACGTAGAACTTCGCTTTCTTCTTGATCAGCCCCTCTTGAACGAGCCGCGGGAGGTGCTCCCAGACTTCGTCGGCGCGGAAATGGGTGTTGAGGAGGAAAGTGCCTCCAGGCACAAGGTCCTGGAGCATGTCGTACCGGTCTAAAAAGATCGGTTGGTGGCAGGCGACGAAGTTCGCCTTGGAGACAAGGTAGATCGAGCGAATCGGTTTCGGCCCGAAACGGAGGTGGGAGATCGTCACCGCGCCCGCTTTCTTCGAGTCATACACAAAGTAGCCCTGCGCGTAGTTATTGGTGTTCTCGCCAATGATCTTGATCGAGTTCTTATTCGCGCCAACCGTGCCATCCGAGCCCAGGCCATAAAAGAGCGCGCGAACCACTTTGTCCGACTCGGTGGAAAACTCCGGGTCAAACTTCAGGCTGGTATGCGCCACATCATCCTCGATGCCCACAGTGAAGTGGTTCCTGGGAGTGGCGGCCTGCAAGTTGTCAAAAACCGCCTTGACCATCGCCGGGGTGAAATCCTTCGAGGACAGCCCGTAGCGGCCGCCCACCACCTTCGGCATGGACTTGATCCGCCCCCAGCCCGCGGGGATGCCTTCCGTCAGGGCGGCGATGACATCCAGGTACAGCGGCTCGCCCAGGGCGCCGGATTCCTTGGTCCGGTCCAGCACCGCGACGGCCTTGACGCTCGCTGGCAGTGCTTCGACAAATCGCTTGCCGCAGAATGGCCGGTAGAGGCGCACTTTAATGACGCCGACCTTGGCTCCGCGTTCATTGAGATATTCCACCGTCTCATGCGCCGTCTCGCAGCCCGAGCCCATCAGCACCACCACCCGCTCGGCGTTCGGATCGCCCACGTATTGGAAGGGCTGGTATGCACGCCCGGTGATGGCGGCAAACTTGTCCATCACCCGGGCGGTGATGTCCGCGCACTGGGCATAAAACGGGTTGCACGCCTCGCGCGCCTGGAAGAACACATCCGGGTTCTGCGCGGTGCCGCGCAGGACCGGGCGGTCGGGGTTCATGGCGCGCTGCCGATGCGCAATCACAAACTCCTCGTTGATCATCTGGCGGATTATGTCTTCGTCCACCAGTTCGATCTTCGACACCTCGTGCGACGTGCGGAAGCCGTCAAAGAAGTGCAGAAACGGGACCCGGCTCTCCAGGGTTGCCGCCTGGGCGATGAGCGCGAAATCCATCGCCTCCTGCACGCTGGCCGAACTCAGGAGCGCAAACCCGGTGGTGCGGGCGTGCATCACGTCGCTATGGTCGCCAAAAATGGACAACGCATGAGTGGCCAGGGTGCGCGCGGAAATGTGGAAGACCGTCGGCGTCAACTCCCCCGCGATTTTGAACATATTGGGCACTTTGAGCAACAGGCCCTGCGACGCCGTGAAGGTCGTGGTCAGCGCGCCGGTCTGGAGCGCCCCGTGCACCGCGCCCGCGGCGCCGCCTTCGCTTTGCATCTCCACCACCGAGGGCACGGTGCCCCAGATGTTTTTAACCCCTTCCGATGCCCACTGGTCGCACCACTCGCCCATGTTCGAGGAGGGAGTAATGGGATAGATGCCCATCACCTCATTGCAGCGGTAGGCCACGTATGCCACCGCCTCATTGCCGTCAACTGTCGTGTAAGTTTTATTCATGTTGCTTGCGCGCTCAATCTCTAAAGCTGTTATTGCCGCCGCGGGAAGCTCCGGCTTTCCGCGACTCATCTCCGCCAGAATGGCCAATCCTTATCCAGCGAAGCAGCACTGTGCCTCAAACCGCCCTCCGGCAACTTCACCGGGGTTGGCAAACCTTCACCATATTTTGCGCCCCGGCCCGTTTTCTGAACATATTCCCGCTTCCCCACCTGCCGGACGCCGAAATATCCCGCTTATGCCGGGGCGAACTTGCGCAGGTATTTTATCGCGGCGGCCAGTTGGCGGGGCCAGGGCGCGGTGATGCTCAGCGGTTCGCCCGTGAGTGGATGGGGCAGGGCGAGGGCTTCGCAGTGAACCGCCGCCCGGGCAATCAGCGGGCGTTCCACCTGGTTTGGTTTAAGCCGATAGTCGGGCTTCAATTGTGAGAGCCGCAATTCCCGGCCGCCATAGAGTGGATCTCCCAGCACCGGCAGCCGCGCCACCCGCAGGTGGGCGCGAATCTGGTGCGGGCGGTCCGTCAAGGGCTCGCACTGCAAAAGAGTGTAGCCGGAAAATTTCTCCCGCACCTCGAAGAGGGTCACCGACCGTTTGCCGCGCCTTGCATTCGCGCACATCAGGCCCGCGCGCGCCGGGTGCGGCGCGAGTTTGGTGTCAATCTGAAACCGTGCCTCCGGCGGCGTTCCCTGCACGAGCGCCACGTGCCGCCGACCGGGCTGGCTGGCGCCGAAGTGGTTCAGCAGGGCGATGAGCACCGGCTTGCTTTTTGCCAGCAGCATTACCCCGCTGGTCTCCGCGTCCAACCGGTGGGTGGCCATCAGGTAAGACCGATCGCCTGCCCGCGCCCAGGGCGCGCCGCGTTTGATGCCGTCGTGCAGCAGCCGCAACAGGCTCGGGCGCTCCGGTTGGGCGCGGTCGGGCACGGCGGGCACGCCGCTCGGTTTATCGAGCGCCAGCACCTGCGCATCTTCATAGAGAATCGGGATTTCCCAAAACTCCTGCGTGGCCGGCGATGAAAGCTTAATGGTGTTCTTCATGCTGCATGGCGCCCGGGCGGGGGTTCCCGCAACGTCCGGCGCAACCGTTCCACCGCCAGCCCTCCCCCGCGGAAGGCGAAAATCTGCCTCCCGCGTTTCCCGTCGCCGCGCGCGGAACCTAGGATTTTTTCTCGTCCGACGCCGGATTCATGGCCGGCGGGGCCTGTGGCCGGGCCAACGGCGTGTCGCGCAGTCCCTTCTCGACTTCCTGGCGGAACCAGTCGTTGAAGGCTTCATTCTGGCGGTTCAAGCGGACGGCGTTGAGGAAGGCCGGCGCATTCTCCGCGATCGTCGCCTCGTCCAGCGGCAGTTTGGATTTCACGTAAACAATCACCCCGCCCCGGGGCGTCATCTGGAAATTGCTCACCTTGCCGGGAGGGGTGGAGAAGGCGATCTGCTTGAGCTGGTTGAGATTAAGGCGCTCCTCGATTTGCGGCAGTTGGCGCGTGCTCAGCGAAAACGGCGGCAAATCCACCAACGGATGCTGGGCGTGGGCGCAAAGGTCCGCCACCGTCTTGCCCTGCGCCAGCCCGTTCGTCAGCGCCTGGTAAAAATCCATCCCCGCCTGCCGCGCCAGCAGCAGCGCCTGGCTGTGGCGATACTCTTCCACGACCTGCACGCGAATCTGTTCCAGCGGCGGAATTTCGCTCGGGATTTTCTTGTTCAACGAGATGATATACACCGCGTTCGATCCCAGGATCGGCCCGGCCAGCGGGTCGTCCGGAGTGCGGCTGAACGCTTTTTGCACGAAGTCGAGCGCCACGCCCAATCCCGGCGGCGGGGTTTCGCGGTCAAACGGGATCGTCGCTCTGACGGGGAACCCATGGGCCTGGGCCACGATGTCCAGGTTTTCCGCCCGCACGGGCTCCATATCGAACAGCGGATTGGCAAAATACACCGCGTTGCTGCGGGCGATCTGGTACTCCAACTGTTTGAGCCGGGCCTCGCGCAGCTTCGTTTTGGCCTCGGCCACCGATTGCGCGCCGACTTCCCGCAGGAAATTAGTGCCGCTCAGCCGGTACGCCTCGTCAATCTCCAGGTCTAGGTTGGTCATCCGCGCCAGCTCCTGGCTGGCCGCCGCCGTGTAATTGGTCAGGTCAAACTTCACGTAGTTGACTTGCACGCGCTCCGGCACCCGGTAAGTGGCCAGCCGGTTGGAATAGAACTGGGATACCGCCTCCGGCAGCACCGTCACCTGCGCCTGGTAATCCGCCGCGGAAAAGAACACCGCGGCCGCGGACAGTTCCTCGTGCTCCCGCTTGAACAGGTCGCGCGCCTCCTGGGGGGTGGTTAACTTCCCGGCCATCCCGGCCGTGGCAATCAACTCCTGCACGCCCAGGTAATGCCGTACAAAGCGCTCGAAGTCCTCCAGTCCGAACCCGCGCGGCCGGAGCACACGCTGCACGAACATGTCCGGCGAGGTAATGCCGGCGCGCTGGAACTGGCCGATCATTGACCGGGCCGCCTGGGCTACCACGTCGGTGCTGATATGAATGCCCAGCCGCTTCTGCTTCTGGATGAGCAGCAGCCATTGATAGGTTTCCCGCTCGATTTCCCCGCCCGCTTTCCGGGACTCATCATCCGGCCAATCGCCCATCATAAAATAATGGCGCAAGTAAACCTCGCGCTGGGCCTGGATAAACTGCTCCGGGTTGATGCGCTCGCCATTGATGGACCCCAGGTTGATCCGCCCGCGGGGGGCATCGTTCAGCTTCGAGTAGGGGGAAAAGAAGATGACAAAGCTGATAATGGTGAGCGTTATAATAATCGCCCACAGCCAGGTCTGATGCTTGCGAATGGTCCCAAACATAATTTTATACGGTTAAAGAAACTCCACCGTAGCGGCCTTTGAACCCGCGGGTCAAATCTAAAATCCGGTGAATCCTGCCCAACGCCGCACCCCGCGCTCCGGCCCGGGCCGGCGGAACCGTTCCGGAGCGGGCGTTCCTCTGGACCCACGCTCCGCAGCCTCCTGCCGGGCGGCCTGGCCGCGGGCCGCCACCGCCTCAATCGTCGGCGGCAAAGAACGTCAGATACGTATCGCCGCGAGCTTCGCGCAACAGCAGCAACGCCAGTTCCCGGGCGTGGTAATCCCCCCACATCGAGCTTTCGCCGCGCGGCGTCCTGGCGCCGGGAGGAGCATAATCCCAACCATTGGGGCGGTGATAGATCGAGTGGAGCAGCAGGCCCTGGTGCCGGGGGCGGGTGGAAAGGTAAGGCTCGTCGAAGAGCGTGTTTGCCACCGTCAGCCCCGCCTGCCGGTAGCGGCCGCCCGCCTTGGCGTCGCCCCGGCGGGTGAGGTAATTTCCGAGCCGGACCAGGCCCTGGCCGGCAATGGCGGCGGCCGAGCTGTCCACGGGTTCCCAGTCGTTGAAGGGATCCGCCGGCTGGCTCGCGTAATCGCCCAGCCGGTGCAAATGAGGCGCTCCCGTGTCCCACATCGGGATGCCGTCCGCGCAGGTGTGCGCCAGGTAGAAATCCGCCGTGGCCCGCGCCGCTTCGAGGAACAAGGCCCGGCTGGCTTCTAAATCACGCCCGGCGTCTGCGGCCGCCGGCGGCCGCTCGTTCGCCCGTCCGGCGCGCCTGCCGTGCCCCGCGTCGAGAAACTCCAGTTGCTCCGCGTAGCCGAGAATGGCCCAGGCCAGCCCGCGCGTCCAGGTGCTGAACGGCGAATAGCCCTGCTGCGTGTTGGGGCAGCGATAACTGCCGTCGTTGAGATTGAAGATGCTCTCGTGGGCCGTCCGGCCGCGCACGTCGAACGTGTCCCGGCCCTTGCCGTAGTAAATGCTGTAAAGCGCCGTCGTTTCGGCGTGGTCCAACAGCCGCTGAAACAGCGAGATGCTGCGATCCCGTTCCCCGCGCAGCACGTGGCCAAGCTGGTGCGCCACCGCCAGCGAGCGCAGCGACCGCACGGTGTCCACAAACAGGGAGTGCGGCCCGTTGAAGGAGTAGATGTAGCCCGCCCCGTCGGCGGTCCGGGACCACCGCGCCGCCTGCACCGCGCCGGAAACCTTCAGCGCCAGCTCGTACAGCTCGCGCTCGGGCTCGTTGCCGGGAATCTTGCCCTCGCGCATCAGCCGCCACAGGTTGCCGTAGGTCGAGATATTGTTAAACCCGTGATCATGCACCCCCAAGTTCGAGACATGCGGCGCCATTTGCCGGATCGTCTGCCGGCGTCCCAGTTCGAGAAAGCGCTTTTCTCCCGTGGCGTCGAACTGGAGCAGGGCCGCGCCGAACTGAAATCCCTGCGTCCAGTCCGTCCACGCGCGCGACGTGTATTGGCCCCCCGCGGTGACCACCGGGGTGCCGCGCGCCGGGTCCCAGGTCCGTTCGAGGCTCAAAATCTTCTGTGCGGACAGCGCAAACAACCGTTCGACCTTGGGCCGCAATTTTTGCGCGGTCAGATGATCATCAATTTGCATGGGCATTAGAGTCTCCTTAAATGAAAGCCGCCGTCCACATTGATGACTTCCCCGGTGCTGAAGGGCAGCAGGTCCTGCGCGATGGCCGCGACGGCTCGGCCAACGTCTTCCGGCGTGCCCCAACGCGGGATCGGCGTCAGCCCGGCTTCAATCAGTTGGTCATACTTTTCCTTTACCGGGCCGGTCATGTCCGTGCCGATAATCCCCGGACGCAGTTCATAAACCAGGATGCCATATTCGGCCAGCCGCGCGGCATACAGCGCGGTGAGCATGGACAACCCGGCCTTCGAGAGGCAGTAATCGCCGCGATTGACTGACGCGGTGTAGGCGCTGACCGAAGAGATGGTGACGATCCGGGGCCGGTAGTTGGCCGGCGGAATGTCCGCCTGCCCCTGGGCGATCATCCACCGCGCCGCCAGTTGCGTCAGGAAATACGGCCCCTTCAAATTGATGGCAATAAGCCGATCAAAGCTCTCCTCGCTCGCTTCGAGAATGTCAGCCCGTACTTCCGGCGCCACCCCGGCATTATTGACCAGCAAGTCCAGCCGCCCCAGGGTTGTCTTCGCAAACTCGATCAGCTTCCGCCGGTCCGCGTCTTTTGCAATGTCCGCCTGGCAAACTTCCACCCGTACATTCCGGCCGGCTGCCTGCGCGGCTGCCAGGCAATCCGCCGCTGTCTGGCGCGCCGCCGCTGCGTTGCCGGCGTAATTAACAATCAGGTCGTAGCCGATCTTTGCCAATTCCAGCGCAATACCGCGACCGATGCCGCGCGACGCCCCGGTAATCATGGCAACCGCATTCATAGGTCCCGAGGATAGCCCCTTGCCTCTGAATCAAAAGAAAATAGTGAAAGCAAAGCCGGGTCCCCCCGAAAGCTCGAAAATAAACCCAGCGCCAGCCAAACCGATCATCAATCCAGTGGAGCCGCGAAGTGTCCAATTATTGGACACTTCCCGAAAAGTCCTATCTGGCGGCTAAATCAGCCCGCCAGATCTTATTTCTCTCGTTTGTACACAATCCCCATCGTCTCAGCGTCTTACAGGGCTTTCAGTAAGCCGTGTACAAGGGGTGTACAAGGGATGCTCATCGGGTGTACCAGCTAAAATCCTATGGACTCCCGGTGAGCATCCCTTGTACACCCCTTGTACACGGCGGAAAAGCAGGGGGAAATGAGGGATATTGCAGGGAATTGGGGGGCCGCGAGGGCTCAGATCATGGTTCGGGCCTTGATCTGGTTGGCTATTGCCTGAACCAGCGCTTCGTCGGGTTCTCCGCCAGGGGGCGGATTGGCGGGGCGGGCGGCGCAATGGGCCGCCGCGCAGGTTTCGCCGGGACGCCATTCGGTGCTCAGGCAGTGTTCGCATTGTTCGAGGCCGTAGCGCGGGTCGGGTATGCCCTGACGCTGCTTGATCTGGAGCAATTCCTGGAGTTGGGCCGGGGTTATCCGCTTGAGCGGTTTCCCCAGTTGCGAGGCGATCAGCACCGTATGGCAGTAGGCTTCGAGGGTTTCGATCTTGAAATAAGCGTCCTCAACACTCCGATGGCTCCAGGCGACCACGCCATGATTGGCCATAAGGATGGTGTTATGCTGGTCCACGAGGTCGGCGACGAACCGGCCCAGTTCGGGAGTGCCGGGGGTGCGATAGGGCGCCGTCGCCAGCGAGATGGTGAGCTCGAACTCCGAGGTCAGGCAGGTGGGCGGCTGGACTCCGGCGATGGCGAACCCGGTGCTGTACGGCGGATGACAATGCACCGAGGCAACCGCGCGCGGCTGGCGCTGCATGATCTGGAGATGCATCAGGATTTCGCTGGTGCGTTTTCGGGCGCCCGCGAGTTGGTTTCCCGCCAGATCCACCAGGCACAAGTCCTCCGGGCGCATGAATCCTTTGGAGATCTGCGTGGGCGTGCATAGCGCCAGGTCCGGCCCCACGCGGAGGGCGAGATTGCCGCCGTTGCCGTCCACGTAGGCGCGCTGCCACATGCGGCGGCCAATTTCGCAGATTTGTTGCGCCAGCTCACGGACGGCCGGCGAGGCCAGGAAGGCTTCCAGGTCGGGCCGGGGACTCCGGGCGGTGATTCCGTCGAAAGGCGAGCCGCCCGCCGCCAACCGGCCTGGCCACAGCCCGGAAGCTCCGGGATCGCCCGGCGTCGCGGATGCGGAAGGCGTCTTTGCGGCCATAGCTGCGGATACTATGACAGATTTGGAGCGTTCGCCAATCCCGGATTGCGAGGGCAAGGCTTTGCGAGGATGACCAGGCCCGGGGGGCGCCCGCCGTCAAACGCGTCTAAAACAGTCGGGCGCCGATCAGAGCCGGTGCAGTTCCTCGATGAGGGGCCGGCTGTAGGCATCATAGAGCAGTTTCAGGGTGAGCAGCAGGACGACCGAGACGAAAATGGGGCGGATGATTTTCACGCCCCGCTTGATGACCATGCGCGCGCCGATCCGCGCGCCGATTATCTGGCCGGCGCCCATCGTCAGCCCGGCGGCGTAATTGACATAGCCGCCCGGCAGGAAGAGCAGGAGCGAGCTGATGTTGCTGGCAAAGTTCATGACTTTGGCGTGGCCGGTGGCCCGCCGCATGTTGAAGCCCAGCCCGAGCATGAAGGCCATCGTCCAGAACGTGCCGGTGCCCGGGCCGAAGAAGCCGTCATAGAAGCCCATCAACAGCCCGAAGAAGAAATCGAAGCGTTCGCGCCGGAAGCGCGCCGGGCGGTCGCCGAGTCCGAGGTTGGGCTTGAACAGGACATACAGGGCGACGCTGAAAAGCAGGATGGGGATGCCGCGCCGGAGAAAGGAGGGGTCAATCTGGCGCACCACCAACGTGCCGCAGGCTCCGCCCACGAACGTGAACAGAAATCCGCGGGTGCATTCCTTGAAGGCCACGGTTCCCGCCCGCTCATAGTACCAGGACGCGCCCGCGGAACCGAAAGCCGCCTGCAGCTTGCTCGTGCCCAGGGCATGGCGCGGGCTCAGACCGCAACTGAGCAGCGCCGGCAGCGTAATCAGCCCGCCGCCCCCGGCGATCGAATCCACAAAGCCCGCCACCAGGGCGGTCACGAATAGCACCGGCAGGTGCCAAAGTTGCGTCATAGATGGGAGTGGCTGGACAGCGCCCAAAGCAGGATGGCGGCGGCGGTGCCGTCCATGATCGGCTCATTGGAAGAGTAATCCTGCACGTCGTCGTGATAGACCGCCGGGCCCTGGAAGGCGGCCAGCGGGTCGGGTTCGGTGATGGCCACGCCTTTCAGCGATCGGAAGATGCGTTCGTACACCGGCCCGTCCACCAGCCCGCCCCGGATCGGGCGCCCGGTTAATTGCATGGTCATCAGGTGCGGGTCTTTGGGATAGACGCTGCCGATCCCGGTGAACAGTGTGTAGCCCCAGGGATTGCGTCCCAGCAGCCAGTCGCGTTGCTGGGCCGCGAAGCGGCGATACGTCTGGTCCCCGGTCATCCGCTCATACAGCAGGCATTGGGTGGCCAGGGCGACGGTGAGGTTGGCCGAGCACCAGATGAACGGCACGCCGATGCGGTAGGGGTTTTGCCGGCCCATGCGCTCGCAGCGCTCGATGCCCTCGCGGTAGTACCCCGCGAGCATTTTCCGGAAGGGGCGATCCACCAGCCCGTAAAGCCGGAAGTGGCCGGCGTTCAGGAAGGGGAAATACTGGTAATGGCCGGTCTGCTCTTGGCCCATCCAGGATTCCGCGGCGGCCAGCCGGGCGTAGCGCCGGGCGTCTTCGAGATAGCGCGGTTCGCGCGTGGCGCGGAACAGTTCCGCCGCGCCCCATTCCATGTCGTCGGCCCAGGTGGTTTCTTCATAGCGATAGGGGGCGCTGTAGGAATTGCCCTGCTGGACGCCTTCGCGGGCGCGGCCCAGCTCATACACTTCTTTGCCCGCCTGCAGGCAGCGTTCGGCGAAGGGCCGGTGGCGCGGATCGTTTCGCCAGATATGGTAAGCCAGGCTCATGGCTGCCGCGTAGCGGCCGGCCAGGTTGGCCACGCCCGTGGAGGCGCTCTGGTATTGGCGCAGTCCCTGCGGCTGGCCGTCGGCGAAATAGACCACGCGCGGGCCGCCCTTGCCCCAGCCATAGTCGGCAATCTCGTTTTGCGGCAGGCGGCGGCCGGCGTGATCGCGGTCATCGGCCACTTGGTGGTAGAGCTGGTCGGGCGCCGGATGCAGTTTGAGCATCCACTCCAGCCCCCAGCGGGCTTCGTCGAGCACGTCGGGCAGGCCGTTGGGATAGGGCTGGCCCAGCGCGTTGACCTTGTCCGCGAAGAGCTGGCGGTCTTCGGCCAGCTCGTACGCGAGCAGCATTTGCGCGGTGGCGTTGCCGGAGGTGAGCAGGTATTTCAGCAAATCCGCCGCGTCATGCCAGCCGCCCCGGGCGTCGAGGTAGGTGCCGTTGGTGAGGGGGCCGTACGCCGTGCGGCCGTCAAACGGGTGGCACACCGCGTCCAGCCAGGGGTTGTAGCCGCAGCGTTGCTGGCGCATAAACTCGAGCAGTTGATCGGGCAGCTCGTGGTAGGCCGCTGCGCCGAGGGTAAACGGCAGTGATTGCGCTTCGCCCACGCGCAGCACATAACGGCCCGGCGTCCGCAAGGCGGTGAAGTCCAGCTCCGCATGGTGCTCAAACTGGCCCCACCGCACGCCGGTGATGGGCCGGGCCGAACCGGTGAACCGGGCTTTTCCGGTGTCCGCTTCCGCCACTGTGAAGGCGGCCGGGAGCGGCGCTTTGGCAAAGGCCACCCCGAGTTTCGTGTCGCGCGTCCGGTAGCCGATCTGGCTGGCGCGCAGGAAGATTTCCGCGGCCGGGGCGTTTGCCAGGCCAGCCGCGAGGAGCAGCAGGAGAACACAGAGATGAGGCATACGTTTTGGGGGTTGGCATCGGTTGCCGCGCCGGCCGCGCCTGGGCGGCGGGCCGACGGCGGCGGTGGCAAGGCGGAGGGATTATCCGTTAGTAGAGTTTCTGCAATTCCGCGCTGCGGAAGTAGTGCTTCACGATCTGCTCGGCCGGGATGCCCCGGGAGGCCATGACGGCCGCGCCAATCTGGCAAAAGCCCACCCCGTGCCCCCACCCGGCGCCGCGCAGGGTGAACCGCGCCGGCGCCGCGCCGGCCGCGCCCTCGGGTTGCACCACAAACGCGCTGCTGTACAGGTGCGAGGGGCTCAGCCAGCGGCGGATTTCCAATTCCTTGCCCACCACCACCGTCCGCTGGGAGCCGACAATGCGCAGCCGCACGATGCGGCCCGACGGCCCGCGCTGCAGCGGTTCCAGCCGCTGGATCACGCCGAAGTCCAGGCCCGACCGCTTGCGCAGGATCGCGCTGAGTTCCTCCTGCGTATAGCTGACCGTCCAGCGGTAGAAGTCCGTGGTCTCCTGGTCGAACGTCGGCAGCACCTGCCGGAGAATGTCTCCGTCGGTCGTATTGCAGTAGGCTTCCGGGCTGGAGCATATCCACTGCTCCGCGGCGGCTTCCGAGGTGATCGGCGGGTGTTCCACCGCCGCATCGGATACGCTTGCCAGGTACGGCACATCTATCCCCTCCCACGCGGAGGAAAACAGCTCGCTGCGCCCGCCGCATGACTTGGCGTAGCGCGCATCGCAAATCTCGCCGCCGTGAACCAGGAACACGCCCCGGGTATCCCGCACCGCCTCGATGGCCTTGGGCGAAATGATTTTGGTGAGCCCGTGGTAGCGCTGGCAGTGGTCATCGGCGCACACATCAAAGAAACGGTGATCTTCCCGGGTGTACCAGCGGACAATTTCTTCCGCGGTTTCCTGCCCCTGGCGCGCCGGGCCGCTGGTCTTGCCGGTCAGCTTCTGCCGTTCGAGCATGGCGACGAGCCAGCTCCGCGAGGTGATGGCGTGCGCGCGCAACAGCTCCAGCGGCGCCGTGGCGCTCATTTCCGACGCGATGACGCTTTTGAGGTATTGCTCGACCCCGGCCTCGTTGATCGCCGTCACCGTGCCGTCGGCGTTGAGCAGGAGCCGCAGCGCGCCTTCGAACGTTTCGTCCTCCTTTCGTTCCCAGTGAAAGTTGATCCCGATCGTGACATCCCGCAGGGTGAACGTGGCGTCGCCTTCCGGGGTGAGCCGGATCTCCGGCCCGCGCGCGAGTTCGCGGCCGTCACCGGCCCGCAGCACCAGTTGGCCCTCGCCGGGGCGGGCGGAGAATTCTCCGCTCACCGCCGTCTTGTCCGGGAGGAGGAAGCGGCCGTTCAGGCAGCCGCGCGCTTCCGGCTCGCGGCTGTAGATGCCAACAGTAATCAGAGGTTCCCACGTAATCATAAACTCGGGTGCCGGTTCACCCCGGCGGCAAAATCTTCCACAAACTTGACGCACTGGGCGACGTCCTGGACCAGTTGCGGCGAGAGGTGCTCATATTCGATGGACATCACCCCGCGCCATTTCCAGTCATACATCTGCCGCAGGAGGGCGGCATATTGGGCCTGCCCGGTGCCGAGGGGCACGTCCCGGCTGTCGCGCCGGCCGGATTCCGCGGCGTCCTTCAGGTGCAGGACGAGGATTCGCCGTTCGTATTTCCGCAGGCTCGCCAGCGTGTCCAGCCCCGAGCGCACCCAGTGGCCGGTGTCGGGGCAGGCGCCGATGCGCGCGCTGTGGCCGGCGCAAGCTTTGAGCACGGCGTCGGGGTTCCAGTATTTCGAGTTGGGGCCTTCCGGGTGGTTATGCACCGCCAGGTTGATCTTGTATTCCTGGCAGAGCTTGTCCAGCGCGCCAAAGTTTTCCGCCGGCGGTTCGGCGATCAGCGTCTCGACGCCCATTTCCTTCGCGAAATCATAGACCTTGCGGTACCCGCTGGTATCCTTTTCGAGCGGGGCGTAGTAGGTGGGCATGGTGAAGCCCAGGTCCCGCATGCGCTCCTTCATTTCGCGCCGCTGCGCCGGGGACAGGTTCTCGCTGGTTTTCAGGTCCGGCCGTTCCTTGCTCAAGGGCAGGAAGAACGCCGGTTCCACCCGGCGCAAGCCCATCTCCGCCAGGACTTCCAGCGCCTCGTAAAAGCTGCGGTCGCGGAAGGTGTAAAGCTGGCAACTCAGCCGCCAGCCCAGCTTCTCCGCCCGCGGCGTGCCCGGTTTGGTCCGGCGCCGCCGCCCCGGCGCCGCCGCCCGGGCCAGCGAGCCCGGCGCCAGCATGGCCCCAACCCCGGAAATAACCGTACGCCCAAGAAATACACGGCGATTGCAGATGTTCATTGTCATCGTGATTCGTCTGTTCGTTTGTTAACAGCCTTGCGGCCAACCGTTTGCCGAAGGTTAAATACACGACTTGGCGCCCGGGTGCAAGGAATCTTATTGCGCGGCCGCCCGCGCGCGATGGCAGCCGGGCGGGCGCAAGTCATGGCCGGGACGGCTCCGGCTGGCGGTCGCGCAGGGGGCGGCCGGCCTGGAAGAGGCGCAACTGCGCGGCCAGGGTTCCCGCCAGGGCCTGGTTCTCCGACGCCAGGGCCAGCTTGAGCGCCTTGTGGGCGGCCTGGACGGCGGCGGGAAAATCGCCCGCCTCGGCGCTGGCCACAGCCAGGGTTTCGAGGAGCCGCGCATCCTGTTCGCCGGTCAGTTCCACGGCGCGCCGGGCCAGGCGCACGGCTTCCGCGCCGTCCCGGCTGTCCGCGTTCTCATGCGTCGCCAGCAGCCAGGCCAGCCCATCGAGCGCCGTCACCATGTCCGGCTGCAGTTCAAGGGCCCGGCGCAAGAGCGGGATGGCTTCCTCCGGCTGGTTCAGCAGGACTAAAGCGTGTCCCGCGCCATACGCCGCCGCTGCGTGGTCCGGTTTCCAGGCCAGTGCCGCCTGCTCGTGAAACAGCGCCGTGCGGAGTTGATCCGTCAGCTCGGGGCCTGGGGAAGCGGGGTTGGGGGCGCTGGCGTTGGCCGACAGTTCCGGCCGGCATTTTTCCAGGATCAGGCAGGCCAGGTTATGGTGCGCCAGCCAGCAGCGGGGATTGCGTTTGAGCGTGGCGCGCCAAAGCGTTTCTTCGTCCTGGTAAATCCCGCATTGCGCCCACGTCAATGGCCCCAGCACCGCGATTGCGCTCGCGGCCCCGGCCACGCCCAGAGCCTTTGCCAGCCGCCCGCGCGCCGGGCGCGCCGTCGCGGCCAGTTTTTGCGCCAGCCACGCGCCGACGCCCGTCACCAGTGCGATCATCCCAATCATGGCCGGGTAAACCCAGTGATCGGATACGAACGAATACTTCTGGAAATAAATCTTGAAGAAGCCCAGCACGGGGAAAAGCATGGCCAGAAAATAGGTCAGGGCGAAAAACGGCGCCCGCCCCCAGCGGCGGCGATGCCACCAGCTCAACCCCCAGATTCCCAACAGCAAAACGCCGGGCAGATAATTCACGACCTCGGCGGGAGAAAAATTCCAGCGCGGATACACAAACATCGGGTTGCGGGGAAACACGATCCGCGCCAGGTAAAACCACCCGGCCATGCCCGCCCCCACCAGCCGCGACCGGAAATCGCCCGCCGCGACCACATCCGATCCGATGCTGCGCTCGTATTGAAACCAGATTGTCACCAGCGCCAGCACCAGCCCGGCGGCAAAGAAGGGCAGCGTGCGCCCGACATCCCCCTTCGTCAGCGGCTGGCCGTCCGCGCTGCTTCGCCACCAGGCGCATAGCAGCAGCACGACGGGCAGCAGCACGACGGAGGTTTTACTGAGCAACGCCAGCACAAAGGCGATGAACGAGGTCCAGTACCAGAACGTTTCCGCGTTGAACGGCGCCGCCCGGTTCGGCGGGCTTTTTCCCTTCGGCCTCCGGGTTTTCCGCGCTCGCATTTCCGCATCCCGCCGCGCCTGTTCAGAACGCAAATAGGCCACCAGCGCCAGGCCGAAGAAGAACAGTGACAACGTGTTCTTGCGCTCCGTGATCCACGCGACCGACTGGACGTTGATCGGGTGGATGGCAAAAAGGAGCGCGGCCAGCCAGGCCCCCGGGATGTTCAGGTGGCGTAGCGCCCGCCAGAGCAGAATGGCCGCCCCGGCGTGGAGCAGGATGTTGGTGACATGATACCCCGTGGCTTGGAGCCCCCAGAGCCGCCATTCCAGCCAGAACGATGTCAGCGTCAGTGGCCAATAGTCGTAGAACTTCCCTCCGCTCCAGATATGCCACAGCCCATCCGGCGCGTGGATTAACGGATTGGCCGTCAGGATGTCGTCATCATCCCAGATAAAACCCGCCTGCACCGCCGGCCAATACACCGCCAGCGTCGCGAGTAAAATAGCGGCCGCGCCAATCAATAAGCTGGTTTGCTTCGTGGTCTTGATCTTGCGCCCCAGCTTAAACCTTTCCCACGCGGAAGATAAGAATAAAAGCGGCCGCCGCCAAAAAGCCGGGAGCCGCCCCTGCTTTCCGGCAGGGAAGTGCAGACCGAACGAAGGCGAGGCTGCGCTCAAGCCCATCCTGAGCGCAGGCGCCGTTCTCGTTATTTTCGGCCATAAATGGAGAAGAGTCGGAAGCTGACAGAGTTTGAATTTGGGAGTGGCGCGGCCGCGAATAAAAGTGTAGGCTTGGCGTCAAAGTGAAGGTAAGGCCATGAACAGGCAGATCCTAATTGATCGAAATAGGCGCGGACAGGCTGGCGCAGCCGCGCAACGGCCTTGCCGCCGGATTCCAACGCCCCGGGCGCGGCGGGTGCACTGACTTTTTAGGAACTGAATTAAACTCATTAGCTTATGAAAATAGTAATAACTCGAATGACAGCATCGGTTTGCGGCGTGATGATGGCGGTGTTGGCCGCCGGTTGCGCCTCCAGCGGCGTGAAGAATCCTTCCGGCGTGCCGGTGACGCACATGAACGCCGACGAACAGGGGTTTGTGGCGGGCACCGGGGTGGAATCGCAGGATTTGGTGATGGTGGCCGACAAGATGTCCCGGAGCATCCTGGGCATCCCCCAGATCGCCAATGCGGCCACGCCGCCGTCCATCGTGATCAATCCCGTGGATAACCAGACCCGCTTTCCCATTAACAAGGACATTTTCCTGACGCGCATCCGGGCGCAACTGAACTCGAAGGCGCAGGGGCGGGTGGTCTTCCTGGCGCGCCACCAGATGGAAGAGCTGGAAAAGGAGCGCAACCGCAAGCGCGAAGGGCAAGTCACTTCCAGTTCTGATCCCAGCGTGCAGGAGTTCAAGGGTGCGGATTACTTCCTGACCGGTTCGCTGCAGGGGCTTTCCACCCGCACCAAGGCCGGCACGAGCGACTACATTCTTTACAACTTCCACCTGATTGACGCGCGGACCAGCGCCATCGTGTGGGAGGACATGGCCGAGTTGAAGAAACAGGGGCTGGAAGACGCTGCCTACCGCTAGGCAGCGAGGGGGGGCGCAGTGATGAAACTCCTCTGGCAGCCGGTGCTGCTGGCCCTGGCGGCAAGCCTGGCCGGCTGCGCGACGAGCCGGAAGCCGGCAGTGCCGCCGCTGACGGGCGACATTCTGGTGGATGCGCCCCGAGCCATTGCCAGCGGCCCGGCGCGCGACCGCGTGATCTGGCAATACCGGCTGGCGGCGGCGGCGATGCGGCAGGGGAAGTTCGACCTCGCCAAGCAGAACCTGGATGAAGTCCTGCTGACGCTGGGCGGCATTTACGGCAAGGACCCGGATGCAAAGAAAGCGCGCAGCTACTTTCGGGCGGAGGCCCGGAAAACCTTCATCGGCGAGCCGTACGAGCGGTCTATGGCCTATATCTATCGCGGCATAATTTACTGGATGGACGGCGAACGCGACAACGCCCGCGCCTGCTTCCGCAGCGCGGAGTTCGAGGACAGCGACGCCGCGCTGCAGGAATATGCCGGCGACTGGGTGCTGCCGGATTACCTGGATGGCCTGGCCACGGCCAAGCTGGGCGGGGACGGCTCGGATGCGTTCCAGCGGGCGCAGGCTAACGCCAGGGGAATCAAACTGCCGCCCGCCCGGCCTGAGGCCAATGTGCTGTTTTTTGTCGAGTTCGGCCCGGGCCCGACCAAGTACGCAACCGGCCAATACCAGCAGGAGCTTCGCTTCAACACGCCGGCTTCGCCCGTGGCGTCCGCGATGCTGAAGGTGGACGCCCGGCAAATCCCGATTGCTCCCACGGACGATGTCGGGTTCCAGGCCACCACGCGCGGGGGGCGCGTGATGGACCACATCCTCGGCAACAAAGCCGTGTTCAAGTCCGCCACGGACGCCGCCGGATCGGTGGCGATGCTGGGCGGCATCACCACCGCGGTGGCCAGCCGCGACCGGACGACGCAGCAAGTCGGCCTGGGGATTGCGCTGGCCGGGCTGGCGACTACGCTGGTTTCGGCGGCGACCGTGCCGAAGGCGGATACGCGGGCCTGGGATAACCTGCCGCGCTACCTGAGCTTCGCCTGCCTGCCGCTGCCCGTGGGGCAACATGTCGCCACCCTCCAATTCCTCGATTCCGCCGGCCAGGTTCAATCGAACCTGACCAAAACCATCACCCTCAACATCGCGACGACGGACCGGGACAAGGTCGTCTTCGTAAGCGATGCTTCCATTACGCCGCAAACTTTATGAAAAGAGCATTCCCATTACTCCTCGCCGCGGGCAGCCTCGTGCTGCTGGCCGCCGGCTGCAGCACCTACGATAAAGGGCCGTATCTGCCGCAAACCTCCAAAACGCCCGCTTACGAGAGCAAGGAACCGGTGATCCTGATGGATCCCGCGGTCCGGCGCTCGGTGACGTGCAGCGGCTTGCAGGAGCGAACGCTGCCGGATGGCCGGCTGGAGATTGTCGCCCACCTGCGCAACCGCGAGAACCGCCGCATTGAGGTCCAGGCCAACTGCGTCTTCAAGGATCAGAACGCCTTTTCCACCGGCGACGAAACGCCCTTCGTCATGGTGATTCTGACCGAGAACGGCACGGAGGATGTCAAGTTCACCTCCATGAACAATCTCGCGAAGAAATACACCATCCGCGTGCGCCAGGCACGGTAAGCGGCCCGATTGGAATCCGCCGGAATCACTGCGTTCACCGGCGCGGTTCAGCCCATCCCCGGGCCCGGCGGCCCTCCGTTTCAACGGCCCCGGCAGCCCGGCGAAAAAGGGGAGGGCGGGAGGGCGGCAAAAAGTGAGGCGCGCCCGCGCCCGGATGCTGGCCGCCTCGGCGTGCTTTGGCAACGCAACGAAGCGCCATGCCCGCTGAAAAAGAGATGAATATGGGTATTGCCATTTCGTCAGAGTTGTAATAAGCCTGATGGCTGCTAGAGCTTGACTATTGACTTATTCTATGAACTCGACGCCGAACCAAACTGCGAATCCCGGAGAATCCCGCCGCACCTTCATCAAGAAAGCTGCCACTGCGGCGGCGGTGGTGAGCACCGCCAACTTGTTCAAGACCCCGGTCTATGGCCAGAGCCAGGCCCCCGCCCCGGGGCGCGTTCTGGGAGCCAATGACCGCATTAACGTGGCCTATATCGGCACGGGCAAGCAGGGGATGATGCACATCACCATTGAGAAAAAATATGCCCAGGACAACAACATCGCCCAGGTGGCGGTGTGCGACGTTTATCAACGGCACCTGGACATGGCCCGGAACGCGATCGGCGTGAGTGAGAGCAGCGCCTATAAAGACCATCGCAAGCTGCTGGAGCGCAAGGATATTGACGCCATCGTGGCGGCGCCAACGGACCCGTGGCACGCACAGGTCAGCATTGACGCGTTGGAAGCAGGGAAGCACGTGTTCTGCGAGAAGCCCATGACGCGCTACCTGGCCGAGGCGTTCGAGGTTTATGACGCTGTCAAGAAAACGGGCAAAACGTACGTCATCGGGTCGCAGGGCTGCATGGACGCCAAGTGGCATAAGGCGGCGGAGTGGGTCAAGGCCGGCAAACTGGGGCCGTTAGTCTGGGGGCAGGGCTCCTATTGCCGCAACAACAAGAACAACAGCGAGTGGACGTTCCCCATTGATCCCGGCATGAATGAGCAGAACATTGACTGGGAACGCTGGTTGGGGAAAACCCCGAAAATCCCTTTCAACCCCGAGCATTATTTTAGCTGGCACAAATACTACGCCTACAATTCGGGAATTATCGGCAATCTCCTGCCGCACCGGTTTCAGCCGCTGATGCTGGCAACCGGCGACCCCGAATTCCCGCGCCGCGTCGCCGCCACCGGCACGCGCAAGGTTTCCACCGACCGCGAGATTACCGACACGACGCACCTGCTGGCGGAGTTCCCGAGCGGGCTGACGCTGGCGGTCGTGGGCACGACGGTCAACGAGCAGGGCCTGCCCGAAGTGTTGCGCGGGCGCAAGGCCACCTTGCACTTCGCGTCGAGCCAGAACCGGGTCGAGCTGAAGCCGGAGGCCATCTTTACGGACGAACTGGAGGCCGAGGAATTTACCGACCCGCAGCCGACGGAACGCATCGAACGGCTGGAAAAGGACTTCTTTGACTGCATCCGCAGCGGCAAGCAGCCGGTGGCCAACGTCGAGCTGGCCATTCGGGCCCAAACCGTGTTGTGCCTGGCGGAAATGTCCGAGCGGCTGGGATTGACGCTGTTCTTCGACCCCAAGACCCGCGCCATCAAGACCGGCGACGGGCGCGTGGTCCCGCCGCTGAGCTATGACAGCGTGGTGCCGCCGATGGGCTAGGCTTTCTCTTCCAGCAACTCGCGGCGGGCGCCGCTGAGAAGTTGCTCGATAAACGAAGTGGAATAGGCGCCGCGGCGAAAGTTGGGATCCTGCAGGATGGCCTGCTGGAAGGAAATCGTCGTCTTGACCCCGGTGATCATGTACTCGGCCAGCGCCCGGCTCATCTTGTTCATGGTTTCGCGTCGGTCGCGGCCATAGGTGACCAGCTTGGCGATCATGGAGTCGTAGGCGGACGGAATGGTATAGCCGGCGTAGGCGTGGGAATCCACGCGGACCCCGCGGCCGCCGGGCTGGTAATACATCTCAATCCGCCCCGGGCTGGGGCGGAAGTTATCGAAGGGGTCTTCGGCGTTGATCCGGCATTCGATGGCGTGGCCCTTGAGCTGAATGTCACTCTGGGAGTGGCGCAGGGGCTCCCCCATCGCGAGCATGATTTGATAGCGCACCAGGTCAATGCCGGTGACTTCCTCGGTCACCGGGTGTTCGACCTGGATGCGCTTGTTGACCTCGAGAAAGTAGAACCGGCCATCGTTATCCACAATAAACTCGACCGTCCCGGCGTTGGTATAATTGGCCGCCTCCGCGATCTTGATGGCGGCCCGGCCCATGCGGTCCCGCAACTTCCGGAACTTGGGGTTCTCCAGCAGGGGCGACGGCGATTCCTCGACGACCTTTTGGTTGCGGCGTTGTATGGAGCAATCCCGCTCGCCCAGGTGAATAATGCGGCCCTTGTGATCCCCGAGAATCTGGAATTCAATATGATGGGGATTTTCGATGTATTTCTCGACGTAAACCCCCGAATTCCCGAACGCCTTTTCCGCCTCGCCGCGCGCGGTATGATAGCCCTTGATCAGCGAAATGTCGTTGTGGGCCACGCGCATTCCCCGGCCGCCGCCCCCCGCCACCGCCTTGATCATGACCGGGTAGCCGATGCGCTTGGCAACCGACAGCGCGTCCTGTTCGCTTTCGACGACCCCTTCCGAGCCGGGCGGGGTGGGCACGTCGGCCTTCTTGGCCAGGGCCCGGCTGACGGCCTTGTCCTCCAGGGCATTCATGGCCCGCGAGTTCGGGCCGATGAACCGAATGTTGCAGCTCTCACAAACGTCGGCGAAATGGGCGTTTTCCGCCAGGAACCCATAGCCGGGGTGAATGGCGTCCACGTCGGTGATTTCGGCGGCGCTGACAATGCGATCAATCCGCAGATAACTGTCATGGGAGGGCGCCTTGCCAATGCAGATGGCTTCGTCAGCCAGTTGCACGTGCATGGAATTGGCATCCGCTTCCGAATAAATGGCAACGGTGCGGATGTTCAGTTCCTTGCAGGCGCGGATAATGCGGACCGCAATCTCCCCGCGGTTGGCGACTAGAATCTTCTCAAACATGCCTGGCGACGATACAGCGTTAGGGCTTAGAGACGAACTCCCCGGTCTGAAATCACGGGAACCCGGTCACGACGGGCGGATTTTGAACAGCACCTGCCCAAATTCCACCGGCTTGGCGTTTTCCACCATGACCTGCGTGATGACGCCCTTGGCCTCCGCCTTAATCTCGTTCATGACCTTCATGGCCTCGATGATGCAGACCACCGTTTCCGGGCCAACTTCCGTGCCGACTTCGACATACGGGGCGGATTCGGGGGAGGGCGCGCGGTAGAAGGTGCCGATCATGGGGGATTTGATTTCCAATTCGTTGCTGGCCGCCGGCGGAGGGGCGGCCGCGGGAACCGGAGCCGGGGGTGGAACCGCAAGGGGAGGGGCATACGCCACCAGCGGCGTATCTTCATGCGCCGCCGCCGCGCCACCCCCATTGGCTCCCCGCTTGAGCCTGATCTTGAAATCCTGCTTCTCGAGTTCGAACTCCGTCACGGCGTTCTTCCTCATCAGGTCAATAATAGATTTGATGTCTTTTAGGTCCACAGCCATCTATGATTAGAGTTACACTATCCGCACTTAACCCCTGCGTTCCGTATTTCGATTGCTATTGAAGGTATCAAACCCCATTGCGAGTCGTCAACAATCGAATCCAACTCTTTTTTGTGCGGCAAAACCCCCTCGAATTCGCGGCAAAAAAGGCCGGTTTAGCCGTGTTCTCAGCTCTTGTTAACGTTAACGGCCGCTTCTAACGCTAAAAGATAGGATTCGGCACCAAAACCCAGTATCTGCCCCAGGCACACCGGGGCAATCAGCGATTTGTGCCGGAAATCTTCCCGGGCATGAACGTTGGACAAATGGATTTCAATCGTGGGGACGCCCGCCGCCGCAATCGCATCGCGCAGGGCGATGCTGGTATGGGTGTAGGCAGCCGCGTTCAGGACAATGACATCCCATTTCCCCTTAGCTTCCTGAATCCAACTCACAAGCTGGCCCTCCAGGTTGCTTTGGCGAAAGTCCACCACTACCTTGCGTTTTTTCGCCTGGGCACGAACCCTGGCCTCAATTTCAGCCAAAGTCGCCCGTCCATACACTTGAGGCTCGCGCTGGCCGAGCAGGTTTAGATTCGGGCCGTTAAGATAGAGTATCTTCATCGGGCGGACTGAAACTAGCGGGAATACCGGGGCTTGTCGAATGGATTTATTCCCGAATCGGCCGCCGCCACGGTCCCTTCACGCACGCGGACACGCATCGCCGGAAGCGCGCTTTGCGAAGGGAAACCCGGCCGAATATCGCTTGCCGGGACGGGCTGCGTCTGATTGACTGCGGCCACAGGCGTGCTATCAGGACAAATGATTCGCGGCTTTGACCGCCGGCCGGGAGCTGCTCTCGCGGGATTGCTCGCCTTGTTGCTATTGACGGCAACGGCGGCGGCGGGCAATCACTCCTGGCATCACGCCTGGCATCACGATGGAGACGGGCATAGCCATTTCTGCCTCATCTGTTCCCTGGCCCAGGGGCAGATCACGGCCGCGCCGCTGGCCTCCATTTCCGCGATCATCCTTCCTGGCTGCTATTGGGTCGTTTCCCGGGCCAGCGTCCTCCGGGTGGCCGCCTTTCGCTACCGCTTTCCTCACGGCCGCGCTCCGCCCTGCGCCTGACTGCGTCAGGACTGGTTCGTTGTTTTAGAAACCCCTTGGAAGACCGTATGCGCCGCTGGTCAGACGGCGGCGTCAGCTTGAGCGTAAACATGAAAGCGGAGTATTCAATTTGGTTTAGTGCATCCTTTAAAGTTCATCCCCGGCCCCGGCGGCAAAATCTTGTCCGGCCGCGGCCCCGAGCCGCGCTGCCGGCTCTGGCCATCCTTCTCACGCTCCTCGCCTTTGGCGGGGGCCAGCCGCTGCTGGCCCAGGCGGCTGACAGCGTGGCAGAACTGAAGCAACAACTGCGGCAACTGCAGGAAAACTTCGAGCGCATGCAGCGCGAGCAGCGCGCGCAAATCGAGGCGCTGACCCGCAGGCTTGATCACCTGGCAAAGCAGGCGGCCGCCGCAGGCAACGCACAACACCCCGAGCATGCACCGGTTGCCGCCCCGCAGGAAAGCCCCCCCGGCGTCCCGGCCTCGCCGGAAGCATCCACGCCCCCGGCCGCCTGGTCGCCCGCGCACCCGCTGACCCTCGCCCGCACCGATTCGGCCCACTTGGACATCAGCTTCGACGTGCTGGCAAACTTCGGCGGTTCAACCGCTTCCAGGCCCGCCGACTGCCTCCAACTGGGACATCACGACCCCAACCAGCGCGGCTTTTCGCTGTCCGCTGCCGACATCGCCTTTGACGGGGTGGTGGACCCTTACTTCGAGGGCTTCGCCAACATTTGCCTGAGCCTCGACGGTGAAAATGAAACCCACGTTGACCTGGAAGAAGCCTATCTGCAAACCATCTCCTTGCCGGCCGGGCTGCAAGCCAAAGCGGGCCAATTCTACGCCGGTTTTGGCCGCCAAAACCCGCAACATGCGCACGAATGGGCATTTGTGGACAGCCCGGTCATCCTGACGCGCGCTTTCGGCCCGGAAGGGTTGCGCAACGTCGGCGCCCAGGTTTCCTGGTCCGCGCCCACGCCCTTTTTCACCGAGGCGATGCTGGGCGTCTTCAATCCGCAGGGGGAAACCGCCTTCAGCTTCCGCAACCCTGAGGATCCCCATGGCCGCGCGTCCCTCAAACAAAACCTGCGCGGCCCGGGCGATCTGCTATACGTCCCTCGGTTGGCGTCGTCATTCGATCTCACGGAACAGCAGACGCTGGCGGCCGGGCTCTCCGCCGCTTTTGGGCCCAATGCGACCGGCGCCGGCCTCCGCACGCAAATCTACGGCCTGGACCTCTATTGGAAATGGAAGGCCGCCGGGGCCCCGGCGGGCTTTCCCTTTGTCTCCTGGCAGACGGAAGCGCTCTACCAACGCTACGCGGCCGGCGCCGACCCCGCCCCGGCTCTCCCCGCCGAGACGCTGCATGATTGGGGCTTTTACTCACAGGTGCTGTGGGGCTTCAAACCGCGCTGGGTTGCAGGCTTGCGCGGCGAATACGCCACGGGCAACCGCGGCGCCGGGGATTCCCAGGACGTTTTCCGGGGTGAACGCACGCGCCTCTCGCCGGGCCTGACCTTCTATTCCAGCGAGTTTTCCAAAATCCGGCTGCAGTATAACTATGACCGGGGAAACTTATTCGGCACCGAACACTCCGTCTGGCTGCAAGTCGAGTTTTTGCTCGGGGCGCACGGGGCGCACAAGTTCTGAAGGCAACCGGCCCTTGCCCAAACCCTGCCGCCCTTCCGGAAGTGTCTAATCGGGAAAAAGCCTTCAGCAGGGGATGGTAATTTAGAAAGTAGCCCCGGGCAGCCCTCCTCGAATAAAGTTCCAGTGGAACCTGGGCGGGCCTGACCGCCCAAACCATGCCCCCGGCAAAGCCTTGGTTTAGCGAGTCCAAGGGCATGATTGTGAATCTCGAGCTTTCCACCGGTAAAATCAAGGGTTTAGGCACAAAGAGGGGAAAAATCGAGGCAAAACCTCAATCTTGCCGACTTCAACGCACCAGAGGCGTTCCCTGGTTCTGCCCTGCTCTCAGGCCGTGTACAAGGGGTGTACAAGGGATGCTCACCGGGAGTTCGTAGGATTTTAGCTGGTACACCCGATGGGCATCCCTTGTACACCCCTTGTACACGGCGTAAGAGCAGGGTAAATGCAAGGTATTTGGGCAATGAATCCGGATGCCTGGAAAAGCCGAAACGAGGGGAAAGGACGGTAGGAGAATTGCTAAGCTATGTAAAAACAGCTAGTTATGACCCCAAGGCTGACTAAAAGCGGCTTTTCATGGGCGATTGGGCGCTCGGGGGCCTTTTGGCTTCGCGAAGGCCGTATCTGAAACGTTGCCGTTGTGCAGCCCAATCGTGCGCCATCGCTCCGATGGAGCCGAAGTGAGTCTGACAGGTCAGCGGATAGCCTCAACGAACCGTTTGGCTGGTGAATTCCACAGGTTGACCGCTGGCTTCTGAATGCTTTTCGTCCTTGAACCCAGGAACTTGGGCGTTCTGAGGGGGCGAATTGGAGTTAAAATCTGAATCGTTTCGGCTTAGCTCAAGGTCTGCACCGAACCGATGCGCATGGCTCGAAATCGGGCTGATTCCAGAAAGCCTCCGGGTGCTGCGGGAGCCACCCCACCTGTTCCCGGGCGCGTTGCGATGCTGAAATCAGGAGGTTGCCACCACTCTAACGGGAGGGCACCAGTTGCAGGCCGGCGATGAAGGCATCGGCAAAGGTGCGCCCGTGGGGGTCGGTGACCGGGTCACCGGGCCGGATGAGGATGGTCACCGCTTCGCCCGCCTGGACTTTGATTTTGGTGAAACGGACATACTGGATTCCCTCGACCCAGTTGCGTTGCCGAAAGCCGTCCCCTTTGCGGGTAGTCTGCTTGCGGCCATACTCGCGTCCTCCCACGCTTACGCTGTAATCCCCAAAGTAGCCGGGCGTCGCGCTGGTCCCGTAAAGATACAGTTGGTATTTGCCCGCCGGCACCTGGTGCAGAATTACCCTCGAATCTCCGCCCCGATTGCCGGTGGGATAATTGAAGTCCACCAGCATGGGCGACCGTTCGCTCCACGCATTGGACACGCCCCAAGCCCCGCCTAAATTAATCAGTTCCACCTCGATCGGGCTGGGATCGCCGGAGGCAAACCGCAAATCCACCGCCGTATGGTGATTGTTGCAACTGCGGGATACCACGTTCCAAAAATCGCCCGCTCGCCCGGTCGCCGCGGGCCCCACTTGCCGGGAAGGTTCACTGGGGCCAAAATCCACGTTGAATGGCTGCGGCTTCATCTTCGCCAGTTCCGCACTGGACCAATGTTTCTTGCGCGGGGGCACCAGCGGGATATCCGCGGGGAAGGGGTGTGGCCACGTTGCCGGCCCGGCGTTTCCCGGGCATGGGAGTCC
>JAAYVL010000121.1 GCA_012517205.1 Verrucomicrobiota bacterium
TGACGGGCGGCTGGCCGATGCAGTCCAGAACGCTGTTGATGCGGACATAAAATTGCTGGCCGCTGAGGGGCCCGTATTGGCCCACCGACGGCCGGCTGGGAACGGTTTGCGCCGCGGCCACCCAGCGCTGGCGCTGGGCTTCGGTCAGGCTCCGGCCCCAGGCCTGGGAGCAGGCCGCGAAGCTGGCGCGGGCGCGAGCCTGGGCGGGAGACCGGGCGTCGCGGGGCATGGTTAACGCCCGGCAACATTGGCCGAAGGGCGTCGAGTAATAGACATAAGCTCCGAGGCGTCCGGAGCGGGGGGAATCGAGTAATTTCATAAGCGTGAAACTTCCATGGTTGTTTGATTGCCAGGCCGCACGGGCCGCCCGGCGGCCCGTGCCTTACGAGCCTGTCGTCCGGATTGCCATGCTGCCTCAGCCACGGATCAAAGGCTACCGTATGGGCGGACGAGGTCAACGCGAGAGTGGTTTTCGAGACGGAAATGGGCGCAACGCATGTTTTTCCAAGGCGCAGCCCTTCCGGCTGGCAAGCGTTTGCCTCACCGCCCAAAGTTGGCGAAGACACCGGAGCTCCGATTACGCCGAATGAACGGATGGGAAAGAGGCGGGCCGCGTCTGCCGGGGCCGGGATTCTGGATTTTTGCTTTCCTTGGGGCGGGAAGCTCTGTTAAGAAAGCGCTCATGGTGCGCAGATTATGTTTGGCCGGAGTCATCCTGGTTAGCGGATGGCTGCTCGGGACCGCTTTCGCCGAAGAGTTCAAACTCGCCGATGGCACGGTGCTTTCCGGGGAGCTCCTGGCGGCGTCCGCCAGTGACGCGGGGGTGCAAATCAAGGTGGGCGATGGCAAATATGAGCGGGTGCCCTGGGCGAATTTCTCGCAGGCGGATCTGAAGAACTTTGCCAAAATCAAGAAACTGGAGCCCCTGGTGGAGCCGTTTATCGAGATCTCACAGGAGGAAAAGATCAAGAAGACCGAGGTTCCCATCCAGCAGCCCGCGCGGTTGGAACGGCCCGTGCCGCACTCGCTGCTGGGCGCGCTTTCTTCCTCCGGGCCGGGGCTGTTGATGCTGCTATTGCTTTACGCGGCCAATATCTACGCCGCTTACGAAATCGCGATCTTCCGCGCGCGGCCCGTGCCGCTGGTTTGCGGCGTGGCGGCGGTGCTGCCCTTCATCGGGCCGATTATATTCCTGTGCCTGCCCACGGCGGTGGTGCCGGTTGAGCAGACCTGGGACGCCGCGCCAGCCGCCGCGGCCCAGGCGCCGACGGCGGAGGCGGTCAACCCGATGCAGGCGGAAGGGGCGACCCATTCCGGAGCATTGCGGCTGGCGCGGCCCGGCTCGACGGAGACAGTGGAGCCGGGGCAATTCCAGGGCGAAGAGGAAAAGCCGGCCCGGCCGGCGACGCTCACCTTTCAGCGCGGGCAATATACTTTCAACCGGCGTTTCATCGAGACCAAGTTTCCCGGCTTCTTCGGCGTGGTGCGCCGGGATGCCGATCGGGACATGGTGCTGGTGATCAAATCGGCGCGCGGCGAATATACGGGCCAGCGGATCAGCCGCATTGCCGCCAACGACCTCCACCTGATGGTGCAACGAGGCCCCGCCTCGGAGGAAGTCATGATCCCGTTCGTGGAGATCAAGGAAATCGTGCTCAAGCATAAAGACGCGTAAAACGATGGCGCAGCAGTTCGGTTCCTTCACCGCCAGCGAGCTTTATTGTCCCAAGTGCCGCCGCTCCCAACCGGTCCGCGAGCGGCTGTTGCTGGTGCTGCCGACGGGAGAATTGCATGACCTGGTCTGCTCCCGCTGCGCCACATCGCTGGGCAAACGCACGGTGAGCGCGCCGGCGGTGGCGCCCGTCCGCGCTCGTTCCCGCGCGGCCCGGCCCGCTCCCGGGCGGGGATTGCTGCGTTAACCGGGCCCGGCGTCCCGGGCGCCGGAATGGGTTTTCGGAGCCGGTTTTGGGGGAAAAATCCCGCGCCCGGCCCGGCGGCGGAACGGGCCAGCCAGGCGTTTGCCCGGATTCGCGCTCGTGGCCGGCCGAGGCGCTCGGGCTCCCTGCTCCGTCCCCTGCCCTTTTCCTTGCGCGCCGCAGCCGGTGTTTATTTTGGCTGGTCTTGCGCCGGGCGCCGCCCCATGATAGCCGGTGATTATGCGTATACCACTGTTAATCCTGAGCGTTCTGGTTCCGTTCAACTTTGCCGCGCAAGCCTGGAACTCCCTGGGACACCGGACGGTGGCCGAGCTGGCGTGGCGAAAGATGGATGCCGGCGAACGCCGGGCCGCCACCCGGCTTTTGCGCCAGCATCCGCATTACCAGCAAATCCTCGTCGCCCATACGCCGGAGGGGGTGGACACCAATCACTGGGCGTTCCTGACCGCCGCGGTGTGGCTGGACCTGATCCGTCCGGCCAAGGCAGGGCAACCGCCGAAGCCGGAATTCATCACCCGGTACGACCGCTATCAGCATGGCATCGGTTATCCATTCGTGCAGCCCGCCGACCAGGGGCGCGTCTCCTTGCGCAATTTCACCCTGCCCCGGACCAATGCGGAAACGATGTTATCCAACGCGCTGGTCACCCTGCGCGATCGCAAAGCCAGCCCGCACGACCAGGCGGTGAGCCTGTGCGTGGTGCTGCACCTGTTTGGCGATTTGCATCAGCCGCTGCACGCCGCCACCCTGGTCACCAAAGGCAAACCCAAAGGCCATGGGTTGGGCAGCGGCTTTTTAGTGCGCACCCGCCGCGGCGAGGTGATCACCCTCCACTCTTACTGGGACTCTTTGCCTGGCGGGGATCTCTCCTACCCCAGCATTCTTGCGCTGGCCGATAAACTCGCCGCCGCGCCCGAACTCCAGCCGGACCGGCTGCCGGAGTATGCGCAGAACCGAACCATCCCCGCCTGGGTGCAGGAGTCTTTCCGCACGGCGGTGGATCTCGGCTACGCCCCGGATCGCGTGAAATGGGTGCAGGCGTCGGCGGTCAAGTCCGGCAAAGTGGCCGAGGCCGACATCCCGGCGGTGTCGGCGGAATACGCGCGCGACGCGCACCTGGCCATGCAGCGGCGCCTGGCCCTGGCCGGATTGCGCCTGGCGGAGGCCCTGAAGCAAACCTGGTAACCGGGAGCTTCCTTATGCAACGCGCGGCCTGGGCGGTCGTTTTGCTGCTGAGCCTCCTGCCCCTGCGGGGGGCGGAGCGGCCCAATCTTCTGCTGATCCTGGCCGACGACATCGGCTTTTCCGACCTGGGCTGTTGCGGCGGGGAGATTCAAACGCCGAACCTGGATTCGCTGGCGGCCAACGGCCTCCGGTTCACCCAGTTCTACAACACCTCGCGCTGCTGCCCCACGCGGGCGTCTTTGCTGACTGGCCTGTATCCGCACCAGGCGGGCGTCGGCCACATGATGGTGGACCGCAATTACCCGGGTTACCGCAGCAACCTGAATCGCGAGTGCGTGACGATCGCGGAAGTATTGCGCGCCGCCGGCTACCGCACGTATATGTGCGGCAAATGGCACGTCACGAACCGCGACGGCCCCGACGACGACAACTCCAACTGGCCCCTGCAGCGCGGTTTTGAGAAGTTCTATGGCACCATCCGCGGGTATGGCAATTTCTTCGACCCGTCCTCCCTGTGCCGGCAGAACCGGTTTATCACCCCCGAAAACGACGCCGATTACCAGCCCGCGGTCTTTTATTATACGGATGCGATCAGCGATAACGCGGTGCGCTTCCTGCGGCAGCACCAGCAGGAATCGCCGGGCCAGCCTTTCTTTCTGTACCTGGCCTACACCGCCGCCCACTGGCCCATGCAGGCGCTGGAAAAGGACATTGCCAAATACCGCGGCAAGTATGATGGCGGCTACGAACCGGTGCGCCAGGCGCGGCGGCAGCGCCTCCGGCAGCTCGGCCTGCTGGATTCGAAGTGGGATTGCGCGCCGACCGTCGGCGACTGGGACGCCATAAAAGACAAAGCCTGGGAAGCGCGGTGCATGGAGGTTTACGCGGCGATGATTGACAACATGGACCAGGGCATCGGGCGCGTCCTGGCCGCGCTCCGGCGCTCCGGCCAGCTTGAGAATACGGTCATCTTCTACCTCAACGACAACGGCGCCTGCGCCGAGGACATGGGGCGCACCCGGCTCCCGGAGCCGCCCGCCGACGAGCTAAAGCCGATGAGCGCGGACACGCTTCAGACGCGCATTCGGCTGCCGATGCAAACCCGCGACGGCCGGGCCGTGAAGTCCGGGCGCCAGGTGATGCCCGGCCCGGCCAACAGCTATATCGCCTATGGCCGCAACTGGGCCAATGTCTCCAACACTCCCTTCCGCGAATACAAGCATTGGGTGCATGAGGGCGGCATCAGCACGCCATTGATCGTGCATTGGCCGGCGGGCATCCCCGCCGCGCGCCGGGGCCGGTTGGAGCCGCAGGTCGGCCATATCATTGACCTGATGGCCACCTGCGTGGACCTGGCCGGGGCCACCTACCCGCGCCGGTGGAACGGCCAGCCGATCCAGCCGCTGGCGGGCATCTCGCTGGCGCTGGCGTTCCAGGGCAACCCGCTCAAGCGCGCCACGCCCCTTTTCTGGGAGCATGAAAGCAATCGCGCCGTCCGCGACGGGCGCTGGAAGCTGGTCGCCAAAGCCGGCCAGCCCTGGGAACTTTACGACATGCGGAAAGACCGCACGGAAATGCATGACCTGGCCGGGAAGCACCCGCGGCAGGTGCGGCGGCTCGCCAGCCAGTGGGACGCCTGGGCCGCCCGCGCCCAGGTGCTGCCCCTGGGCGCCTGGAAAGCGAGCGCCCCCGATACCCACGCGCCGCCGCCGTCCGCGCGCCCCTGACCGGGTTGAGGCCGCGCCCGCGAAGCCGTGGCGGCCTCCGGCCCGCCGCCGGGCATGAGCCTCAGCGCAGCGCCTGCTGGATTTGCGCGACGGCGACCTGGCGCGGCAGAACTTTCTGGCGGGCGGCCAGCGCGGCCGCCACGCCCGCGGCGGCGCCAATGGCCATCACAATGCACTGCACCCGGTAGGATGCGTGGGCGTCGTGGCTGCCACTGATGCACCGCCCGGCCAGCAGCAGCCCCTCCGTTTTTTCCGGCACCAGGCAGCCATAGGGGATGTCATAAGGCCGCACATGGGTGGCGAAGTTCTCGGCCTGGCCGGGGCCGGCCGGGTTATGGATGTCCACTACGAAATCGGCGGACCACACCACGGCATCCGGATAGCGCCGGCCGGCGAGGACATCCTCCCGGGTCAGGTATTTCACGCCCCGGATACGGCGGCTCTCACGCACTCCGATCACCGCGGGCATGGCCGAGATATAGGCCTGTTCATAGCCGGGCGCGTGCCGGCGGAGAAAATCCAGCACCTGGTACGCCTGCCGGCGCCCTTCGAGTTCCGCGCGAGTCAAATCGTCCACGCGCGTCGCGTCAATGCCATTGACCTGGGTGGCGTTGATAATCCGTTCATGGGGATAGGAGGAAAGGTAAACCCGGATGACGCCCACATTGGGCGGCAATTCGCCCCGCTCCATGCCCCGGAGAACCACGTCCTCCCACACGCCTTCCGGCACACGAACCTTCTGCGCCTCCTCCTCGCTGGCGCAGAGCAGCGCCCGCGCCGGATCCACGCCGCCGATGCGGTATTGGATTGAAACCGGCTGCGTCAACCGGTCGCCCGGACGCCCCATCTCGTATGCCGCGCCGGCCTGGAAGGCCACGTCGCCATCGCCGGTGGCGTCCACCACCACGCCGGCCTGCAATTCGAGGATGCCCTGCTTGGTCAGGGCGCGCACCCCCGTCACACGCCGGCCGCGCTGGCGCGTCTCCATCACCCAGGTATGCAGCAGGACCTCAGCGCCGGCTTCGTGGAGCATCGCCGCATAATCCAAATCCAGGCGCTCCTGCACCGGGTGACGCCCGCCAATGCGCTGGAGCACCTCGTCCACCAGGGGACTCCGCACATGGCCCATTAACGGGCCAACCAGGCCGGTGACGCCCATGCCGCCCAGGCGCCCGCTCTTCTCGACCAGCAGCGTCTTCGCGCCCTGGCGCGCGGCGCTCACCGCCGCCGCCACCCCGGACGGACCGCCGCCGCACACCAACACCTCGCATTTCCTGACCGCCAAGGCGGGGCCGCCCCGGCCCGCCGCCGCCCACGCCGAACCGCCCACCGACGCGCCGGCCAGCAAGGCGCCGGCGGATTTCACGAAGCCGCGCCGATTTAATCGCTCGCTCATGACGCAAGTCTCGCAAGACGGGCGGGTCTAGTCAAGCCAGCCGATCCGGGCGTCCGCCCGGGCTAGTTCCCCAATCGCAGGATTTGTTTATCGGCCAGCAAACGGGCGCGGAGCGCCTCATACGGAACTTTCTGCACCGGGCAGCCGCGCTCAAGGGCCAGGGCCGCGGCGGTGGCCGCCGACTGGCCAAGAATCATGAAGACCGGTTCCATGCGGATGCTGCCGTAGGCGATGTGTGACGCCGAAAGGCAAATGGGGACCAGCAGGTTTTCACACTGGCCGGCCCGGGGCACTATCGAGCGGTACGAAATCGGGTACGGCGGGAAGCCCCATACCTGCACGTCGCCCTCGTTTTCCACCCGCCCGTTTTTCACGATGCGCTGGCAGTTATGCGAGTCCATGCCATAGGCGCCCATGCCCACGGCGTCTTCCGCCTTCTGCCGCCCCTGGCAATGGTGCTCGGTCATCACATAGTCCGACACCATGCGCCGCGCCTCGCGCACGTAAAGCTGATGCGGCCAGTGGCCGTTGTCGAGGAACTCGTCCCGCGCCGGCCCCCAGGTCTGCATCTCGGCGCGCATATCCGCGGGCACCCGCGGACTGGTGGCCAGGAAATAAACGAAGCCGCGCACGTAGTCCTCGTGCGCCTGCCAGATTTTGGCGCGGGTGGCATAGTCCGCCTCCGGGTAGTCATAGTTGGCGCCGATGAAGTCGGTGGAAAAACCACCGTTGTTATTGATATCGGTCTTGCCGTTGGGCATCCAGATGGGGTTCCAGAACGCCTTGAGCTGGGGTTTCTGTCCGGCGGCCACGAGCGCTTCGAGATAGCGGGCCAGCAGTTCGTATTGGGCCGGGTCGTACTTGTCCGGCGGGCGATGCGGCAGGCGGTTGGCCGGATTCTGCGTGTAGCAAAGACGGAAGTTATAGGCCTGGACACTGCGGTCCCCCTCCCCCGGCTTGCCGCCGTCGCCGGCCTGAATGAATGGCAACCGCCCGCTGGCCGGGTCGCCGGGCTTCAGGTACGGATCCACCGGGACGGTGAACTGGTGTTGGGGGGTTTCCGCCCGAACCCCGTTGAGCGTTTCTCCGTATTGGGCATTGGCTTCCCGCCCCACCGTGTAGCTGACCCCGGCCTTGGCCATCAGGTCGCCTTCATACGTGGCGTCAATAAACATGCGGGCGCGGTAAACCTTGCCATTCTCCATGATGATCTCCCGAATGCGCGCGCCCTGCCGGGTGACGGAAGCCAGGCGTTGCTGAAAATAGACCGCCGCGCTGGTTTCGCGGAGCATCTGGAACAGGAGCTCTTCCGCCACGCGCGGCTCGAAGGTCCACATGGTGGCGTCCGGCCCTTCGAGTTCGTCCGCCCGGGAACGGCCAGACCGGTGCTGGATGTAATCGGCGCGTGTCTCGAACCGCCACGCCTCATCCCGCGCGTAATGCTGCGCCACGCGCCGGTAAAACTCGCGGGCCAGGCCGCCGATGACCCGTTTGTTGCCGATGTCGGTCGCGCCCAGTCCGCCTGAGGTCAGGCCGCCCAGGTGATTGCCAAACTCGGCAATGACTACTGTCCGCCCCATGCGCGCCGCCTGGACGGCGGCCACCACCCCGCCGGCGGTCCCGCCATAGATGCACACGTCGGCTTCAATGACTTCCGCCGCCGAAGCCGATCCCGTCAGGCCCAAAGAAAACAGCGCCAGCAGGCCCGCAACCGCGGCGCGCCAGGCGGGTTGAAATCCGGCCCCGCGCCAGGCCGTGGGCCGAGCCGTTAGATAGGTAGTATTCTGGTTCGTCATAAAGCTGGTATTTCTCGAATACGGTCGCCGTCTGCGGACGTCAGCCCTGGGCATCGGCCGCTCCTGCCTGTTTTTCGCGCAGCAACCTGAAATTTCCCTCCTCGCAACAGGCGACGAAGGTCTCGGTCACCGATTTGAGTTCTTCCCACCGCGCCCGGATGTCCCGCGCTTCCCGGGACGTAATCTGGTTGTCAGCGGCGGCGGTGGCCACCACCGCCAGCAAATCCGCAAACTCCTGCACGATCTCGTTGGTGGCGGGGATCAGGTAGGAGGGATGCGGATTGATGGTTTTGGGGTTGCGAATAAAGAAACCGCCCGCCCGCTGGCAAAGCCACTGCACGATGCGCAGGTCCTGGGTGCACCGCAGCAACGCGTCAATCCGATCCAGCGGGTTGGTGCTGCCGCTGCCCGCGCCCGGCTCGCCCGGCTCGGCCCATTTGTAAATCATCGAAAGCGACAGTCCCAACTCGGCGGCCACGAGTTTCGGGCTGCACTTCTGAAAGACCTCGCGCAAGAGCTCGTGCGATTGCATGCGGCCAGCATGCGTGACTCCCGGCCCGTTCGCAAGGAGGAAGCGCGCGTTTGCGCTCGAAGAAAACCGGCTTTTGCCGCTCCGAACGCATCTCCCCGGGCGCCCCTTATGCTCCCGGCTATCCCGGCAACGCGGCATGCCAATGCGGGCTGGTTCCAGTTTGTGCTTGGGCAGGCGGCGTTCGTTATGGCTAAATCCCGTTGTGCGGCGCAGCACCAAATACCGGCGGTCGCGGTCAAAAGGGAAACCGCGGCGCGGATTTTTATGGCTGCTGATACTGGCCGGACTCGCAATCGCAGCCGGCTGGATGTGGTGGCAGGCGCGCCCCGGCCGCCCGCCCGCGCCCCGGCCCAGGCCCGCCCCCGTGGCCGTGACGTCCCCGGCCGCCGTTCAATCCCAATCAACCCAGGCCGTGGTTCAGCCCAAACCGGCGCCGGTGGCGGTCCCTTTCCCCGCAGCACCGACACAGGCGCCGCCTCCCGCGCCGGTGCCGCCACCGCCCCCCGCTCCGCCGCCGGTGGAAACGGCTCCCGCACCCCCGGTGATTCCCCCGCCTCCGTTGGAGCCAGCGACGCACGCGGCCTTCCCCCGCCCGGTGCAAGACATATTTGAGGCCCAGCTCGCGTTGGCGCGCCTGGGCATTTCCGCCGGTTCGCTGGACGGCCTCATGGGGCCGCAAACGCGCGCCGCGCTGCGCGCCTTTCAGTTTCACAAGGAGAACCTTCCCGCCTCGGGTGAACTGGACCCGGCCACCCGGACGCGACTGCAACTCGCCGCCCCACCCTATACCAACTATACCATCACCCCCGATGATGTGGCGCGGCTGCAGCCGTTAAGCAGCACCTGGCTCGGCAAATCCCGGCAAACGGCGCTCGACTACGAGACGCTCCTGGAATTGGTCGCCGAAAAGAGCCACGCCCATCCCCGGCTCATCCGGCAGCTCAACCCGGCGGTTGACTGGAGCCGCCTGGGCGCGGGCGCGGTGGTGCGGCTGCCGGATATTGCCTATCCTGACCGGGCCACGAAGGCCGCCTTTGCCACGATCAGCCTGGCCGGTAAAACCCTCGAAGCCTTTGACGCCCGCTCCAACCTGCTCGTGCATTTCCCGTGCAGCATCGCGCAGCGCGTCGAAAAGCGGCCGGTCGGGGAGTTGCGCGTCGTGGCCATAGCCCCCAACCCGAACTACACCTTCAACCCGGACGTGTTCCCGGAATCCGCCGAAGCGCGCGGGCTGAAGACCCGGCTCATCCTGCCGCCCGGCCCCAATAACCCGGTCGGGGTGGCCTGGATCAGCCTGGACCGCCCGGGCTACGGCATCCACGGCACTCCCAGTCCGGAGCAAGTGGGCCGGACCGAATCGCACGGCTGCTTCCGGCTGGCAAACTGGAATGCCGATTACCTCCTCCGGCTGGTTTGGGTCGGAATGCCGGTGTTGGTAGAGCCTTGACGTTGCCGAGTGCGCCGGGCGGAAGCGCGGGTGGTTTTCGCCCGGCTTGCCGCTGCGGAATTAGACGCCCGGACGCTTCGGATACGCCGGGCGCTTAATCTCAGCCGGAGGATGTTTGCGCAACTGTTTCATTAACTCCGCCACGGCGCGTTCGAGCTGGGGATCCGCGCCGCGCGCCATGGCGGCGGGGTCGTCCACGACCTCGATATCCGGTTCCACCCCGTGGCCTTCGATGATCCACTGGCTATTGGTGCTGTAAATGGCAAAGGCCGGCACGGTCACGCTCCCGCCATCCACCAGCCGCGGTGAGCCGGTGATGCCGATGAGCCCGCCCCAGGTCCGCATGCCGATCAACAATCCCAGCCCGGATTGTTTGAAGTAGAACGGAAAGCAGTCGCCGCCCGAGCCGCTCCAGCCGTTGATGAGCATCGCCTTGGGGCCCAGGTGCGTGACGAACGGCGTAGTCAGGTCCCGGCCGTCGCGCACGGCCCAGAGATTGCGCAGCGGCCGATCGAGCAATTCGATGAAGCGGTGGGGAATCTGGCCGCCGCTGTTGAAACGCTCGTCAATAAGCAGGCCGGGTTTCCGGACCTGCGCGCGCCACATGCGCACGAGCTCGTTTTGGCCATTCTGGCTGGTATCGGGCACATAGACGTAGCCGAGTTGTCCGCCGCTGAGTTGCTCGACGCGGCGCCGGTTCTCCTCGATCCAGGCCAGGTTGCGCAACCGTTCCTCGCTGCTCAAGGTGTGAACCAGGACCTCGCGGGCGCCGGCCAGGACCGGCTGGTCATTGACCGTCAGCAATACCGGCTTGTCCCCCAGCCCCTGAAAAGCCGCCCAGGGGTCCTCCCGAACATCCAGCGGCTCGCCGTTGACGGCGAGCAGGTAGTCGCCCTCATGCACGTTGGTGACCGCGGGCGGCAGCAACGGCGAGCGCACTTCACAGTCCCAGTCCGCCGCCCGGAGGATGCGCTGGATGCGATAGGCGCCGTTTTCGAGCGCGAAATCGCACCCCAGGTAGCCCACGCCCACCGAGCGGCCGGTCTCGAGGTCGCCGCCGCCGCGATACGTATGCGACGCGTTCAGCTCTGCGATAAGTTCTCCGAGCACGTAGTTGACATCCCAGCGCGTGACGGCGTCGTCGAGCAACCGCCCATAGCGCTGGTACATGGCGTTCCAATCCACCCCATGCATGCCCGGGTCGTAAAAGTAATCGCGCTCGATGCGCCAGGCGTCGGCGAAGATTTGCCGCCACTCAGCGACCGGATCAATCACCGCCTCGAACCCGCCCGTCTTGAGCTTCTTATCCAGCTTCTGCCCCTCCTTGGGCTCGAGGATGGCGTAGTCGCCGCCTTTGCGCACCAGCAGCTTCTCCCGCCCGGCGGACAGCTCGAAGAAATCCGCATCCTCGACCACGATCTTCTCTTCGCGCTTCTCCAAGTCGTAGAAGGCGATGGGCTTCTTTTCCTCGCCCGCGCCCACGCGCGGACGGCGGTGAAAGAGCAGCTTGCCGGGGACCGCTGCAAGGGCGCCAAAGCGCCCGGCCTTGGGCGGCAGAATCACCACACGCTGCTCAAAGCCCGCCACCGTAATTTCCACCGGCTTGGGCTTCTCCTCCTTCTTCTTGCTGTCCTTGCCTGGCTCCTTCTTCGGGTCATCGTCCTTCTTGTCTTTGGCCGGGGCGTCCTCGGCGTCGTTGCGCGGCGCGAGCGGAGAGAGCACATCCGGACGCAGCGGCACCGCGGCCAGCACGGCCGTATTGGCATAAATCCAAGTCTCATCCACCTCGCTGTAGCTGGGGGCGAAAGTGCGGCCCGTGCGGAAGAACAGGTATTTGCCGTCGGGATCGAAGACCGGCGTTTCGTCATTATAGAACCCCGAGGTGACCTGATGCAGCGCGTTGGATTTGCAATCGTAAAGGGCGATGCCCGAGTTGCCGTTGTCCAGGTCCTGCGCCCAAGCCAGCCAGCGGCTGTCCGCCGACCAACTCACTCGGAACTCGCTTAACTGGTTGTGGTGCAGCCATAGCTGGCGGCTGATCACCTGGTTCGTCCGGGCCTCGAAGTCAAACAGGTTCAGGCCCAACGCCTTATCTATGAAGGCGATGCGCTTGCTGTCGGGGGACCATTGCGGAAAGTAGCGATAGCCCGGGCCCAGCCGCGTGAGGGTTTGCTCGCCAAGCTGGTTGGTGCCGGGGGCGGTTTCCGCGCGGCGCACCGTCAGCTCATATTCACCGGTGCGGTCGCTAAAACAGGCGATCCACTTGCCATCCGGCGACCACGCGGGATACCGCTCGGCGATGCCCGAAGTGCGGGTGAGGTTCAGCACCGGCCCGTGCTCGGCCGGGACCGAGAAAATATCCCCGCGCGCCTCGAATAGCGCCCGCTTGCCGCCCGGCGAAATCGTCGCGCTCAAGATCTGGCTGGCAACATTTTGGCGGCGCGGCTTCAGCGTCGCCCGATCCGTGACCACGCGGATTTCCACTTCGTGGTACTTCTCCGTCCGCAGGTCCAGCAGGTAAAGCCGGCCCGCGTTTTCAAACACAATGTCCTCCGGCCCAATGCTGGGGAAATGCACGTCGAACTCCCGAAAGAAGGTCACCTGCCGGAAGCGGTTATGCTTGAGGTCGCAGGCCCAGAGGTTGGCGCGCTTGTTGTCGTCGCGATCGGACAAAAAGTACAGCGTCTCGCCGTGCCACATGGGGACGGAGTCCGCGGCGGGCGACTGCGTCAGGTTACGGGCAGTGAGTTTCTCCAGGTCAAACAGCCAGATATCCGGGTTCATGCCACCGCGATAGCGTTTCCACGTGCGGAAATCCACGCTGATCGGCACGTAGGCCAGTAGCTTGCCATCAGGCGAAATCGCCCCGAACTCGCCATACGGCACCGGCAGTTTTACCGGCAACCCTCCCTGCGCCGACACGCGGTAGAGCTGGTTAAACCGGTTCTTGGGACTAGTCATCGAGGTCGCATAAAGAAGGCTCTGGCCATCCGGATACCACCCCAACATTCGATCCGGCGCGCCATGATGCGTAATCCGTTTGGGCAGCCCCCCCGCCACCGGCACGATGTAGATATCCTCGTTGCCGTCGTAGTCGCCCGTAAATGCGAGTTGCGATCCATCCGGCGAGAAGCGCGGAAAAGATTCCTCACCCCGGGGCGAACTAATCCGCAGTGCCACCCCGCCCGCCTTGTCCACCAGCCAGATGTCGCCCGCATAAACAAAGGCGATCTGCGTGGCCGATACCGCCGGCTGCCGCATCATGCGCGCGTCAATGTGCGCCGGAGCTGACGGCTGGGCGAACGCGGCCAGTTGGAGCAGCCCAACACTCGCCAGCGCAACAAGGCATGAAAGCAATCCGGTCATGGCTCTATCCTGCATTATTTCCAGCACGGAGTCCATCCCGCGACGCGGCCGGATCCGGAGGCGAGTTCGGTTCTGCTTTATCGCCTTGCCCGCTGGTTTTCCTGAGCCTATACGCAATTCGCCATCCGCTACCCTCAAGTGGAGAGAAGGCCATTCTCGATCACTCGCAGCACCTCGACGACTCCGCATCGTGAATGCTATCGAATTGCGCCAGGCGCTGAACACTCTTTTATGATTCTCCACGCGATTTTCTGCTCAAAAACCACCTGCCTCGTCATACTCGTCCCTCGTTTTTCTTACCCAGTCGTACCAGGGACGAACCTTGGACGCAGGAGAGATGGCTGCCATGGAGTGGATGCAGAGTGAAGCGGCAATAGTGCTGAAAAGTTGGAGAAAGAGAAACTTAACCAGAAAACTCCTCCCTTTTAAAGAACCGAGGGACGTTTGCGCCGTGATCGGCAGGTCTTATTTTCTAGACGATTTAGGACTTTATGGTTACAGTACCGCGTCCTTGATCAGCCAAACATCCGGAGAACCTTATGGAGAAATTCGAAAAAATTGTTGTGCTGGACAATGAAGTTCAAGCCGAGTTGGTAGGCAGCGTGTTGGAAGAACGAGACATTCCGCACCTGCTGCGCAGCTACCATGATTCCGCTTACGACGGGATATTTCAAACGCAGGCAGGTTGGGGACATATCGAAGCGCCCGCCTCCTTCCGGGATAAAATCCTGGCTGTGGTGGAGGATATCAAACGCCAGGCATCCTCGGATGCGAAGCCGGCGTAAGACGGATAGCCGTTCCCACTGCCACGGGTATGGATTACGGCGTTGCGCAGGGGGAAGTTCTGGACGCGCTCCGTGCCGACCGAGTGGCCAATCTTCATCCTTCCCGCTCCGAAGGAAACAGCCACCGGACAGCCCATACGGGCACGCGGCCTGTCGGCGTCTCCGTGTTTTCCCGCAAACCGCAATCCTTCCCGTGGCGTGCGATGCGAAAGAAGCAGGCTAAAGCCCCTTAGAAACCTGAAGATTATACGTGACGCAACCCGGGCCAGCCGCTATTTTCTCCCCGTTCCTTGTTGATAAACTGAATCTGAAATGCCCATGCAAACGCGATTTGATCTGACACAAGCCGACATTCCCAAGGCCTGGTATAATCTGCTGGCCGACTTTCCGGAACCCCTGCCGCCGCCGTTGCACCCCGGCACCCGACAACCGATTCCGCCCGAGGCGCTGGAAGCCATCTTCCCCCGGAACCTCATCCAGCAAGAGATGAGTCCCGAGCGTTGGCTGGAAGTGCCCGAACCCGTGCGCGACATTTATGCGCTGTGGCGTCCTACGCCCTTGCTGCGCGCCGTGCGCTTCGAGAAGGCACTCCAAACCCCGGCGCATATTTATTACAAATACGAGGGCGCCAGCCCCGCCGGCAGCCATAAGGTCAACACTTCAGTCGCCCAGGCTTACTTCAATAAAGCCGCCGGCACTAAACGCCTGGCCACCGAAACCGGCGCTGGCCAATGGGGCGCGGCACTGTCCATGGCCTGCAAGCTGTTCGACCTGGAGTGCAATGTCTACATGGTCAAGGTCAGCTACCAGCACAAACCCTATCGCCGGATGCTGATGCACACCTGGGGCGCAACGGTTCATCCCAGCCCGAGCGATCAAACCGAGTTTGGCCGCAAGCTGCTGGCGGAAGATCCGCATTGTCCAGGCAGCCTGGGCATCGCCATCAGCGAGGCCATCGAGGACACCATCAAACATCCGCACACCAAGTATTCCTTGGGCAGCGTGCTGAACCATGTTTGCCTTCACCAGTCCGTCATTGGCCAGGAAGCCATTAAACAAATGGAACTGGCCGGCGAAGAGCCGGACGCCATCTTTGGCTGCTGCGGCGGCGGCAGCAACTTTGCCGGGCTGGCGTTTCCCTTCATCGGCCGGAAAATCACCCAGAAAAAGAACTACCGCATCGTCGGGGTGGAGCCCTCCGCCTGCCCGACGCTCACCAAAGGCGAGTTGCGCTACGACTTTGGTGACACCGCCGAAACGACGCCCCTGCTAATGATGTACACGCTGGGCCATAAATTCATGCCGCCCGCAATACATGCTGGTGGATTGCGCTACCACGGCATGGCGCCGATGATCAGTCATGCCGTCAAACTGGGTCTGATGGAAGCCGAGGCTTATCACCAGACTAAAGTGTTCGAGATGGGAACGCTCTTCGCGCAGACCGAAGGCCTGGTGCCCGCGCCGGAATCGGCCCACGCCATTGCGGCGGTGGCGGAAGAAGCCATTAAGGCCCGCGAGGCCGGGCGCAAGCGCGTCATCCTGTTTAATCTATCCGGCCACGGGCTGCTCGATCTAAGCGCCTACGAAACCTACCAAAGCGGCAAGCTGCAGGATGTTTAACCACGCAACCTAAAACCAAAACACAGTCAACCAAACCATTACCCGAAGTATGAGAACACAACTGACCAAATCACTCGGCAGCCTGTTGATTGCAGGGCTGCTCACGCTCCCGGTATTCGTCCAAGCTCAACCCACGGCTCATTACGCGCCGGGACTGGAAGGCATCAAAGCGGCCACGCTGCCCCCGCCTGGCCTTTGGCTGCGCGACTATAACTGGTTTTATTATGCCGACCAGGTGAACAACCGCCATGGGCGTAAGATTAGTGCGGCGGATGCGGAGGCATTCGTTTATGTCAACGCGCCGCGATTGCTGTGGATTACCGAGGGGCAGCCGCTGGGCGGCTACTTGGGCTTGGATGCACTGCTGCCGTTGAAATACACGTGGATCAAGGATGTGGATCAAACCTTTGGCATCGGAGATTTCTTCTTTGAGGGCACCTGGTCGTGGCATTTGCAGCAGTGGGATTTTGCCCTGGCCGCAGGCATTTGGGCGCCGACGGGTGATTTCTCGAAGTCGGACCCGACCTGGGCAGGCAGTGGCTACTGGGGGGAAATGCTCACCGCCGGCGCGACGTGGTATCCGGACCAGGAGAAGCGCTGGGCATTTTCGGTGCTCAACCGCTACGAGTTCAACCAAAAGCAGCGGAAAACCCATATCACTCCCGGCCAGGCCTACACGGTTGAAGGCGGCTTGAGCTACGGCCTCTCGAAGACTGTGGATGTCGGCGCCGTTGGCTACTATCAGCAGCAGGTCACGTCCGATACCCACGGTTCGGCAAAAGATCGCGACCGCGTGGCGGGCATCGGACCGGAAATCAACGCCTTCTTCCCCGAGATCACGCTGGGCATCTCTTTGCGCTACGTTTATGAGTTCATGGCCGAGAGCCGCCTGCAAGGGCATACTTTTGCCCTGACTCTGACCAAGCAACTGTAAAGCCCGCGCGTAAAAAAGCGCCCTTTTCGATCACCCGCCGGCCTGCGTGGCACGGGTTGGCGGAGCCGGGGTCGCTCGTCGGCCCGCGCGTCGGCTGAACGCTGTCGGGGCAGCCAAATTCCGTCGGCTGGACACAGAAAGACGCCTTATGACAGACCAACAATGGAACGAGCTGCTGGCGGCTATTGCGGGCAAGACCCAGGCCAAGCCTCCCGTAGGGTTCATTATTGATTCGCCGTGGCTGCCTAACTGGTATGGGGTGGACATCCAGGACTATCTCACCAGCGACGCCCTGTGGTTCGACGCCAACCTAAAGGCCATCGAAACCTTCCCGGAGGTTATTTTCCTGCCCGGGTTCTGGTCGGAGTTCGGCATGTGCACCGAACCTTCAGCTTTTGGTGCCAAGTGTATCTTTCCCCGGAATGAGTTCCCCTTCGCGGATAAAATCATTAGCGACGTCGCGCAAATAGGCGACCTGTCCGAGCCGAACCCCGCCACCGACGGACTGCTGCCCTTTATGCTTAACCGTCTGAAAGGCGCGCGCGCTCGCCTCGAGGATATCGGCCACAAAATTCGCTTCTCAGTTTCGCGTGGCCCGCTCAACATAGCCACCTTCCTGATGGGCACCACGGAGTTCCTGATGGCGCTTAAAACCGACCCGGGCCCGGCGCATAAACTGCTGCGCACGATCACGCAGTTCCTCAAGAAATGGCACGCGCTCCAACGCGCGACTTTCCCCTCCATTGACGGCATCTTCCTGCTGGATGACATCGTCGGTTTTATTGGCGAGGATGACTTCAAGGAGTTCGCCCGCCCCTGTTTTGCGGAGTTGTATGCTGGCGACGAAGCGGTCAAGTTCTTCCATAACGACGCCGCCTGCGCCAAGTCCATCGCCTACTACGCCGACCTAGGCATCAACCTCTACAACCCGGGCATCTTCAACACGCTCGCCGAGTTGCGGCAGTTATCCGGCCATCGCCTCACGATCCTGGGCAATATCCCCCCTCGCGATGTGCTGGCTCGGGGAACTCCCGCCGAAGTGCAGGCCGCCGTGCAGCGACTGCGGGCAGAGACCCCCGACCTGTCCCGGCTTATCCTCTCTTGCGCTGGCGGAATGCCGCCAGGCGCAAGCACAGAGAACCTCAAGGCGTTTATTGCCGCCGCCCGCGGTTAAGCCGCCGACTTCGGCAAGGCGGCGCGAACGGCCGCGAGTTGTCCGGCCGAGCCGAGCAATTGGTTGCGGCTGGCGATAAACTTGCTGTATTCTTCCATGAAGACCTTGCCCGGCGGGCGGAAATCAAACTCCGCCGGCTTGTCGCGGAAGAACTCGCGATGCACGCGGGTCCAGACCAGGCGGCCGTCGGTATCAATGTTGATCTTGGCAACCCCGAGCCGGGCCGCCGGGAGGTATTCGTTGGGGTCCACGCCCATGGAACCGGCAATCTGGCCGCCGGCGGCATTGATACGATCCACCTCAGTCTTGGGCACGCTGGAACTGCCGTGCATCACCAGAGGGAAGCCGGGCAACCGATCCTTGATCTTCTGCAGCACGTCAAAGTGGAGGGATTGCTTGCCCTTGAACTTGAAGGCGCCGTGGCTGGTGCCGATGGCGCAGGCCAGCGAATCGCAGCCGGTTTGCTGGACAAAGCGCTCGGCCTCGGCGGGATCCGTCAGACAGGCGTTGCCTTCCTCAACCTTGATGTCCTCCTCGACACCCCCCAGCATACCCAGTTCAGCCTCGACACTAATGCCCTTGGCATGGGCGCGATCCACTACGCGCTTGGTAATGGCAACATTCTGCTCGAACGGCTCGTGCGAGGCGTCAATCATCACGGAGCTGTAAAAGCCCGAGTCAATGCAGTCGTAGCAGGTCTCCTCATCGCCGTGGTCCAGGTGCACGGCAAAGATGGCTTCCGGAAAGATTTCGTCGGCGGCGCGAATAATGGCCTCCAGCATGCGCTTGTCAGTGTACTTCCGGGCGCCTTTGGAAATCTGGATGATAAACGGGGCCTGGCTGGCAAGGCAGCCCCGGAACAGGCCCATCGCCTGCTCGGCGTTGTTGATGTTGTAGGCGCCGATCGCGTATTTGCCATAGGCGACCTGAAACAATTGCTTGGTCGTGACGATCATATGGTATCTCTTTTTTTGAGGGGCAAGGATGCCGGGTTCCGCGGGCAAATGCAATCACGCCGTGCGAAAATCTGCGGAGGCGCCCTGGTCGAGTGCCGAGGCTTCCCAGGTGTCGGCCCAGCGGACCGGAGCGCCCGCGCTCGTTCACGCCGGCTGAGGAGCGTCGTTCACGCGCAGGAATTCGATGCGATAGTTGGCCTCCGGATGACGCCGGGAGGGCCCGGCCACGAGCATGGCGACCGCGCCCGGCAGGCGATGCTCGCGGAGCCACTGCCGGGCAAACGCACGCCAATCCTCCGGATCCTCGGCCAGTTGGACCGCCTGCACTCCGTAGGAAAAGGCCAATCCCTGGCAAACGGCGGCACTTTGGCTTATGGCCACCACCCACACCGCCGGGTTGAACCGCGAAATCATGCGCGCCGTGGTGCCGGTCCAGGTAGGCACGAACACCGCCGCGCAGGGCACGCTCCCCAGCGCGTTTTCCACCACCGAAACAATCGCCTCCGCCGTGGTGGCCGGCTGGCGCTGGCTCGATAACGCCCACAGGTCGTCGAGGCGGGTAGGTGGCCGGTGCGCTTCCGTGAACGCCGCAATCTTCGCCAGCATTGTCACCGCTTCCTCCGGGTAGTGACCCATCGCGGATTCGCCCGACAGCATGATGCAATCGGTGCCGTCCAGGATGGCGTTGGCCACATCAGTGGACTCGGCGCGAGTGGGCAGGCGGTTCACCACCATGGACTCGAGCATTTGGGTGGCGGTGATGACCGGTTTGCCCACCAGGCTTGCCCGGGCGATGAGTTGCTTTTGCAAAACCGCCATTTCCTGGATCGGCACTTCCACCCCCAGGTCACCGCGCGCCACCATGATGCCGTCCGTCGCCTTCAGAATATCATCCAGATGCCGGAGCGCGTCCGCGCGCTCGATTTTTGCGATGAGGAACGGATGCTTGCCAAGCGCGCTGGCTGCCGCCCGCACCGCCTCCATGTCCGCGGCGGTTTCGACAAACGACTGGCTGATCGCATCCACGCCCGCCCGGAGCGCAAACTCCAGGCAATCCCGGTCGTGCGCGGTGAACGCGCTGATTCCCAGGTCAATGCCCGGCAGATTCAGGCCCTTGCGGGACCGCAGTTCGCCACCGACGGCAACCCGGCAATGCACCTCGCTTCCCTGCACCTGCTCCACCACCAGTTGCACCAACCCGTCGTTGAGGAACAGCCGGTTCCCCGGCTTCACCACCCGGGGCAACCGCTCGAAGTTTGTCGCGACCCGCTGCCGGTTGCCGACGATATCCTCGTTGGTCAGTGTAAAGCTTTCGCCCGCGCGCAGTTCAATAGGCTCGGGTTCGATCCGACCGAGGCGCATCTTGGGGCCCGGCAGGTCGGCCATGATGGCGACGCGCCGGCCCGTGACCTTTTCCGCGGCGCGGATGCGCGCAATCCGCTCGCCATGACTCGCGAGGTCCCCATGTGAAAAGTTCAGGCGCGCCACATTCATTCCGGCGCGCAGGAGGCGCTCCAGCATCGCGGGCGAATCCGAGGCGGGGCCGATGGTGGCCACGATCTTGGTCTTATGGTCGGGCAATAGCATAGGCGCAGCGAATGAAATCACGTCCACCCCGAGCCTTCAACGACAGACTTGCCGGCGAGCCGCGCTCCGGGAGGCAACCACACCCGCACTCCCGCGGGCCGGGGAGCCAGCTCCGGGTCAATTGCCCCGGCGCAATCCGGCGAAACGAGTAGCGGCGTCCTCCCAGGCGGCGGCGGGGCCGGGCTTAAAAACAGCCACCTTGCTGGACTTGCGGATGACCTCGCGCATCTCGGCGAGCGTTGCCAGTTCGCCGCTGGCGCGCACCTGGACCAGCAGGTTGCCCATCGCGGTCGCCTCGACGGGGCCAGCCACCACCGGACGCTGGCAGGCGTCGGCGGTGAATTGGTTGAGGATGGCGCTCTGGGAACCGCCGCCGACAATATGAATGACCTCGATGCAATTGCCGGTGAGTTCTTCGAGCCAGCCCAGCACCTCGCGGTACTTGAGCGCGAGGCTCTCGTAGGCGCAGCGGACCAGCTCGCCTTCGGTCCGGGGCGCGGGCTGCCGAGTTTCCCGGCAAAAGGCCTGGATGGCTTTCGGCATGTCGGGCGGATTGAGGAACCGCGCGTCGTCCGGGTTGACGATGGAACGGAGCGCCGGGGCCCGGTCAGCCATACGCGCGAGCTGGCCATAGTCGTATTTCCGGCCGCGGGCATCAAAGGCGCGTTTGCACTGCTGCACGAGCCACAGGCCCATGATGTTTTTGAGCAGCCGATAGGTGCCGTCCAGGCCGCCTTCGTTGGTCAGATTCAACGCCTGCGTGCGCGCGCTCAAGGAGGCCTTCTGAATCTCGACCCCCATGAGCGACCAGGTGCCGGAGCTCAGGTACGCCCAGTTGGCTTTGCCCGTGTGGGCCGTGGGCACCCCGGCGACCGCAGCGGCGGTATCATGCGTAGGCGGCGCCACCACGTTGATTTTGCGCAGGCCGGTGCGCTCCGCGACGCCGGGCCGCAACACGCCCAACCGGGTGCCGGGCGGCATGACTTTCGGAAAAATGCGCGTGGGCAGGCCAAACTGTTTCAGCAGGCCGGTGGCCCAGTTGCGGGTCAGCGGGTGCAGGCACTGGGTGGTGGTGCCGTTGGTGAATTCGACCACACGGGAGCCACACAACGCCCAATGGATGAAGTCCGGCATCAACAGCAGCGCGTCCGCCCTTTCGAGCATCTTCGGAGCGCCCTGTTTATGGGCCAGCAGTTGGAACAAGGTGTTGAACTGCATGAACTGCAGGCCGGTCTGGGCAAAGATTTTCGCCCGAGGCACTTTTCGGAACGCCTTTTCCATCATGCCGTTGGTGCGGGCGTCGCGATACGCGAACGGCTGCCCCAGCATTTCGTCGCGCTCATCGAGCAGCACATAGTCCACCCCCCAGGTGTCGGCACCGACCGATACAATCCCGGGGCCATACTTCCGGGCGGCCAGGCTCAGGCCGTTCTGGATTTCCGCCCACAGCCGCACGACGTCCCAGCGGAGCGAGTCGCCCAGATAGACGGGGCCATTGGGGAACCGATGAATTTCTTCGAGACGGATGGTCTTGCCATTCCAACGGCCGGCCACAAGGCGGCCGCTTTCCGCGCCAAGGTCAATCGCCAGGTAGGTGTTAGGCATAAAGCGTCAGGGGACTGGGGTTGCGGGATTCGTAGTGCGTTACGCGCCGGGCATGGGGGGCGGGCCGTCAGGAGGTGGAAGCGGCGGGCGGCGGCACGCTGGCGGACTTCTCCTGACTCAACTTGCCACTGTAAGCCGCGATTACCGTCGAAGACAGGAGCAACACCAGGCCCAGGGCCAGCAGGCTGCGCGTGCGGCTGCTGGTGCCTTTCCATTCCCCGAGGAAGATGCCCAGCAGCGTGCTGAAGAGGATCGCGCTGGCCATCAGGACCGCCCAGCCGATATAGGCCATCTTGCCCATCGCCGGTTCGCCGGTTTTGAAGCAGATGAACTGCGAACACCAGATGGCGCCCGCCAGGCCGGCAAAGAGGAAGTTGCCCAGCAGCGGCGCATCCTTCCGCGTGTAGTCGTTAGTGGTCTTATTCCGGGCATTCAAATAAAGGCACCAGACGCCGTTAACCAGGAACCCGCCGAACAGAACGACAACCAGAACCGGCATCCCGCGCCAGGTGGTCGAAGTGGCGGGCATGAGGCCCTCAGCCAACTCTTCCAGCCGGGCTCCGCCCTGCAAGCCAAAGCTCATCGCCGAACTCATCAGGCCGGAGAAAATGGCCACCGTGATGCCCTTCTTGAAGTTGTACTCCGCCACCGCCTTCTTCTTTTCCGCCTCCGGCAGTTCTTTTTCCTTGGACATGCCGGCCATGCCGACCAACACAATGCCCACCAGCGAAACGAGCACGCCAACCATGGAAGCGTTGGCCGAAGGCGTGCCCAGCAGGCTCCCAACCTTGCCCGCGAGGATGGGCGGGACCAGGGTGCCGGCGGCGGAACACAGCCCGCAGCCAATCGCCAAACCGAGGCCCACGCCGAGATACCGGATCATCAGACCCCAGGTCAGTCCGCCCACGCCCCACGCCGCGCCGCACAGACAGCAGTAGGCCAGGGTGCGGGCCGGCGCTTCCTGGAGCACCGACAGCACGTTGGGCGAGGTAATCATCGCCAGCGCCCACGGCACCACCAGCAGGCCGAACACCGCGTAGATGAACCAATAGCTCTCCCACGCCCAGTTCCGGACCTTCTTGAACGGCAGATAAAACACCGCCCCGGCCAGCCCGCCCAGCGTGAAGATCATTACCCCCAGCGCCGGATTCGTTGTCGCTTGCGTCGCGTCCATCATAAAGCCCCCGATTCTTACTGGCGCTTGGACAGCACGTCCCGCTCGTAGCGTTTCACTTCGGCCAGCCAGGCGTTGCCGACGGGCACGTTCATTTGCTGGCAGTAGTAATCCCATACCGCGCCGGCGGGCAGGAGCTTGGCGTCCTCCATCAGGGCCAGGCGCGAGGTGTAGTCGCCCTCGGCCTCGAACTGCTTGAGCTTGTTAATCGGCGTCACCAGGGCAAGCAGGAGCGCCTTGACCATATTGCGCGTGCCAATCACCCACGCCGCGACGCGATTGATGCTGGCGTCAAAGTAGTCCAGCCCAATATGCACGCGGCGGGTGTAGTCGCCCCAAACGATCTCCTGGGCGATTGCCTGCAGCTCGTCGGTGAGGGTGACCACGTGGTCGCTGTCCCAGCGCACCCCGCGGCTGACATGGAGGGCGATCTCCGGCACGTAATTGAGCACCGCGGAAATCTTGTCGGCAATGCCTTCCGTCGGATGATAATGGCCGGCATCCAGGGTCAGCAGGATTTGCCGGCTGGCCGCGTAGCCCAGGTAAAACTCGGACGAACCGGGCGTGTAGCTTTCGGCGCCAATGCCAAAGAGCTTGGACTCGACCGAATCCAGGTTGAGCTTCCGGTCAATCTTCTTCTTGAAGACCGCGTCCAGGGATTGGATCAGGCGCTCACGCGGGCCGCGGCGGTCGGCGGGCGTGTCCTTCATCCCATCGGGAATCCACAAGTTGGTGACGCAGGTTTTGCCCAGGGCCTTGCCGATCGCAGCACCGATTTCGCGGCAGCGGATGCCATGTTCGATCCAGAACTTGCGGATGCCCGCATCGGCGCTGGTAAGCGTGAAGCCGCCCACCACCTTCGGGTGAGCGAAATAGGTCTGATTGAAGTCCATGCCAATCTTGAGGGCCTTGGCCCAGGCAATCCAGTTCTTGAACTGGTCGGCGCTCAACGCATCGCGATCCACCTTCCGGCCGCTCATCTCGGCGTAGCAGGCGTGGAGGTTGAACCGGTGGCGGCCCGGGATGACAGAAAGCGCTTTCTCGAAGTCGCTCCGCAGTTCATTGGCGGTGCGAGCCTTGCCGGGGTAGTTGCCGGTGACGGCCAGTCCGCCGCCCAGTTCCTGGCCGGCGTTCTCGAAGCCGCCGACATCATCCCCCTGCCAGCAGTGGATCGAAATGGGGATCTGCGTCAATTGTTTCAGGGCTTTGTCCGTATCCACACCCACCTGGGCATACCGTTCTTTGGCGAGCTGGTAGGATTGTTCGATGTTCTTCGTATTGCTCATAAATAATGCTTCCGCAGTTGACAATGTTGAGCGGATATTATGCGGCTTGGCGGGCGCGTCAACAACCTTTTCCAGCCCGGCGCGGCCATCGTGATTCGGCTCGCGAATAAGCTAACTTTGAACTTGCGCCACAACGACCAACCCCCTAAATTGCCGCAAGAACTTACGAATATATTATGTCTGCACTGCTTAGAGCCACATGGCGAGTCCGCCAAAAAATTAGAGCGTTTACTTTGATTGAACTGTTGGTGGTGATTGCGATCATCGCCATCCTGGCGGCGCTGCTGTTGCCCGCCCTGGCCAAAGCCCAGCAAAAAGCACTACAGGCCAACTGCACCAGCAATCTCAAGCAGGTTGGGCTGGCTTGTTCCTTATACACGCAGGACTACAACGATTACCTGCCCGGCCCCTGCTGGTCCGGCATGTTTTGCATCTACAAGGATAACGCGCCCAACCAGACAATCGCCGAGAATCCCAACAAGTATTTCGGCGCTTTGGCGGCTTACCTCACCACTTATCTCGCCAGCCCGCCGCCATCGGGCACCATCGCCTATACTTCGAAAGTAATGGTATGCCCCGCCGGCTGGAAAAAAATACCGGGCAAACAAAGCCTTAACATCCCATCGAGCGTCCCGGTGCTGTACTTCTCCCCGGATACCATCTACACAGATCCTTACAACACTAACCAAGTGGCATTCCTGTTTCCCTTTGGCCGCCCCAACACCCCTTACGCCGCGCCCCGGAAGGTCACCAACATTCCGAATCCGGCGGGCCAGTGGGCTATTACGGATGCCGACAAGTACAACGTTCCATCAGGGGCAACCTACTTCAACTGGCTGCCTAATGAGCCTGTGCATGGCACTCTCCGGCCGGCTATGCGCCAGACCCTTTTCTTCGACTGGCACGTTCAATCGCGGAAGACCATTCCCTGATCATCCCGGGGCGGCCAGGGCGGCGGAAGTGGATTGGCTGGCGATGAACGCGCGCGAGCAGCTTCGCGCCTTTCCGAATAACAGGACATCAGGGCAACCCTCGAATCGGGCTTGCCGGAGCCTTATTACCGCTTTCCCAATGAAACCGGCCGGACTGCGCCCGGGATAAAGCCGGGCGCTGTCTCGATTCGGGTAAAAGCTGCGTGGCCCCAGTAGAAGCCAAGGCAGCCAGGCATCGGGGTCAAATCAGCGGGTAGGGATAAATGTCCGCCGGATCGAAGCGGCCTGGGGCAAACTCGAGGGCCTGGCCGGCTTCGGCCGTTTGCAATGCGTGCGCGATACCAGGCTCGATAAACAGCAGGTCGCCGGTTGCCAGAGGCACCGTGGCGCGCTCCCGGGTCTGAATATCTTCCACCACCACCGTCAGCCGGCCTTGCAGCACATAAACCCGCTCCCGTTTGATTCGATGATAATGATTCCCCCGCACGCCGCCCTCGCGGAGTTCAAGAGTCGCCAGGTAGTGGATCCCTTCGTCAGAATCATGCACTTGCGCCAGTTCCCCTTGCGCCAACCGCAGGCGCTTGAGCGTGGGCGCATCGGGACCGGGACGCCCGGTGAGAATCGGCAGCGGCCACCGTACGACTTTGCCCGCCAGGTATTTAACTTCGGCCATAAGGATTTCCAGGTTCGCCCAGCCATACCACATTCCGCGGGGCCGCCGCAACCGTGGCGCTTTCCGGCGGCGGCGCAATTTTCGCATTATTGACTTGCAGCGCGCTTCAGCTCACGCTGCCGCCATGAATGGCGATCAACGTGCCTCCGCAGTTGCCTCTGAAATGCCGTCCCGCTGCCGCCGGCGCCGGTTGCGGCTCTGCCTGGCGCTGGGATTCCTGGCGTGGAGCGGAGCGGCGGCACGGGCCGATTGGCCGGAGTTCCGCGGGCCGCGGGGCGACGGCCATGCCGTGACCCCGGGCGGCGCCCCGGTTGCCGGCCTGCCGCTGCATTGGAACGAGACCAACAACGTCAAATGGAAGACCCCCATCCCGCATCGCGGCTGGGCGACCCCGGTCGTAATGGGCGGCCAGGTCTGGCTGACCACGGCGACCCTCGAGGGGCATGACTTTTTCGCCCTCGGGCTGGACGCCGGGACGGGCCGGATTCGCTTCCACGAGAAGCTGTTTCACAGCGATAATCCCGAGCCGCTGGGCAATGGGGCTTCGATGAATTGCTACGCGACGCCCTCGCCGGTAATCGAGCCGGGCCGGGTCTATGTCCATTTCGGCAGCTTCGGCACGGCTTGCCTGGACACGCGCTCCGGGCAGACGCTGTGGAAGTGCGACGACCTGCCCTGCCGGCATTATCGGGGCGCGTCTTCGTCGCCGGTTCTCTTCGAAAACCTGCTCATCCTCACGTTCGACGGCGCGAACCTGCAATATCTCGCCGCGCTGGACAAGCAGACCGGCCGCACGGTGTGGAAGACGGACCGCTCGGTTGCCTGGAACGACGAACACGAACCGGGCCAGATGGCGCGCGAGGGGGACCACCGCAAGGCGCACGGCACGCCGCTGATCGTCACCGTGGCAGGCAAACCACTCCTGCTCAGCGCCGGCGCCAAGGCCGCCTATGGCTACGACCCGCGCACCGGGCGCGAACTGTGGAAAGTCCGCTACAACGACTATTCCACCGCGCCCCGCCCGGTCTTTGACCGCGGCCTGGCGTTCTTTGTCACCGGGCTGGCCACCAAAGAGCTTTGGGCCGTAAAGACGGATGGCCGCGGCGACATCACCGATACCGGGGTGGCCTGGAAGTTCAATCGGCGCGTAGGCATCTACGCCTCGCCGTTGCTGGTGGACGGCTTGCTCTACACCGCCGCCGCGGAGAATTACCTGACCTGCGTGAACGCCGCGACCGGCGAGTCCGTCTGGAGCGAGCGCATCCCCGGCAAGTATGCCGCCTCGCCCATCTACGCGGACGGCCGCATCTACCTCTTCAACCAGTCCGGCGTCACCACCGTGGTCAAGCCCGGGCGCGCCTTCGAAGTCCTGGCCACCAACAACCTGGCGGACGGGTTCATGGCGTCGCCGGCCGTGTCCGGCAAGGCGTTCTACCTTCGCACCAAAACGCACCTCTACCGGATCGAACAGTGAACCGCCACCGCCCGGCGGGCCGGGCGGGCGGGGACGCCGGATGCGCTAACGCGCCGGGCGGCGCATCTGTTCGAGGAGATTGCGGGTGATTTGCCGCACCCGGGAATCGGGCCCGGCAGGCTGGGTATAGACAGACGGACGGACGTAGCCGGGCGGCTCGCTCAGGCCGTCCCCCCACCAGCAAGTGGAAGCGTTGAACACGAAATTGCCGCGCGGGCCGGGATAGATGGTCGCGGTGTAATGGCCGTGGTTTAATACGCCCGGCTTCCATTGGGTCGGCCCGCCGGCGACGATCTCCAGCCCCGGGATCGCGGCGGGGTCGCCATGCCATTCCCAGCCCACCAGGCCCGGGATGCCCTCGCCGCGTTTCATGCCCGTGCCCGCAAACAACCAATGCTCGGGCTTGAGGCAAATCCAGTCCGCGCCGCCGGAGAACGGGCCCAGGTTGCGGGCGCCCACCAGTTCCGCCGAACTGGGGCTGGTGTGCGGCAGCTTTTCCATGCCGCGGATGGGCTTCGGGTCGCGCGGGCCGTAAAAGTCCACCCGCTCATACGTGCGCAGACGGCCGCGGAAGTCGGGCTGGAATTCGATGCGCCCGCAGCAGGTATTGCCGGAGAGAAACGCCACGTTGAGTCCCTGGCGGATGGCATGCTGCAAGTGCCGGAACATTTCCAGGGAGTAATACTCATCATGCCCCACCGAAAGGAAGCCGCGCGCGCGCAGCAATCCGGCCGGGTCGGCGTGGGTGTCCAGGTTCGAAATATAGCTCACGTCGTAGCCCTGCTCTTCCAGCCAGTACGCCAGGGGAAATTCCCACAGGAAGAACTCGCCCGATCCGGTCGAAAGCGGCGCGTCCAATATCTGGCAATACTTGCCATAGGGCCGGTTGAAGCTCACGGCCACGTCATTGCCCCAATACCACCGCGCCAGGCCGTCGTCATACAACGAAAACTGGTTGGGCCAGCGGTTATAGGCCTGCCAGGTCGTGTCCGAACACTGAAAAAGAAAATCCGCGCGGCGATCGTCGCGCACAATGAAGATGACGTAGCTCTGCCAGCCGGCGGGCTGCGCGGTCAGCTTGCCGACATAGACGCCGCTGAGCCAATCGGCGGGGATTTTGAGCGCGGCGCACGCCTCCCACTGGCAATCCCGCAGCCGCCGGGGGCCGATGGTCGGGTCAGGCTGCTGCGCGCCCTGGAACGGGCCCAGCCGCTTCATCAACCGGCCGCCCGCGCCGCCATAATACCCGAGCCGATAAAGATCCAGCGTGAAGGTTGCGGGCGGGTTGGTGCTGACGTGGAAGGTCAGCGTCTGGCCCGCGCGAATACTGGTATGCGAGCAATAGCCCTCGATCCAGGGGCAGCGGTATTGGGTCGCGGGATCAATACCGGTTTTGGTGAGCAGCCAATCGCGCGTTCCCGGGCGCTGGTTCTCTCTCCGAATGAGCCCGGCGGACGAGCCCGGAGAAGACGAACGCGGGAGCGCGCAGCCCCCCAGCGCCAGGACACTGCCGGCGCTCAGCATCCCCTGGAGCCATTCCCGGCGGGACACGGCGGTGGATTGAGTTCGGCCGGGACGCGGGGCGTCCCCTCGGGAAAGAGGATGCTTGTTCATGCTCATATTTCGCAGGTTATGGCCAGCAGCATGGAGCCGGCCCGCCCAAAGTCAAGCCCCGCCTCCCGGCCCGCCGCGGCCGCCTTCGGGCCGGCGGCTCAGGCCAGCCAGGGCTCCCGCCGCGCGCGCGCCAGCAGGCGATTTGCCTCCGCGTCGTCCGGGAAGACTTCGCGCGCCGGATCCCACCGCAGGCTGCGGCCGAGCTGGTATGCCAGGGCCACCAAATGCCCCAGCGACGCCGAGCGATGGCCGATTTCCTCATGGGCGCTCGTCCGCCCGGCCGAGCGCAGGCAATCAAACCAGTTCGCATGATGATTATTCGCGCCAATATTCACCTTGCGGGTCGTCAGGCCCGCCTCGCGCAGGATTCCCTCCGGGCCGCCCTCAATCGGCCCGGCGCCGGACATGGAGGTGATCCAGCCGCGCTCGCCGACAAACAAACCGCCGAACAACCCCTCCAGCCGCGCCTCGGCGGGCACGGCCCGGTAGAGTTCCTTCACCTGCCCCCAATGGTCCACATGATGCAGCAGCACGCCGTTGGCGTAGCGGCAGGTGAGCGTGGGAAACGCCCCGCTGGCCGGATGAAGGATTTCCACCGGGCCGCCGGTCTCCACGCCCAGGGCGTATTGCATCACATCCGCCGCGTGCGAATGGTAATTCGTGATGGGCCCCGCGCCGAAAGCGCGGCAGAACGTCCACGGCACCACGCCGGGAACCGGGTTGCGGTGGTAGGCGGCGTTGTAGTCGTGCCAGGCCGCCGGCCCGACCCACAAATCCCAATCCAGCCCCGCGGGCACAGGCTCGGCCGGCAGCGCCGGGTCGAGCGGAATATAGGATCCGCCCAGGGTGGGAATCTCGATTTTCATCCACAGGGTGAAGGCCGCCTTCACTTTGCCCAGCCCGCCCCCACGTACGAACTGGCACACCTGGCGGATGCTGGGAATCGAACGGTATTGCGTGCCGGTCTGGAAAACGCGCGCGTAGCGGCGGACCGTCTCGACCATTTCGCGCCCCTCGCGAATCGTGAGCGAAACCGGCTTTTCGCAATACACATGCTTGCCCGCCTGCGCGGCGTGAATGGCCTGCAAGGCGTGCCAGTGATCCGGCGTCGCGATGACCACCCCATCAATATCCGACCGCGCCAGCAATTCCCGGTAATCGTGGATGGCCGCGCAGCCGTGAAACGAGCCCGCCTCGCGCCGCGCCGCGCTGATTTCGTCCACCCGCTGCGCCCCCTCCTCCCGCCGGACGCGGTCCACGTCGCACACGGCCACCAGTTGCGTCTGCGAATGCCCGGCCAGGATGCGCAGATGCCCGCGGCCCATCGCGCCCAGGCCGATCAGCCCGACCTGGATGCGCTCGCTGGGCGCCACCGCGCCGTTCCGGCCGCGGACGGACGCCGGGATAATCACGGGCGCCGCCAGCAGGGAAGCGGCGCCGGCGCGCAGCAGAAAGGCGCGGCGCGTCAAACCCGGTGAGTTGGTTTTTGGCATAAGGCGGCTACTTTCTCCGGGCGAGGTCAAGGCTGACCCGGTTGAAAAACTCGATGCACCGGGCGATGTCCGGCATGGAAGCGAGCCAGTTGTGGGAATACTCCAGCCCGAACATCGTCGGCTGGAGGCCCAGCCGGTGAATTTCCTCGAGCAGGGCCGCCGTATTTCCCACGCCGGCGCCCCACGGCACGTCGTGGCCATCCGCGCCGCGGGCGTGGAGATCGTGCATCTGGAGCGTGAGCAGGCGATCCTTCAGTTGGCGCACGCCCGCGAGGGGGTCAATGCCGGCCCGCATCCAGTAGCCCAGGTCGGCGCAGGCGCCGAGGCGCTGGCTCCGGCCCGCGCACGCTTTCAGGATGCCCGCCGGATTCCAATAAGCGGGAGAAGCCTGGGGATCATGATTATGCAAGGCCACCTTGAGATCATAGGCGTCGCAGAACTTCTCAATCATATCGAGCGACTCGGGTTTGGGCTCCGACATGAAGGTCTCGATGCCTATCTGGCGTCCGAACTCGAACACCTTCCGGCAGCCGGCTTCATCGCCGGGAATCTCCTGCAGGTAGTAGGTGAGCAGCCGGACGCCCGCGGCGTCCAGTTTGAACCGGATCTGCCGCAATTCCTCATCGGAAAGCCCCGGCTCGAAGTTCCGGGCAATGCCGCCGCCCACCTTCTGAAAACTCAGCCCGCCCATGAAGGGCAGCCCCAGCGCCGCGGTTTTCTCAATGGCCTCGAAGAGCGTGAACTTATGAAACGTGTAGGCCTCGATCCCGAGCCGCCAGCCGAGCTTCTCCTGCGCGTGGAGGGCCGGCGTCAGCCATGCGCTGGGAACGGTCGGCGCGGGAAGATCGCCCAGAATAAACTGCGCCGCGGCCAGGTAGAACGACAGCAGCTTCGGATCGCGGAACACGGCGGGATGGTGCGCAATGGTGCAGTAAAACGTCCGGCCGCGGCCATAATGGCGCACCCATGCCAGCGCGTAATCATGGTCGGCGCGCTCCGGCGGCCGGCCGGCCAGGTCGGTCTTGTCCGTGTCAATGCGCAGCAGGACGCGCACGCGCCGGCGCGAATACGGGTCCTGCACCCGGAAAAACTCGTCCCGGTAGGCGAAGTCCCGGCCGCCCAGCGCCTGGTTAAGCGGGTGCTCCGGCTCTTCGAGCTTGATGAAAACCTGCTCGTCACTCGCCCGGTGATTCGCCCCCCGCGCGCCGATCATCAAGCCAAACTCCGGCCAATCCTCGACCGCGCCCGGCCACTGGGTAAAAGCGACCGTGCTCCCATGCACCCCCATCAGGCCCCCGCCGCCATAGACAAACTCGACCAGGCTTTGCCGCAGCGCGGCATCCGTGAACAGGTTGCCCACGCAGTTGTTGAAAAAGACGCCGTCAAACTGCCGCAGGCGCTCGGGCCGGAACACTTCCGGATCCCGGCTCACCACCGTCTCGAAGGCCCCGGTCCGGCGTCCCATCAACTCGAACGCCAGGTTCGCCGCGGGAATGGAGCCATGCCCGCCGTAGTTCACGTTCCGGTCAAAGATGAGCAGTTTGCGGGGCCGGGCGGGCCGCGCCGGGGCGCGCGCGGGAAGGGCGGCTTCGATCAACTCGCGCTCCGCGCCAGCCCCCGGCCCCGACGCCGCCCGCAGCACGGCGGGGCCGCAGCCGAGCGCGAGGGCCTGGGCGGCGGCCCGAGCCAGGAAAGCGCGGCGCGTCAACGGCTTCACCCGCGCGTCCGGGAGAACCGCCAGGGAGCAATCGTCAGGGCACGTATGCGGCATGCGAATCAGGATTGTGCGCATGACCCCGCCCAGGTCAAGCCCGGGGCTGGAAATTATTCGCCACGCCCGCGCCGGACGCCAGGGCGCGCGCCCGGCCGGTCCCCGGAACGGCGGCAGCCGAAAGTTGGCCGTCCGCCGGGCCCCTGTCCCACCCGCGGGCACCGAGTGTCCCGGATCAGGACAGGCCAAACCGCGCGAGGCAGCCCTTTTGCGCGCCACTCACCCGGCCGCCCTCCTCTCCCGGCGATTGGCTCGCAAACTGCGGCGACCGAAGCAAATCAGCCTGTGGTCCGGCCCGATGACCGGGCGAAAAAGGCGAACCGCGAAGGGAACTCTCCGGTCTTACCTGGAACGGAGGCCCGCCCTGCAACGGAAGCCCGGACGACAGATTAATTGCGACAACTATGGCTCAGGCCAAACGGAAACAGGTCATGGACAGCCGGAAACGGATTCTCCTGGTGGACGACCACGCCGTGGTCCGGTTCGGCATCGCGCAGCTTGTGAACCAGCAAAGCGACCTGGTGGTTTGCGGCGAAGAGGAGGACGCCGCCAACGCGCTGCGCGCCATCAGCCAGCTCAAGCCCGACCTGGTGATCGCGGACATCTCCCTCAAAGACAGCAGCGGCCTGGAGCTGATGCGCAATATCAAAGCGCAACACGCCGGGCTGCCGGTGCTGGTCGTGAGCGCGCACGATGAGTCCCTCTACGCGGAGGTCGCCTTCCGCGCGGGCGCGCTCGGCTATTTGATGAAAGCCGACGCCCTGGAAAAAGTCCTGGTCGCCATTCGCCGGGTGCTGGACGGCAATGTGTATGTGAGCGACGCGCTGGCGGCCCGGCTGCTGCAGCAACAAGTCCGCGGCGCCCGGTGCATCCAGGAATCTCCCGTCAAAGGCCTCAGCGACCGGGAACTCGAAGTCTTCCAACTCATCGGCCAATGGAAGAAGACCCGGGAAATTGCCCAGGCCCTGCACCTGAGCATCAAAACCATCGAGTATTACCGGGAGCAAATTAAACAAAAACTGGATCTGAAAGGCACCGCCGAACTCACCCAATACGCCACCGCCTGGGTGCAGCGCGAAAACCCTGCCTGATCCACGCGCCGAAACGCCGCCCGGTTTGTCGAACGCTCCCCTCCGCCCCGGGCCAACTCCAGTGCCCCTCGCAAAAAGGCGGCTATACGTTGGATTTGGGCTCGTGGGTGCTCTTGCATATGGGTGGAGCGCAGGAAGTGGTAGCCCCGGATTACACCCAGCCGTAACGATTTAGTTGGTCAATTCAATCGCCCGCCCCTCTATTATCGGATTCTGGGCGGACTCGACCGCCCAAACCGCAGCCCCGACGAGCCCCTTGTTTAGCCAATTCAAGGGCATGGCTGCTGAATCCCAAGCCTTTCGCCGATAAAATCAAAAGTTTAGGCATAAAGAGGGGCAAAACATGAGCAAAACCTGAATCATGCCAACTTCGGCGCACCTTGGACGCCCCTTGGATTTACCCTGCCTTCAGGCCGTGTACAAGGGGTGTACAAGGGGTGCCCATCAGGAGTCCATAGGATTTTAGCTGGTACACCCGGTGAGCATCCCTTGTACACCCCTTGTACACGGCCTGAAGGCAGGGTGTTTCCAGGGAATCTGGATAACGAATTCGGGGGGCAGGAAAGGGCGAGAAGAGGAAAGCGGATGGGAAGATAATTATTAAGCTCCGCAAAAACAGCTAGTTATGAAACCAGGGCTGACTAAATGCGGTTTTTCAAGGGCGGATGGGCATCCGGATGGCTTTTGGCTTCGCGAATGCTTTATCTGAAACGTTGACGTTGCGCAGCCCAACCGCACGCCCTTCCCGAGTTGGCGGTTCCCGCCGAGGGCCTGGCAGTGGATAGGTAGTGAATGGCGGCGGGCGCGCTTGACTTCGACCGGCAAAGTTTGGAACATGAATTAGAGTATAGAAGACGAGCCATGATGCCATTGTATGAATATGAACTCTGCGAGGGTGATTGCGTGGTGTGTGGCGGCAAGTTTACCCTGCGACGCCCGCTGTCCGCGGCGCCCCTGACCCAATGTCCCGCGTGTAAAAAACCGGTTCGCCGGGTTTGGTCCACCTTTAACTCCCCCAGGACGGTCTCGATTTCCGACGCCAAGAAAGCCGGGTTCACGGTGCTGAAGCGTGTCGGCAAAGGCGAGTACGAGCGCCAGTAGCCGGCCCGGCGTGCCGGCCATCGGCGAGGCAATTCCCTGGAAAGCGGATTTACATCCGGAATGCCAAACCCTATAGTTGGCAAATGACGCCAACCGGGGTTCCCCGGTGCGGCGGCGAGCTTATGCTGGTGCATTTATTAAAGTCGAAAATACATCGCGCGCGGGTGACGGCGGGCGACGTAAATTATGAGGGCAGCCTGGGTATTGCCCGCGACCTCATGGATAAAGTGGGGTTGTTGCCGTACGAGCGCATTCTCTGCGGCAACATGGCCAATGGCGAACGATTTGAGACCTACGCCATAGCCGCCGAGCCGGGCTCGGGCCAGATCATCCTCAACGGCGCCACCGCCCGACTCGGCAAACCGGGCGACCTGATCACGATTTTAAGCTTTACCGAGGTGGAATGGGCCGCCGCCCAGACCTGGAAACCCCGCGTCATTGTGCTCGGGGAAGACAACCGGATCATCCGTGAACGCGGAATTTGATGGCGACGACACCCGCCAAGACCCCCGCCGCCCCGAACTAAGCAACCTTCATGGCGCATAAACTGACCACTTGCACCTTCTGCGGGGTCGGCTGCGGGATTTATCTGGAGGCGGTTGGCAACCAGATCGTGGGGGCCTATCCCAGCATGTCGCATCCGGCGAACGAGGGCCGGATTTGCGTGCGAGGCTGGCATGTGCACGAGGTGGCCAGTTCCCCCGGCCGGTTGAAACGCCCGCTGCTCAAGAAGGGCGGCCAGTTCGAGGAAGTGTCGTGGGAGGAGGCGCTCGGTTTCATCATCGGCCGCATGAAGGAGCTGCACGCGCGGCACGGCGCGGAGGCCTTCGCTTTTCTCAACTCGCCGCGCTGCTCCAACGAGGAATCGTACCTGCTGCAAAAGCTGGCCCGGGCGGTCATCGGAACCAACAACGTGGACCACGGCACCGGGGTTTACTGCAACAATTCCATCAATGTCCTGCTCGACATGCTCGGCGTGCCGGCGACGACCAATTCCATCGGCGAACTGGCCCGCAGCGAGGTCATCATCGTGGACGGCGTGGACCTGGCTCTCCAGTTGCCCAGCATCGGCGGAACCGTCATCCGGGCCAAGCTGGCGGGGGCCACACTCGTGGTCATTGACAGCCGGCGCCACCGGGTGGCGGAAAGCGCGGACCTTTTCCTGCAACTCAAGCCCGGCACGGAGCCGATCCTCTACGGCGCCCTGGCCAAGGTCATTGTGGACCGCGGCCTGATGAACCTGCCGTTCATCAAGGCCCACTGCCGCGACTACGACCGGTTTCTGGCGCGGGTGCGGGATTACGATTTGCTGGCGGCGGCCGAGGCGTGCGGCGTGGACGCGGGGCTGATTGAGGCGGCGGCCCTGGCTTACGCCCGGGCCCGGTCGGCGGCGATTCTGTATTCGACCGGCATCGAGGCCCGCGACGCCGAACCGGTGCAGGCCATTGTGAACCTGGCGCTGTTGACGGGGCAAATCGGGCGGGAAGGCGCGGGCATCTTCGCGCTGACCGAGCACAACAACCTGCAAGGGGTCTGCGATATGGGCATGCTGCCCGACCGGTTGCCGGGCTATCGCCAGGTTGACAGCGCGGCGGCGCGCGCGGAGGTGGGCCGGGTCTGGCAAACGAAATTGCCGGCCGCACCCGGCCTGGCCTCGCGCGCCATTTTCAACAACCGCGGCGCCAGCCCGGTGCGCGCGATCTGGCTCTGCCGCTACGACCCGGTGAGCTCCGCCTTCTTCGGCGACGCGGCGGACGCGCTCGACCGGTGCGAGCTGGTCGTGGCGCAGCATTTGTTTCTCACGGACACCGCGCGCCACGCGCATGTGGTCCTGCCCACCACCGCCTTTGGCGAGGAGCAGGTGACCTTTACCAACACCGAACGCCGCATTCAACTGGCGGAGCAGATTATAGATCCGCTGCCCGGCACCACCCCCGCCTGGCGGCAGTTGACCCAGGTGGCGCGCGCGCTGGGCGCTGACTGGCGATATGAGTCGGCCGCCGACGTGATGGACGAGATCGGCGCGGTCATTCCCTTCTACGGCGGCGCGAACTACCGCAACCTGGCCGCCGAATACGGCCGGCAATGGCCGTGCAGCAAGGACCGGCCGCTCGGCACGCGCTATCTCTTTGCGGACGGCCTGCCGGCGCAGGGGTTCAAGTTTGCGCCGATTGCCCGCCATGCGCCGGCGGCGGTGGTTTCGGACGAATACCCCCTCACGCTGGTCTTTGGTCATTCGCTCTATTACTGGAACCAGAGCGTGCTGATCAAACACAGCGAGACACTGAAGCGCGAGTACCGCATCCTGCTGCTCGATTACCCGGAAGGCTTCGTCGAAATCAACCCCGCCGATGCCCAGCAAGCCGGCATCCGCGACGGGGAAAAGGTGCGGCTGACGGCCGCCGGCGGCTCGGCGGTGATCAACGCCCGGGTCACCTCCGAGGTGCGCCAGGGGGCGGTCTATGTGCCGTATTTTGTGCGGCAGGTGCAGCGGCAAATCTGCGGCGCGGCGCAAAGCGGCGTCCAGCTCATCCCGGCGCGCATCGCGAAGGAGCCCGCATGAAAGCCCGCTTGCTGGAACGCGCTCAGGTGCTGACGCTGGTGGATCTCCTCCGGCAGCAGGGCTACGACGTATTTGCCCCCTTTGCCGGGCGCGGGCGCGACACGTGGTTCGACCTGGTCACCGACGAAAATCGCGGCCAGGTCCAGATTCATTTGCCCAACCCGTATTATCCGCCCAAACGCTTTGTCCTGCCGCATATCGAGCGGTTGCTGAAGGTGCGGCGGCACGATGGAACCTTCCACATCGAGCCGATTTACCGGGAGCGCAAGCGCGCCATCTTCGGCCTTCGCTCCTGCGACCTGGCCGGCATCTGGCACCTGGACCGCTTCTACCTTGGGCGCGAGTTTCGCGATCTCTATTACCAGAAACGCCGGGAGAACCTGCTCCTGATCAACGTGGTCTGCACGGACCTGGAGCGCGATATTGGGGACGAGTGCTTCTGCGTATGCGCCGACACCGGCCCGGCGGCGCGCGATCATTTTGACCTGCAGCTCATGGACCTGGGCGACGAGTTCATGGTTGTTGCCGGCACGGCGGCGGGCGAGGCGTTCTTCACCCAGCCGATGTTCCGGCCGGCCACGGCGGCGCACGTCGAAAAACGCCGCGCCATCCTGGCGGAGGTGCGCAAACGGTTCAAGACCACCACCAGTTGGTTTGCGGCCACGGTGCGCTACGTTTCCCGGGGCGACATCCTGGAGCAGACGTGGGAGGAAATCGGCAATCGCTGCCTGGAATGTGGCGGCTGCACCTACGTTTGCCCCGCCTGCACCTGCTTTACCGTCAGCGATCGCCAGGTGGGCCCCGACGAAATCGAGCGGGTGCGCATCTGGGACGCCTGCGCCCTGAGCGGATTCACGCGCATGGCCGGCGGCTTCAACCCGCGCCGCGCGGTGCATGACCGCCGCAACCGCCGCTTCATGCGCAAGCTGGCGCATTACTTCATCCAGCGCGAGTTGACCATGGCCTGCGTGGGCTGCGGCCGCTGCGCGGCGGTTTGCCACGGAGATGTCGGCATGCCCAGCGTGGTCGAGATGATCCGGCGGGCCACCGCGATCCACGACCGGATTCCCCCCTCATGAACCCGACCCTCCCCAAGGTGACTTCCTGCGAACCGGCGGAAGAAAATATCTATCTGCCCAAGCTCGCGGTGCTGGACCGGGTGACGGACGACATCCCGGAGGTAAAGACCTTCTACTGGCATTTTGAGGATCCGGCGGAGCAGGCAAAGTTCAAACGGTTCCGCCCTGGCCAGTTCGCGCAGGTGTCGTTGTTCGGCGTCGGTGAATTTCCGGCCTCGCTGCCCCCCAGCCCGACCGAGGAGGAAACCTTCTTCACCATCCGCACGGTCGGCAGTTGCACCGCCGCGCTGCACCAGTTGCGGCCCGGCGACCGGTTTGCCGTCCGCGGCCCCTACGGCAACGGGTTTTCCATGGAGGATTATTACGGGAAAAACCTGGTGTTTGTGGCCGGGGGCATCGGGCTGATCCCGCTGCGCTCCTGCATCGTGTACGCGCTCCGGCACCGGGATAAATATCAGCGCATCCAGATTTTCTACGGCGCCCGGACGCCGAAGGAGTTGATGTATGTCCCCAACCTGCGCGAGTGGCAGCAATCGGCGGGCGTCGAATGCCATCTCACCGTGGATCGCGCGGCGGAGGGCTGGGACGGCCCCGTGGGTGTGGTCGGCAGCCTGTTCCAGCGGCCGGGGGTGAAGATTCCGGTGGAGAACACCATCGCCTTTGTCTGCGGCCCGCCCATCATGTTCCGCTTCGTAATCAAGGACCTGCTGGCGATGGGGTTTCAGGAAAAGGACATCGTTTCGACGCTCGAACGGTATATGAAGTGCGGCGTCGGCAAATGCGGCCACTGCTGCATCGGCGTGGCCTACGTGTGCGTGGACGGCCCGGTGTTCACCTACGAGCAAATCAAGAAACTGGGAGAGGATATCTGATGCCCGACCTGCGCCAATTGCTCGCACCGCTCCTCCAGGGCCGCGTCTGCCTGGTGGGGATCGGGAATGTGGACTATGGGGACGATGGCTTCGGGGTGCGGCTGGCGGAAGCGCTGCAAGCCTCGCCCATCACGGCGGAGGTGATGATTGCCGGCTCCGCTCCCGAGCGCTGCCTGGGGCGGGTGGCGAACGGGGGCTTTGAGCGCGTGATCTTTCTCGACGCGGTGGACTTTGGCGGCGCGCCGGGCGCGGTGATCCTGCTCGATGCGCGGGAGCTAATCGCCCGGTTCCCGCAGGTTTCCACGCACAAGCTTTCGCTGGGCCTGCTGGCGCGGCAAATCGAGGCGCAGGGCCGCATACGCGTCTGGCTCCTGGGCGTGCAACCGGAATCACTTAAGCTCCGCGGCGCTCTGACGCCCACGATACAGACTACCCTGGAACTGTTGCATGCGTTGCTGACCGCCGGCGCGGAGAATTGCCGGCTGGCGCGGTCGGAATCGCCGGAGCCCGGCTCCAAACCTGCGGAAACCACCCTCCGGGAGGTGCTGGCATGACGCCCGAACAATCAGTCCTGGCGGCCATTGTCCTCTGCCTCGGCGGGGCGGGACTGACCCTGCTGGCCTCGCGGAACAAGACAGTCGCGGGTGGGCTGGCGTTCGTGTTCACCCTGGCGGCGGCGGTGATAATGGTCTCGACCGTGACCCGGGTCCTCATCTCCGGGCCCGGGCACTCGGCGGAGTTTAGCCTTCTGCCACAGATTGGCCTGGTGCTGCGGGTCTATGTGGACGGCCTGACGGCGCTTTTCCTGTTGTTGACCGCGCTGGTCTCCGTGCCCGCCGCGCTTTATTCGGTGGTGTATATGCGGAACTATGAAGGTTATAGCGCAGCCCGCTACTACCCCTATTTCCTGATCTTCCTGGCGGCGATGTACGGCCTGGTGAGCACGACCGACATGATGTGGTTCTTCTTCATCTTCTGGCAGATGATGACCCTGCCGGGCTACGCGCTCATCCGGTTCGAGCACCGGAAACCGGCCAACATCCGCGCGGCCAACCGGTACCTGGTCATGATGCAAATCGCCTGCGCCGCCACGATGATCGGCGCCGAATTGCTGGCGGTGGCGGGCGCCACTACGAGCGGCAGCCCGGGCCTGAAGTACGATTTCGATACCGTCAGCGCCAACCTGCCGGCGCTGCTCAGCGCCCGGCCCGGCATGACCGCCCTGGCCTTCGCGTTGTTCCTCGCGGGCTTTGGCATCAAGATGGGCATGTGGCCGTTTGGCCAGTTCTGGCTGCCGGATGCGCACCCCGCCGCGCCGTCGCCGGTCAGCGCAATGCTCTCCGGCGTGATGATTAAGACCGGCGTTTACGGGCTGATGCGCTACTTCCTCTGGCTGGTGCCGCCGGCGGGCCTGGCGGATTACCCGCTGGCCCCGTGGGGGCTGGTGGTCGCGCTGCTGGGCACGATCACCCTCTTTACGGGCACCATGCAGGCGCTCAAGCAGGAGCAGTCCAAGCGATTGCTCGCCTTCCATAGCATCGGCCAGGTCGGCTACATCCTCCTGGGCACCGGCGTCTGCATGAGCCTCCTGCCCGCCGCAGATCCCCGGGCGGCGGCGCTGGCCGCCCTCGGCTTCTGCGGCGCGCTGCTTCACGTGCTCAACCACGGTCTTTTCAAGGCGCTGCTCTTCCTCAACGCCGGTTCGATGCTGCAGGCCACCGGCACCCAGGATCTGAACCGGATGGGCGGGCTGATGAAGTTCATGCCTCTCACCGCCATCACCGCGCTCGTGGCCTCCTGCTCGATCTCCGGGGTGCCGCTCTTTAATGGCTTTATCAGCAAATGGACCATCTACGTCGCGGCGGTGCAGGGATGCGGCTCCGCCAAATACCTCGCCGTCTGCGCCCTCCTCGCCATCCTGACCAGCGCCCTGACGCTGGCCTCGTTCATCAAGTTCTTCGGGGTGAGTTTCCTTTCGCGCGCGAGCGCGCTGGTGACCGCGCGGGCGGCCCGGCCCGGGCGGCTGGAAGTGGGCTGGACGATGCAGTTGCCGCAAGTCGCCCTGGCCCTGGCCTGTGTGTTGCTGGGCGTGGCGCCGGCCCTGGGCTTCCGTTTGGTGCAGCGAGTTCTGGAAACCAGCAGTTCGGGCTGCGGCACGGCGCTGGCCGCCGCCGCGCCCCTGCAAACCAGCCTGTGGAGCGGCGTGGCGCAACTGCAATCCGCAGCCTTGTTCGCCCCGCTGGTCCTGGCCGCGGCGCTGGGTCTGCTGCTGCTGGCGGCGCACGCGCTTTCCCGGATCGGCCATGCGTCGCGCCGGGCCACTGCGCCGTGGCTCTGCGGCTACGCGCGCGAGGCCGATTGCCACCGCTATTCCGCTCACAACTTCTACGCCGAAATCAAACGCTACTTCCGCTGGCTGGGCGGGGCTCCCGATAACCGCAATTTGCACCCGGAGGAAAAACCATGACCGCGCGCGAACGTCTCAACCAGTTGAAGGAGAAGTTTGGCCCGGCCATCCAGCGCGCGGACCTGCCCGGCGACTCCCGCCTGTTTGCCTATGTCGAGCCCGCCACGCTCAAGGCCGTCTGCCAGTATCTTTTCCGCGAGTTGGATGCCCGCTACGTCATCAGCATCGGGCTCGATGACCGGCCTTTCTCGGGCAAGTTTCTCGTCGCCCATAACTTCGCTTTCGACCGCGATCGTCTGCTGTGCAGCATGCTGGCCCACCTGCCCGCGGACCACCCGGAGGTGGACAGCATCGCCCCCGCCGTGCCCGGCGCCAACTGGGCCGAGCGCGAATTTCGCGAACTGGTTGGCATCGAGCTCCGCGGCCATCCCTATCCCAAACGGCTGGTGCTGCCGGATGGCTGGCCCGACGGCGTGCACCCGCTCCGCAAGGACGTGCCCTGGAACCAGGTGCCGGCGGACTTCGATGAGAATGCCGAGTTCACCTTCGACGACCCGCCGGCGGGCTGCACCGTGGTGCCGTTCGGGCCCTTCCATCCGACCCTGGACGAGCCGGAGCATTTCCGGCTCTACGTCGAGGGCGAAATGGTGCGCGGCTGCGAGTACCGCGGCTTTATGGTGCACCGCGGCATCGAGAAGCTGGCTGAATCCGTCCTCACCTACAACGACATCCCGTTAATGGCCGAACGCATCTGCGGCATCTGCGGCTGCGTGCATAACGTCACCTATGCCCAGGCGGTGGAAACGGCCGTGGCGCTGCGCCCGCCGCCCCGCGCCGAATACATCCGCACGATCATGCTCGAAATCGAGCGGCTGCACAGCCATTTGCTCTGGGTCGGGCTGGCCTGCCACATCGTGGGCTTCGACACGCTTTTCATGCAAAGCTGGCGCATCCGCGAGCCGATCATGTGGATCGCGGAAAAGATCAGCGGCAACCGCAAGACCTATGCGCTCTGCGTCATCGGCGGCGTGCGCTGGGATATTACGCCCGAGGTGAAAGTGGAACTGCGGCACCTGCTGGACAAGCTGGAGAGGGAATGGCGCGAGGTTGTGGCCGCCGTGAGTCGGGACAAGAATATCCAAAAACGCACGCGCGGCGTGGGCGTGGCGGATCAGGCGCTGATCAAATCCCTCGGGCTAATCGGGCCGGTCGCGCGCGCGGCGGGAGTGGATATTGATTGCCGCCGCGATCATCCCTATGCCGCCTACGACCGCGTGGATTTCGCGGTCATCACTGATACCGGCGGCGATGTTTGGTCGCGCGTCGTGGTGCGCATGAACGAGGTGTTCGAATCCATCCGGATTATTCGCCAGTGCCTGGAAAAAATGCCGGAGGGGCCGCTGCAGGCGTCCATCCCGGATGAACTCCCGCCCGGCCGCCTGGGGCTGTCTTCGGTCGAGGCGCCGCGCGGCGAGAGCCATCATTTCGTCATTACCGGCGAGAATAACCGTCCACACCGCTGGCGCGTGCGCGCGCCCACCTACCAGAATCTCCAGGCGGTGCCGATGATGATCAAGGATCAGCAACTGGCGGACATGACCATTTCTCTCGGCAGCATAGACCCCTGCTTCTCCTGCACGGATCGGCTGGAGACGATTGACCTGAAATCGGGCGCGACGCGGGTGTGGTCGCAGGCTGAACTCATCCGGCTGGTGAGAAAGACCTGATATGAGCCTCGTCACCGTCATCCTGGGTTTCCTGGTCAACGTCGTCCTCGTGCTGCTGCTCGCCCCCCTGTTTCAGGGCGTGTTGCGCAAAGTCACGGCCCAAGTCCAATCGCGCCAGGGCCCGCCGCTTCCGCAGCCTTACTTCGATCTCCTCAAATTGCTGGGCAAGGAGGACCTCGAGTCCGGCCAGATGCCCGCTATGCAGCGATTCGCGGCCTGCCTTTCGCTGGCCACCATGCTCACGCTTGCCGGACTGGTGCCAATGGGTTTCGCCGCGCCTTTGAACGGGGCGGGCGATGTGATTCTGGTGATCTATCTCCTGACGCTCTCCGGCATCTGCACGTTGCTGGCGGGTTTGGCGGCCGGGTCCACCTATTCCCTGGTCGGCATCAGCCGTGAAATGATGACCATGATCGCACTCGAACCCCTGTTCGCCGTGGCCATTATCGCTGGGGCCATCCACACGGGCTCTTTCCGGCTGGATACGGTTTTCAATGGCTCCGTGTATGCCGGGAACACCTTCCCCTGGTCGGGACTGATTCTACTGGGAGTAATCCTGTTATCCTTCCAAGCCTTCGTGCAGCGGGTGCCGTTCGACCTTTCCGAGGCGGAAACCGAGTTGATGGAAGGGCCGCTGATGGAATACTCCGGCCCGAAGCTGGCGCTGTTCAAGTATGCGCAAATGGCCCGGCTCGTCATTTACAGTGCGTTGTTCGTGAACCTGTTCGTGCCATGGGGTTCGGCCCTGGCGTTCCCGCTTGGCTGGCTGCTCTTTTGGCTCAAAGTGTGCGGCCTGGTGCTGCTGGTGACGCTCGTGGCGGCCACGCACGCCCGCTACCGGATTGACCAGGCTCTTCGCTTCTTCGCCGCTCTGCTGGGCGTGGGGCTGGGAGCTTTGATCCTCGCCTGTTATGGTTACTGAAAAGCTCGCATGTCTCTCTTAAGCAAATTGCAGGAAACCCTGGTCTGCCTCAAAGCGGGGCGCGTCACGCTGCCGTACCCCGCGCAGGCGGGCCCCGTGCCGGAAACATTCCGCGGACGGCCAATCTTTGACGCGGCCAGGTGCATCGGCTGCGCCGGTTGCGCCAGCAATTGCCCCGCGCGTGAAATCCTGGTCGTGGATGTCTGCCAGGAAATCCGCATCCTGCAATACCTCGGGCGCCGCTGCACCTACTGCGGGCGCTGCGCGGATGTATGCCCTGAAAAGGCCATCACCATGAGCCGCGAGTTCGAGACCGCCACCGACCGCATCGGCGATATTCGTCAACGGCTGGAGCTGTTCATGAGCACCTGCCAGCGCTGCGGCCGCTGCTTCACAGAACCCTCACCCTTGGAACAGTTGAAACTCAAGGGCTACCGCTTCGACGACGTGCAGAACGAACGTTGGATTTTCCGATCGCAAGCTTACCTGACGAGTGAAGCGGCCGTGGACGATATCAGCATTGACCTGGACTAATGAGAAAACTGCCTGCGAGATCCGCCCAATGGCGCTAAAAGGATGAAGACGGTTGAAGGTCTAATCTACATGAACGATCCGGCTCTAACGGAAGGAGAAGGTTTTGCGGTGTTTCAATCCGGACTACGGAGTTCAAACACCCATATTTTAGCGCCTCTGGCCCTGTTTTGCGGACAATCGCCATGTTAAGGAATCTGTGCCAGAAGATGTTTGGGCGCTCGCTGTGGGTGTATCACGCCAACAGCGGTGGGTGCAATGGCTGCGACATCGAAGTTTTGAATGTCCTGACTCCCTATTATGACGTCGAGCGCTTCGGCATCAAACTGGTCGGTTCACCCCGCCATGCCGACGTCATGCTCTGCCAGGGCCCGGCGATGCGTTCCACCGCCAAAGCACTGCAGCGCGCTTACGAAGCCATGCCCGCCCCAAAACTCGTGTTTGCCATCGGCTCCTGCGCCTGCGGCGGCGGCATCTGGTTTGACTCCTATTCCGTGCTGGGGCCAGTTGAAAAGCTCGTGCCGGTTAATTTCTATATCCCCGGCTGTCCGCCACGGCCTGAAGCCATCATTTATGGCGTCGCTGTAGCTGTGGGGTTGGTGGACAAAAAGGTGGCGCCCGTGACGTTCAAACAACTGGAAATGCCCATCCCGCGTTACCATCCTGCCGACCTGCGCGGCTCCGGCGAGTTGATCGTTTACGAGAAGGCCGAGAAGGTGTAGCCCGCCACTTCGGCGGCGCGTCGGGTCGAGCTACTCCCGGGTTGGTCCCCTGCCCTTGCGATGCCCTGACATCATCCCCACAATGGCCGGAACGCGCTCTTCCGGCGAACGCCTCGCGCAAACGCGGCTTGAACTGCCCATGCTTTTGAGGCATAAAGAAGCCGTAGCGCGCACTGAATACTTGAAAGAACGATTATGGCTGCCAATTCACACCCGGATGCCTCCATGCCTCGCCGCAAGTTTCTCCAGTTGTCGGCCGCGACGGTGGGCGCGGTCGGCGGACTGGGCACGGTCCCCCCGGCTCAGGCGGTGCCTTCCCGCTCCGGCAGACGGGACGCGCGTCCAACTGGCCGGCGGACGGGGCGCGTGTACAACGGAGGATATTCTGGCGAATACTTAAACCAGGTGGCATTTCCCTTGGGAGGCATTGGGGCAGGCATGATTTGCCTTGAAGGCACGGGGATGCTCTCGCATTTCTCCCTGCGCAACCGGCCGGACATGTTTAATTCGCCATGTGTTTTTGCTGCCATTTCAGTCAAGGGCCAACCGCGGGCAGCGCGCGTGTTGGAGGGGCCGATTCCCGGGCGCAAACTTTATGGCCCCCAGGGGGCCGGCAATGGCCTGGGCGGCACCAGCTACGGCCTGCCGCGCTTTGCCCAGGCCTCCTTCAAAGCCCGTTTCCCGTTTGGCACCGTGACGCTCACCGACCCGCAACTTCCGTTGAGCGTTGCAATTACGGGTTGGAGCCCCTTCGAACCCGGCGACGCGGATAATTCCAGTCTGCCGGTGGCCGGGTTGGAATACCAGTTCACCAACCGCAGCGGTAAACCGCTCGAAGCCGTATTTTCTTTCAATGCGAGGAACTTCATGGTGACGGGCGGCAATCCGCAAGCGGTGCGCCCCATCGCGGGCGGGTTCATCCTGTGGGGAGGTGGCTCGACGGATCATCCGTGGGACGAAGCCGCGTTTTCGGCAACGGTGTCCGAAGCGGACACTAAGGTAAACCATGCCTGGTTTCGGGGCGGCTGGTGGGATGCCTTGACGCTGGCTTGGAAAGATATCACCGAAGGCGCATGTTTCGAGCGGCCGCCGGTGACCACGGGGAGACCCAGTCCGGGCGGGACACTGTTTGTCCCTTTTCAGCTTGCTGCCGGCGCAGCAAAAATGATCACGGTGCGATTGGCCTGGTTTGTAGGCCAAACCAACCTGCGCATCGGCCGGGACCCGGCGGGATTGAAGCCCGAAGCGGTCTCGCGGGACCATTACCGCCCGTGGTATGCGGGACGCTTTACAGACATCAACGGCGTCTCGTTCTATTGGCGGGATCACTATGACGAACTGCGGCAAAAGGCGAGCCGGTTTGCTGATTGCTTCTATGCCTCCACTCTGCCGCTCGAGGTCCTCGAAGCAGTCGCCGCCAACCTGACGATCCTTAAATCGCCAACCGTGATGCGCCAGACCGATGGCCGGCTCTGGGGGTGGGAGGGATGCCATGACAACGCGGGTTGTTGTCACGGCTCCTGCACGCATGTTTGGAATTATGCGCAGGCCATCCCGCACCTGTTCCCGCGCCTGGAGCGGACGCTGCGCGAGACCGAATTTGGCCCGTCGCAGGACGAGGCCGGGCATCAACAGTTCCGCAGCGCACTCCCGATCCGGCCCGTCGAGCATGATTTCCACGCCGCCGCCGACGGGCAGCTTGGTGGAATCATGAAGGTATTCCGCGAATGGCGAATCAGTGGTGATACCGAATGGCTGCGGGGATTATGGCCTAAAGTCAAACGCAGCCTGGAGTTTTGCATTAAGACCTGGGATCCGGGGCATAAAGGAGTGATCGAAGAGCCACACCACAACACCTACGACATTGAGTTTTGGGGGCCGGACGGCATGTGCACCAGTTTCTATCTGGGGGCACTGCAAGCCGCGGTGTTGATGGGCAAAGCGTTGGGCGACGAGGTGCCACTCTATGCCCAATTGCTGGCGGCCGGTATTCGCCGGACGGAGTCCGAGTTATTCGACGGTGAGTATTTCATTCAGCGCATTGACTGGACGAACTTAAAAGCCGGCAACCCGCTGGAGAACAAGAACCTGACGGGGAACTTTTCGCCGGAAGCCCGGGCGGTCTTTGAGAAAGAGGGGCCGAACTATCAATATGGCACCGGCTGCCTTTCCGACGGCGTGTTGGGCTCGTGGTTGGCGCTGGTATGCGGCGTAGGGCAGGTGCTGGCGGCACCCAAGGTGGCCAGTCACTTGCAAGCCGTCCATAAGTATAACCTCAAGCTCGACTTGTCGGATTTCGCCAATCCCCAGCGGCCTGCCTACGCTTGCGGGGCGGAAGGCGGCCTGGTGCTCTGCACCTGGCCAAAAGGCGGGGAACTCTCGCTGCCATTTGTCTATTCCAACGAGGTTTGGACTGGCATCGAATATCAGGTGGCGTCGCACCTGATGCGAATGGGGCTGGTCTCCGAAGGTCTTGAAGTAGTGAGGGTTTGCCGCGACCGCTATGATGGCCGCGTGCGCAATCCCTTCAATGAATACGAGTGCGGCCATTGGTATGCGCGCGCGATGTCTTCTTATGCGCTGCTCTTTGGCCTGAGCGGCGCGCGCTATGACGCCGTAGAAAAGGTGCTGTACTTGGAACCCCGTCTCCGGGGCGATTTCCGCTGCTTTCTGGCTACCGCCTCCGGCTACGGCCTCGTCGGCGTGCGCAAAGGCAGGCCGTTTTATGAACCCAGGGCCGGAACCCTGGACATCCGCGAGATCAAATATGTGAAATACACGGGCTGAAACTTCCGCTGAAATCAACCCCCATTGAATCATGGCGCAAGCTGTTTTAGCGATGCCGGGACCGAGTGCTCGGTTTATAAACCGAAACTGGCCTTTCACTCTTTGGCAGCTTTTAATTCTGTTGTTCCTGGGAGGAATATCCTGCGCTTCGGTACACGCCTGCACACTTTGGGGGGCTGCTGGAGTCGACGCGGGAGGGGGTACTATCATTTCCAAGAATCGTGATTGGAAGCCGGACCATGTACAGGTGCTAAAAATGCAGCGGCCTACAAATGGCTATGCTTATTTCGGTCTGTATGCTGAAGGAAACGATGCACCCGGGATTAAGGAGGGAATCAACGAAAAGGGTCTGACCGTGGTGACCGCCTCAGCCGGAGCTATTCCCAAACAGACGCGCGAGGCACAACCGGGAAAAGGCAGCCTTATCAGCACGCTGCTGGCGAACTGCGCTAATTGCGACGAGGTGCTCGCCCAACAGGATAAGCTCTTTTCGCAGCGGCGGCCCACCTTCGTGATGATAGCTGACCGCAAGCAGATCCTCATGCTTGAAGTCGGTCTGCAGGGGCGCTACTCGATGCGCGCTGTTAAAACTGGCACCGTGGTGCATGCAAACCATTACCTCGATGAGGCAATGCAGGAATTTAACCTCAAGACCAACCGCAGCAGTTGCGCGCGCGTTAAGCGGATTGCGGACCTGCTGCAGGCGGCTCCCCGGCCATTCGACACGGCACAATTCGCCAGCATGAGTCGAGACCGGCATGGTGGTCCGAATAATAGCTTGTGGCGTACGGGAACCAATGGCTGCACCCTTTCCTCGTGGATCGTTGAAACCCCGTCCCAGGGCGCTCCCCGGCTCCGGGTTCTCATCGCCAATCCAAACCAACCGGAGGAATTGCGTCAGTATGTGCTGGACAATGCCTTCTGGAAAAAGCCCGCGGGGACGGCGGCGTTTCAAGCTGCCACCTGCGAGGGCGCTTACGAACGACATCTGCAGGGCATCTGCACCAATGAACGCGATGCGCTTTACTGGAGTTGGACGGACGCACTGGTCAAAACCGACCGGCATGGGCGTATCCTCAAGCGCCTGGAGGTGGCCAGCCATCATGGCGACCTATGCCATCATCAGGGCGATGTTTTTGTCGCGGTGAACCTGGGCGCATTTAATCGCCCTGCCGGCTACGCGAATTCGTGGGTCTTTGTGTACGACGCCGATACGCTCATCGAACGGGCACGGCACCCCGTGCCCGAAGTGGAGCATGGGGCCGGCGGCATTGCTTATCACAAGGGAAGATTCATAGTGGTGGGCGGACTGCCGGAAGGCGTAAATGAAAACTACCTCTACGAATACGATGAGAAGTTTGCGTTTAGAAAACGGCACGTGCTCGCCAGCGGCTACACCTTGATGGGCATCCAGACGGTTGCTTTCGCGGAGGGGGCGTGGTGGTTTGGGTGCTACGGTACCCCCAAGGTGCTGCTGCGCGCGAATCCCCGCCTGCAACTGACGGACCGCTGGGAATTCGATGCGTCGCTGGGTATCGTGGGGTTGGGCAATCAGCGCTTTCTAATCGGGCAGAATAATAAGCGCCCCAATGTCGGCTACGAGGGGCAAGTGGCAATTGCCCGGTTCACGGCGGAAAAGGGCCTGATATTCGAATAGCCGGGGGTGGTGGTGGCACAAACGCCCGGGACGAATACGTGGCGGACAGCCTGGCATCAACGGCATACTGCTCACAGTTCGATTTTGCCACGGCTTTATTATTTCCCTAACCGCGGTTTTGCTTTATTACTCCCCCCGACCGCACCATGAATCGAGCTGTTTTCCTCGACCGCGATGGAACCATCATCGCCGAAAAAAACTATCTCAGCCGGGTGGAAGAAGTGGAAATCTTTCCCGGAGCTGGAGCGGCACTGGGACTTTTATGCCAAGCCGGATTCCGGCTTTTCCTCGTGACGAACCAGTCCGGCGTGGGGCGCGGCTATTTTACACTGGCGCAAGTCCATGAAATACACCAGTATCTCCTCCGTGAGTTAGACCGTGACCGGGTGCGGTTCGAGAAGATTTACATCGCGCCCGAGGCGCCTGGTGCGCCCAGCCGGGGCCGCAAACCCTCGCCGCAATTCCTGTGGGATGCGCGCGCGGAGTTTGGGGTGGACCTGGCGCAAAGTTATATGATTGGCGACAAACTGATTGATTTGGAATGCGGCTGGAATGCCGGCGTGAAGCAGTGTCTGCTGGTCCGCACAGGCTACGGGGCGGAACTGGAGCAGGAAGCTGCCGACAAACTGGCCGCCGCCGTTGTCGTGGACGATTTGCCCGCGGCGGCGCAGTGGATCCTCAAGCAAACCTAAACTGGCACCTCGCAGCTCGGGGTGTTTCCGAAACAGACTCCTAAACAAAAAGAGTAAAGAACATGTGTGGCATAGTTGGATATGTAGGCAGGAAAGAAGCGACGCCGTTGCTCATTGAAGGCCTCCGGCGGCTCGAATACCGAGGGTACGACTCGGCCGGGATATGTGTCCTGACGAACGGAACGCTTCATGTGCGCAAACAAGTGGGGCGCGTCGAAGGACTGGCGCAATCGCTCAAAACGAAACCGGTTAAGGGCTCGCTCGGAATCAGCCACACGCGCTGGGCCACGCATGGCCTGCCCAGCGACATCAATTCCCATCCGCACCTTGACCAGTCCGGCAAGGTCGCGCTGGTGCATAACGGCATCATAGAAAACTACACCACGCTCCGGCATCGTCTTCAGCGCCTTGGCCACCGCTTCCTGTCGCAGACCGATACTGAGGTGCTCGCACATTTGATCGGCCATCACCTCGACCAGGCACTCGCCCGGAAAGGCGAAGTCACGCCGGAGCGCGTCACACAAGCCATCTTCGCCGCTACGCGTGAAGTCGAGGGCACTTACGCCATTGCCCTCATGCACCAGGGCTTGCCCGGTCACCTGTTCGGTGCGCGCCGCGGTTCTCCTCTGGTTGTCGGCCTCGGCCAGGACGAAAACTTCCTGGCGAGCGACGTTTCACCCATTGTCGCGCATACCCGCAAGGTCGTCTATTTACACGATGGCGACATCGTCACGCTGACAAACAAAGACTTTGCCCTGCAAGCCCGCGGCAAGGCGATCCAGCGCCCAATCAGTTCCGTGGATTGGTCGGCTGAGGAAGCTGAACGCGGCAAACACCCTCACTACATGCTCAAGGAAATCTTCGAGCAACCCGGCCGCGTGGCCGAGGTGCTTCGGCGCACCCTTCGCCCCGCAAAGGGCAATGTCGAGTTCGAGGAAATGGCCCTCAAGCCCAAGGAACTGGCCAAGATCAACCGGCTCATTCTTGTGGGTTGCGGGACTAGCTGGCACGCCGCGCTGGTAGGTGAGTATGTCATCGAAACCCTCGCCCGCCTGCCGGTAGAAGTTGAATACGGCAGCGAAATGCGCTATCGCGGGCGCCCCATCGAGAAGAACACACTCATCGTCTCCATCTCTCAATCCGGAGAAACTGCCGACACGCTGGCGGCCATCCGCGCGGCCAAGGCCCAGGGTGCACGTACGCTGGGTATTGTCAATGTCGTAGGTTCGACCATCGCCCGTGAATCTGATGCGGATATTTACATGCGTGCCGGCCCCGAAATTGGGGTAGCCTCGACCAAAGCCTTCGAGATGCAGGTGCTGCAATTGACGCTATTGGGCATTGCCTTGGCGCGCCAGCGCGGCGAACTTTCCCCGGCGGCGGGCCGCAAACTCGTGCGCGAACTCCAGACCATCCCGGGCAAGATTGAAAAAATTCTGGCAGGAGATGCGCATTTGCGAAAAATCTCTAAAAAGTACCACCAGGCAACCGGCTTCCTTTACATGGGCCGTCAGTTCAACTTTCCGGTCGCCCTGGAAGGCGCCCTCAAACTCAAGGAAATTTCCTACATCCACGCCGAGGGTTATCCTTCAGCGGAGATGAAACACGGCCCCATCGCGCTTATTGCACCCGACTTCCCAAGCGTTTTCGTCGTGCCTCGCGACGCGATGTACGACAAGAACATGAGCAACGTTGAAGAGATACGGGCGCGCAAAGGCCCCATCATCGCGGTCGCGACTGAAGGCGATGCCGAAATCAAGCACAAGGCCAGCGACGTGATCTACATCCCGCAAACGCTGGATATCTTGCAGCCTCTATTGACCGTGGTGCCGCTGCAACTGCTTGCGTATCACATCGCTGTTCTGCGCGGATGCGACGTGGACAAGCCCCGCAACCTGGCCAAAAGCGTCACGGTCGAATAGTGCAACTGTCTTTTCACGCAATAAACCAATAATGAAACATAACATACGAATAATAATGATCCCTGAATATACGCAGATGAATCCTTCGCAGCGGTGCAGTCCACGTCGTGGGTTGGCTCTCGCCACTGCTCTTTTGCTCGGAACCAGCTTGATTTCGACTCAGGCCCAGCAGGCGTCCGCCTCAAGCGCCCCTCCATCCACCAACCGGTGGGAGACCACGGCGGCCGCCGGCCTGACGTTGACTCGTGGGAACAGCGAAACCCTGCTGGCCACGCTGAGCCTGGATACCAAGCGGAAGTGGGAGCACGACGAAGTCGCACTTGGTCTCGCCGGTGGTTACGGTGAGGATCATAAGGTGCGAAACACTGAGTTTGTCAACGCCTTCGGCCAATACAACCGGCTGTTAAGCGAACGCTTCTACGTTGGGTTGCGGGCTGATTTCAACTACGACGGCATAGCGAATCTGAGCTACCGAGTCACCGTCAGCCCCTTGGCCGGGTATTACCTGATCAAGGAAGCCAGAACCTCGCTGGCATTTGAGGCTGGCCCGTCAGTGGTGTTTGAAAAGTATCAAAATCAATCGTCAGACACCTATGCCGGTCTCCGATTGGCCGAACGCTTTGAGCACAAACTCACCGATACCACCAAGATCTGGCAAAGCGCCACTTATGTCCCGCAATTGGACCGGTGGACGGAAAAATACCTCCTCACATTCGAGGCCGGCATTGACACCGCCATCACCAAGAAATGGAGCTTGCGGGTGGTCTTCCAGGACATTTATGATAGCGAACCGGCTGCTGGTAACGATCATAATGATCTGCGCCTAATCGCCGGCACGGCGTACAAATTCTAACCTCCCGTCGCGACCTGCGACAAGGCAGTCGAAATCATTCCCGACCTCTCCCGCCTGATGGCGCAAATTGTGCCATCAGGCGTTTTCGTGCATGGTTATACGCAAGTGAGTTGCCATTGCTCTCTGTTGGTCCGGTGCGTGGCGTCGCCCTCAACACTCGATATGCTGACGAATGGCGTCCACAAGCGCATAGGGATTAGTTTGGTCCAACCGGCTTAGCACACATTCCCAACGGTAAGCAAAGCTGCCCTCCGGGTCGTACTTGCAGTGCTGGAAAAGTGTGTCAAACGCGCGGCGGCGAATGCGGTAGTCACCTTGAATCTGCAGGAACTGGTCACGGAGGGCGTCAAGGTAGGCGGTGGCGAACGCTCGCAAATCAGGAATAGCCTCACCGCGACTGTTAACAGGATGCGCGTAGCGGGCGGCGAATGTCTCCAAGGGCAGCTTATATTCAACAAAGGCGCCGGTGTAGTCCACAACCAGGATTTCCGAAGGCAATCCATCATCGCCTTCCCGCACCAGTTCATCGCCATCATCGAAAAGCGGGCACAATTCTCTCCCCTCCTCTGCTTCCTGAGCGCGCCCCACAATCAAGTTGGAAGCTGCTGCGCGCCCCAGAAGTTCAGCCAGCCTAGCTCCGTATCCCGGGCGACCATACCTTTCTGGCGTCAGTTTATCGGTGGCAATGCCCGACAAGTACTCCCGCTCGAAATAAAACGTGCGGATAGGTTCGCCATAAAATCGAGCGTTGGAGCCCCGGTAGATTTCACTTAGGCGCCGCAAGCCAACGCGCCGGATCAGGTTCATCCGCAACTGGTGGCAGCCCAGACGGCGGTCCAGGCAATAGTCGGTATAGTCGTCGCTTTCCCGAATTGCCTGCAGCAAATCTTTCCCTTCATCCAGGCGCTCCCAAACACTCCATTTTTGGAGACGCAGGAAGCGTTTAATAACGGCGCGCTCACTCCGGGAATAGAGTTCGACCAGGTACACGCCCCGGCGACTGTTCTTTTGAGGCCGCCCCAGTGATAACGATTCCGCCACACAGCCCACATTGATGTAATCCAGGTCGCCATATTCACGGATGAAGTTAAAGATGATGCCTTGCGCGCGCGAATCACAAAGCCGCTGCAACTCCTCGTCCTCCGGATGACGGACCGCATCATCAAATATCGGGTCAAGCAGAAACTCACCCTCCTCGAAGCGCCCGCCGGGCAACCACTCCACCTGGAGGTAGAATTCCGGGCTGAGCCCGCTGAGAATCTCCTCCGTCTCCGTCTCATTGCCCTCCAGGAAAAGCGTCGCCAAAATCCGCTCGCTCCAGACACGGTTTTTAGGATCGTCGGTGCAAAAATCCTTGCCCACAGCGGCACTAAAACGGGCGCAAAGATCGCCAAAAAGCGCGCGCAATTGTTCCCTGCCCAGTTGGGGGTAATCGGTGCCAGCAAATTGAGGCGCACCGAACTGCTGCTGGTCGACGGCAAAGAAATCCAATTCCGGATGGCCTAACCGATTACGCAAGGTGGAATGCACCGCTATTTCCCGGAGGTGGCACGCCAAGTTGGCATCATCCAGTTTGCCGAGTTCCGCAAACTCCTGGCAGGTCAGCCACCGGGTGCCGGTCAAGCGATTGTAGAAATAGATGGGTTGGCCATGAATGCCTACTTTCGACCCCAGCACCAGCCGCGTCTTCGCCTCAATGGTCTTGGGAATCGAACTGAGGCGCCAACATTCTCCACGCTGTTTAATTGCCTCCCTTACCCGGCGATCCGCAACCGACAGGAACTTAACCTGCCGCTTGGGGACCCGGGTCTGGAGCAATTCATCCCCGGCAAACGCCAGGTCCATGCGGTCGGGGTTGGGCCGAATCAGGATATGTTCGGGATCAAATACCAGATCCACCGACTCGGCTGATAGTTCCTCTTCTTCTTCTCGATTCAAGGGCGCCAACCCCCTGGCGACGCGCCCCTGGTTGACGTGCCCAATGAAGCCCAGTCGCTGCAGCGCATGCACCCCCGGCGGTTGCGTCCAAAGCGCGCCATAAGACGGAAACAGGCTGCCGATTCGAGTAATCTGTCGGCCCTGCTCGTCCCGCGCGAATGGGTCTGGTCCAATCAGTTCCAAATGCATGTTTAACCTGTCCTTCAGCTCGGGTTTAGCATACGCGCTCCGTGTGCAAAAAGCCAGTCGAAACCGGCGCGGTAATTCTTTTCGTCCGTGCAATCTTCGACTGCTGTGGCTACAAAGAGCACAATGAAAGTTATTGGCATTATTCCCGCGCGCTGGGGCTCCACGCGTTTCCCCGGAAAGCCGCTGGCCCTGATCGCCGGCCGGCCGCTCCTGCAGCACGTCGTCGAACGTTGCCAGCAAGCCTCCGCACTCGCCGAAATCATCGTCGCTACCGACGACGAGCGAATCCTAAAGGCCGTGGAACGCTTTTGCCAGGTTGAAATGACCGCACCCGACCACCCGAGCGGTTCCGACCGCATCGCCGAGGTGGCGGCGCGGCGCGCCGGTGACGCCATCGTCAATATTCAAGGCGATGAACCGCTCATCGCCCCGTCGGTCATCAACGCCGTCGCCACCGCGCTTACGCAAGCCGAAATGTCCACCGCCGCCACCCCCATCACCAACCTCGCTGACTATGACGACCCGAATACGGTAAAGGTCGTGGTCAATGCCGCAGGACGCGCCCTTTACTTTTCCCGACGCACGATTCCTTATGTGCGTGAGACCGCGGCGGCTCCGCCACGCGAACAGTTGGCGGCGTTTCCTTTTCTGAAGCACCTGGGCATTTATGGGTATCGGCGCGACACGCTGCTGCGACTGGTAAGCCTCCCCATCTCCCCACTTGAAAGAGCCGAAAAGCTGGAACAGTTGCGCGCCCTCGAAAACGGCATTCCCATTGCGGTGGTGCAAGTGACTCATGATAGCGCAGGCGTGGATGTGCCGGCGGATGTAGCGCGCGTGGAGCACCTTTTGGCCGGCCAGACGGCAGGCTGATTCCGCTTTTTCAATCCATGACCTATTCCGACGCCATCCATTTCCTGTATAACCTCCGCTGGTTTGGCGCCAAGTTGGGGCTGGAAAACACCTTCAAGCTAGCCGCACTGGCGGGCAATCCGCAGCACCGCCTGCGCTTCATCCACGTCGCCGGCACCAACGGCAAAGGTTCCACCTGCGCCATGCTGGAGAGCATCTATCGCGCAGCGGGGTTACGCGTCGGCCTGTTTACCTCGCCGCACCTGGTCGCGTTTGGCGAACGGATTCAAGTCAACCGCCACCTTATCTCCGAAGCTGACATTGCACGCCTGGCCACCGAGTTGCAATCGTTACTGCGCCAAGGCTGGCCTGCTGCCTCGACCGCCCCACGCACCGCCAACCCTGCCCCCAAAACCGACCACCCGACCTTCTTCGAAGTGGTCACCCTGATGGCCTTATGCTACTTCGCCGAGCGCCAGTGCGACCTGGTGATTTGGGAAACCGGCCTGGGCGGGCGGTTTGACTCCACCAACATCGTCACCCCTCTCGCCAGCGTCATCACCAACATCCAATTCGACCACCAGAAATGGCTGGGCGAAACCTTGGCCAGCATTGCCGCCGAAAAGGCGGGCATCATCAAACCCGGAATTCCCGTTATCACAGCGGCGGAAGGCACTGAGCCTCTCCGCGTTATTGAGCAAACCGCCCGCCGGTTGCAAGCCCCGCTTACGACCCTGACGCCTGCTCATGCGCTCCATCCGCCACTGGACATCCTCTCGCTGCCACTATCCGGCCGGCATCAGCGCCTGAATGCCGCCGTGGCCGTGGCCACCGTGCGCGCGCTCGCCGCACACTTTCCTGTGAGCGATGAACTCATCCGCGCCGGATTATCCCAAGTTCAATGGGCCGGACGGCTCCAACTCCTGACGCGCCCGGATGGGCAAAAGGTCTTGCTTGACGGCGCGCACAATGTTGGCGGCGCAGAAATCCTGACCACCGCAGTAAAGGAATACTTTCCGTCCGCTCGCATTACCCTGGTGCTCGGCATCTTGCGCGACAAAGACTGGCCCGGCATGTGCGAAATTCTCGCGCCGCTGGCCGCGCGCATCCTGCCAGTGCCGGTTCCCAGCGAGCGCAGCGCCGCACCGGAAGAACTCGCTGCACTCTGCCGGCGCATTAATCCCCATGCCCAAACCAGCCCGCATCCCTCGCTGCGCTCAGCACTGGCGCAAACCACGCCCACCGATTTCGTAATTATCGCCGGCTCTCTTTATCTCATCGGAGAAGCCTTGGAACTGCTGCATTTCTCCCCGGCAACGGCAACCCCAGAGCGTGGGTTAAACGAGTGGGACCAGCCAACCGCGCCTCCCCTGCCCTGCCTCCCGACGGCGTCCTGATCCGAAGCCCGGCATATTGCCAACTCCCCCTCCGGTTGCCATATGGATGTATTTCGCTTTTCCGAAAGCACGCACCTCAACCGCGCAAATGCGGCCGGTTCTCTTGACGGCGGTATTTTTCTGATTAGACTTCTTTCCAAGCCCAACGCCGGGCCGTTCCGGTAGGCCGAGGGTGGTGGCCGATGAACCTTATTACGAACCTTTTTCAGTCGTCAGTCGGTAAGAAATACATCATGGCCATCACGGGCGGCTGCCTGCTCCTCTTTGTCCTTGGACACCTCGCGGGCAATTTACAAATCTTCCTCGGTCGGGAAATCATTAATCGCTACGCTCATTTCCTCCAGTCCAACCCCGAATTGATCTGGCCGGTACGGATGGGCATGCTGGTGATCTTAGCCCTCCATATCTGGGCCGGAATCACCCTGTCGCTGGAAAACAAAGCCGCCCGCCCTGTGGCATACGCCCAATACCAGCCTTTCGGCTCGACTTTTGCCTCGCAAACCATGCTTCTGAGCGGGCTTATGGTATTTGCGTTCCTCGGCTATCATCTCCTGCACTACACGGCCAAAGTCCAATTCATCAACCTCACACATCAGGACTTTGCTGCTTTCACGGAAAAACTCCCAGGCCCGGCATCGGTGGAGCGGCCCGACATCTTCAAGATGATGGTGGTAGGCTTCCGCAAACCCATAGTCTCGGCCTTTTATGTCCTGGGACTGGCGCTTCTGGGGTTGCACCTTAGTCATGGCGCCAGCAGCTTGTTTCACTCGCTCGGCTGGAGAACGGACGCCTACCGCCCGTGCCTCGACCGCGCCGCCCGCGTGCTCGCCCTGCTGCTCTTTCTTGGCTACTGCGCCATTCCGGCCGCCATTCTCTGCGGCTATGGAAAGGAGGTCCTATGCCCTTGAACGCCCAAATCCCCAGCGGCCCGCTGGCCCAAAAATGGGAGCAATACAAATTCGACCTCAAACTGATCAACCCGGCCAACAAGCGCAAGTTTGACCTCCTCGTCGTCGGCAGCGGCCTGGCCGGCGCTTCCGCCGCCGCTGCGCTGGCGGAGTTGGGCTACCGGGTCAAATGCTTCTGTTTTCAGGACAGCCCGCGCCGCGCTCACAGCATCTCCGCCCAGGGCGGAATTAACGCCGCCAAGAACTATGCCAACGACGGCGATAGCGTCTATCGCCTCTTTTACGATACCCTTAAAGGCGGAGATTTCCGCGCCCGCGAGGCCAACGTCTATCGCCTCGCCCAGGTCAGCGGCGCCATCATTGATCAATGCGTCGCCCAGGGCGTGCCCTTCGCGCGCGAGTACGGCGGCTTGCTCGCCAACCGCTCCTTCGGCGGCGCGCAGGTCTCGCGCACTTTCTACGCGCGCGGCCAAACTGGCCAGCAACTGCTGCTCGGCGCCTACCAGGCCCTCTGCCGCCAGATCGGCCTGGGGACGGTCAAAATGTTCCCCCGCACGGAAATGCTAGACCTCGTGGTCGTTGACGGCCACGCCCAGGGCATCGTCGTGCGCGACCTGGTCACCGGCCAAATCTCCTCCCATGCGGGGGACGCCGTCGTGCTGGCCACGGGCGGCTATAGCAATGTCTTCTTCCTGTCCACCAACGCCAAAGGCTGCAACGTCACCGCCATCTGGCGCGCCTACAAGAAAGGCGCGTTCTTCGCCAACCCCTGCTATACTCAAATTCATCCCACCTGCATCCCTGTCAGCGGCGAGCATCAGTCCAAGCTCACGCTGATGTCTGAATCCCTGCGCAACGATGGCCGCGTCTGGGTGCCCCTGAACAAAGCCGACCGCGCCAAACCCCCGGCCGCCATTCCGGAAACGGATCGCGATTACTTCCTTGAACGCAAGTACCCCAGCTACGGCAACCTTGCCCCTCGCGACATCTCCTCGCGCGCGGCCAAGGAAGCCTGCGACGCCGGCCGCGGGGTGGGCCCCGGCGGCCTGGGCGTTTATCTGGACTTCGCCGACGCCATTCAGCGCCTGGGGCAGCCGATCATCCGCGATCGCTACGGTAACCTCTTCGACATGTATGAGAAGATCACCGGGGAAAACGCCAGCCAAGCGCCCATGCGCATCTACCCTGCCGTGCATTATACCATGGGCGGCACGTGGGTGGACTACAATCTCATGAGCACCCTGCCGGGGCTATTCGTCATCGGGGAGGCCAATTTCTCCGACCACGGCGCCAACCGCCTGGGTGCCAGCGCCCTGATGCAAGGTCTGGCCGATGGCTATTTCGTCCTCCCCTACACCCTCGGCCACTATTTGGCCACCGCCAAACGCCCCCGCCCGGCCACCAGCCGCGCCGAATTCAAGCAGGCCGAAGCGGACACCCGCGCCTTTATTCAACGCCTGCTCACCATCAAAGGCAAACGCACCCCCACCTCCCTCCACCGGGAACTGGGCCGGCTGCTTTGGGAAAAGTGCGGCATGGCTCGCAACGAAACCGGCCTCCGGGAGGCGCTCCGGCGCATCCCCGAGCTCCGCGCCGAGTTCTGGCAAAACGTCAACGTGCCCGGCGAAAGCGGCGACCTCAACCAGAGCCTCGAATACGCCGGGCGCGTTGCCGACTTCATGGAGTTTGCCGAGTTGCTCTGCCACGACGCCCTCCATCGTCGGGAATCCTGCGGCGGACACTTCCGCGAAGAGTTCCAGACTCCCGACGGCGAGGCCCGGCGCGACGACCAAAACTTCGCCTACGTCGCGGCCTGGGAATACCAGGGGCTGGAAAAACCTCCTGTTCTGCATAAGGAGCCGCTCCAGTATGAAGAAATCTCCATGAGTACCCGCAGCTACGCATGAACCTGACCCTCAAAGTCTGGCGGCAGAAAAACGCCGCCACCCCGGGCCGGTTCCAAACCTACCCGGCCCGCAATCTCTCCCCCGACATGTCCTTCCTGGAGATGCTCGACGTGGTCAACGAGGACCTCATCACCCGCGGCGAGGAGCCAATCGCCTTTGACTCCGATTGCCGGGAGGGCATCTGCGGCATGTGCTCGATCGTCATCAATGGCATCCCGCACGGCGGCCACCACGGCACCGCCGCCTGCCAGCTCCACTTGCGGCATTTCCAGGACGGCGACACGCTCACCCTCGAGCCCTGGCGCGCAAAGGCCTTTCCGCTCATCAAAGACCTCATCGTCAACCGCACCGCCCTCGACCGCATCATCCAAGCCGGCGGCTTTGTCTCCGTGAGCACCGGCGGCACGCCCGACGCCAACGCCCTCCCGGTTCCCAAAGACATCGCCGACCGCGCCATGGACGCCGCCGCCTGCATCGGCTGCGGCGCCTGTGTCGCCGTCTGCAAAAACGCTTCGGCGATGCTTTTCGTCGCCGCCAAAGTCTCACACCTCAACCTTCTGCCCCAGGGCAAAGCCGAAAAAGACCGTCGCGTCTTGAATCTGGTAAAGCAGATGGATATGGAGGGCTTCGGCGGTTGCACGGTCACCGGCTCCTGCGAAGCCGTTTGCCCCAAGGAAATCAGCCTTAGCTTTATTGCCCGGATGAACCGCGACTACGGCGCGGCCATTATCAAATCATGACCCGAAAGACCGCGGTTGCCCGGGGATTGCCGGGATGGGATGGCTCGCGAAACGCGCAAACAAGCCGCGACCCCGGATCCGCCCTTTGCTTTAGCTGATTTAACGGGCCCGGCTGGCATTTCAGCCGCGAGCTTTTAGAATGGCCAACCCCACCCCCGCCCTCCCCGCAAACCCGCCCGCTCCGCTGCCACCCCCAGCTCCCTATCGGGGCCGTTTGGCGCCGTCGCCCACCGGGCTGCTCCATCTTGGCCACGCGCGAACCTTCTGGATTGCCCAGGAGCGGGCGCGCGCCCATGCCGGCTCCCTGGTGCTGCGCAGCGAGGACCTCGATGCCGCGCGCTGCCGCGATGAATTTGTTCAAGCCATGCTCGAAGACCTCAAGTGGTTTGGTTTTCAGTGGCAGGAAGGCCCGGATTGCGGCGGCCCTTTCGGACCCTACGCGCAAAGCGCGCGCCAGAACCTCTACCGCGCCGCTTTTAATCACTTGCGCGCAGGCGGGTTTATCTATCCCTGCACCTGCTCCCGCAAAGACATTCTCTCCGCCGCCCGCGCCCCTCATGCCGAGGATGAGCACGAACCGATCTACCCGGGCACCTGCCGCCCTCTTGGCGCCAGCCACGCGCAACCGGCGCCCAACTCACCGCCCGCCACCCCTTCGCGCCCCGCCGGCCATCGAATCAACTGGCGCTTCCGCGTGCCCGACGGCGAGGTGATCTTCTTTATGGACCAAAACCTCGGCGCGCAGCAATTCGTCGCCGGCCGAGACTTCGGCGACTTCGTCGTCTGGCGCCACGCCGAAGTCCCCTCCTACCAACTGGCCTGCGTCGTGGACGACGCCGCGATGCGAATTACCGAGGTTGTGCGCGGCGCGGACTTGCTGCTCAGCACCGCGCGGCAACTGCTGCTCTACCGCGCCCTGGAATGGCTTCCGCCCCGATTCTACCACTGCCCACTGCTGACCGATTCCACCGGCGCGCGACTGGCCAAGCGCCACGACGCAACCAGTCTGCGGCGCTTGCGGGAGGCGGGCCAGTCTCCCGCCTGCCTGCGCGCCCATTGGCGTGTTGAGCGAGCTTATTAAGCCACACCGCGAATCGCAACCCGCGCCGGACTCCGTGTAAAGAGACTTACCCAATCCTCTCTCCCCAGCTTGCCCTCCGCTTGGCAACAGACAGGAAGGCCCGTGCTCCGGTCGGCTCCCTTCATCCCACCGGTGCTTTCCCGGCTCCGCAATCACCCCCGCAAGCGGCGAGGTCGGCTGCATAGCCGACGGCTCAATAGCCGACTTTTCACCACTCCTTTCACCGGGTTAAATACACTCCGAATAAAACAGGAATAAATTAAACACAGAACAAAGATACTCACGAAAGGTTTCTATGAAAAAACACATTAACTACCTAGCCCTTGTGGCGGCAGCATTGTTTACTCTGGTCGGGCCTGCCGGAGCCTGGCCGCTGAAAGTCTATACGCTCCATGACCCTATTCAGGATGATTGGAGCATCTCGGGGTGGGTTCAAGAACTTGGAAATGAGCCCACCTTCCCAGAAGACGAACGAATCGAGTCGTGGGAAGTCCCGTGGGGCGGGTGGATTCCGTGCCCCACGGATTATAAAGATGGCGTGGTAGTGCAAGTCGCCATGCGGAACCTGACCCGGCAAACTTTCTACGAGGGCGACGTCTTTTATGTGGCGGACGCGGACACCTCGCTGAGCAATTGGGACGAATGGGTTGGGCAAGTCGACTTTGACCCCGGCCAGGCTTTCATGATTGACAGGCGCGCTGCGCTCGGTGGACAATGGGGGCAGAAGAACACCCCTCTGGTCGCGGAAAGCTTTATCATGGATGGCATCTGGCAGCCCGGCGAAATCTGGCAGTTCGTTATCCAGGATTATACCAGCAGTTGGAACGGCTCTCCAGCGTACTTTGGCAGTCTTGGAATCGGCGGCGCGAGCGGGGGAGGTTTGTCCACCGGCAGCATTGTAATAATACCTGAACCCGGCACTGCCATGCTGCTGCTGCTGGGAGGGTGGCTGCTGGCCTTCGGCACCCGCCGGCGCTCCCGCTAAGACGCCGCCTATCACGGGTCCGCGCACGGACGGCTACTCACACGCGCCCGGAGTTCGAACGAACGCCGGGCGCGTTTTGTGAGAAGGGCACATCCCCGTTTCGAGCCTTTGCCTCCGCGGGACGGAGCGGAGACGTCCGCCTGTTCGCGCAGTCGGAGCGGGAGATGCCCAACGCCCGGACCAGCACAAATCTGCGGCGTCCCGCCCGGCGGTCCTGCCGCCATCAAGGTTAAGCTCTCTTGCATCACCCGCAGCACCAGCTGAGCGCGGCTGTTGATGTCGAGTTTGTGATAGAGCCGCTCCAGGTGGCTATGCACCGTGCTCGGCGCAATGCCAAGATCGGCGGCCATCGCCATTTCAATCTTGTTATCGAACACTCCGCGCACAATCTCCAACTCCCGCCCCGACAGGCCAAGCCGGCGGCCTACTATCCCCCACGCCGCATCTGTGAGCACGCACGCCCCCACTAAACGGGTGGTGCCTTTCTCCAGCGCGTCTGCTTGTGTAACACTGGCCATAACCTGATTCGGTCGTGCCACCAATCCTGCTACTGCCCTCCATCTTAAGCTCAATACCTTGGTTTGTCAAACATTCTTTATTAGTGGCAAAATCACCCGCTAACCACCCAATCGGCAAATACGCTGAGACCGGGCTAACCGTTGCGCATCCCCAACTCGTCCCCTCTCACGCA
>JAAYVL010000179.1 GCA_012517205.1 Verrucomicrobiota bacterium
CAATCTATATGTGGGGCAGGGCGCCGGCCCGGTCTTCAAAGGCACCTTGCTTGTTCGTAAGGGGGCCTCGCTTTCCGTCGCCGCAATGCTTCTCGGCCGGGATTTCTCCAATTTCGGGCAGGTTGATCAGATGGGTGGGGACTTGGTCGTCAATGGCTATCTGAGTATTGGTGACGCTGCCGGTGGCGGTTCCGGCGCGAGTGGCGAGTACAACCTTTCCGCCGGCAGTCTTATTCTTCCCGCGGCTGATACTTTTGTGGCTGTGGGCAACCAGGGCGTGGGCCGCTTGCTGGTCTGTGGCTCGGCCATGCTGCGCACGCCGAGCCTGTTTATTGGCAACGGGCCCGGCTCTTCCGGTTCCCGGATGTTCCAATGGGGCGGCGCCGTTCACGTCGGTAATTTTACCATTGGCACCCCCGCAACGAATAAATGCGCTTACACCATCTCATCCGGGGTTTTGCAATGGGGCGGGCTTCTGCAAGTACAAGACACGCTGGTCCTGCAAGGCTCGCGGTTTTGGCTGCAGCGCACCAATTCCGGCGGCGTGGGTCTGCAACTCACGGACACCGCCACCCTCCAATTCCAACTGGATGCCGGCGGCATCGCGCCGGTCCAAATGACCGGCTCCCAAATCTCCATCGCCACCGGCACCAAAGTGGTTATTGATGCTTCGGTCTATTCACGCTGGTCCGCGCAACCCGGCGCCTTTACCCTCATCCAGCATGATGGCTATGCGGCCCAGGATCAGTTTACGGCCACGAATATCACTTTCACGGGTTTGGTTGATCTGGTGCCCTCGTTGGTCTGCACTACCAATTCAGTCCAGCTTGTTCTGGCTGCCCCCACGAACGGCGTGTCCCGCGCCCATCAGGGATTGCTCTTCGAGTATTGGGAACTGCCGATCAACCCGGGGGAAACGCCAGCCATTTCCGCACCTCTCTCCGCCCTGCCGGACTTCGCCAACGGCTTGGTGATTACTCACCCGGTGCTGGGCAAACTCGTCAACGATTTCGACCTCTCCGCCCGGTTGCGCGACACCAACTTCTTTGCCCGGTTTACAGGTTATCTGGACGTTCCGACCAACGGCGCATATACCTTCTACCTGAATTCCCGGCATGGTTCGCGGCTTTGGATTGATGGAGCCCTGGTCGTGAACAACGATGGCGCGCATGCCGTAAGGGAAGTTTCGGCGACCACAAATCTTACCGCCGGCTTGCACCGGATTCAGGCCGGCTATTTCCATAATACCGGCACCCTTACTTTCCAGGTTAAGTGGGCCGGACCCGGGTGGGTTAAACAGGCGATTCCGGAGAGCGCGCTATTCCTGGCCGCGCGCTTCGATCAATGGGTCTTCAAATCATCCTATCACAATATCACGTACGATCAGGATATGATTTACAACTATGCCCCCTCGTTTATCTACGACGAGACGGAGGGGCTCTACAAAATCTGGATGTGTGGCACTGGCGGAGGAGGCGCCGTGGGAGGCGACCACATTCTTTACAAGGAAGCCACGTCTCTCGAAGGCCTGTTGCGGGCGCCGCCGCGGATCGCGCTGGCTCCCAGCCTGGATCCCACCAAGTTCGACCAGGTCCACGCCTGCGATCCGAATGTTTATCGCGTTGGCAACCTTTACTACCTTACCTACAGCGGCAACACGGATAACACCAGCTTGCCGGCCATCACCCGCATCGGCATGGCCGTTTCCACCAACGGCGGGCGCACGTTCACACGGCTCCATGACGGAACCCACATTATTGAAAACCCCAACACGGTTGCGGATGCCTATGGCGATGGCCAGTCGGCGGTGGTCCAGGCAAATGACGGCTATTACTACATGATCTATACGGACTTTCCCGGCGGCACGAATGCCGGCTGCGAACGCGTCATCCGCTCCCCGGATCCCGCATTCTCCCCGGGCAGTTTCACCAACCTCGCCTGTCTCGACCCGGGGCTGGTGGGGAACAGTGTGGACCTCCTTTACGATGCCACCAACTCGCAATTCATTGTCGTAAACGGCCTGCGCCTGAGCTACTTTGACGTAAACTGGAATCACCTCCGCACCTGCTCCTATTCCAACCGCTTCGCATGGACATTGGGCGAGGGGCATTCCCTGCTGGGAGACTCGCGGAAACGCCCGATCTGCTATAGCCCGGACAACGTGCCTTCCCTGGTCTTCGCCGCGGCAACGACCGAGTTTCCCACCAACACCGCTCTTTGGGCGCCATGGGTGGAAGGCGACCTCAAATATCTCATCGTTCCGCAAAGCACGGCTCCCTCCCTTGCCCGCGCCCAGTTGATCTCGCAGGGCGTGGCCTTCGCGGGGGACGGCACAGGCATTCAGGACGGGGCGATGCTGGAGGTGACCAACAGCTTTACGGTTGACTTCTGGGCCCGGCCGACACTCGAGGCCAATGTTGTTGCGGAAGCCACCTCCGGCATACCCGGCACCTGGGGGCAACGTTACCTCGCGCATCCGGAGTTGGGCTCTCTGGCGTGGGCGGACGGCCATGCCGGCATGGGGGTGTCTGTGGGGCGCAATTGCGTTCAGGTTTTCGAACACTCCGGCAACTACTTGCCCGCGTTGCTTTCCTGGCAGGCCAACCTGGACGACTGGACACACATTGCGGTGGTCTATTCCAACAAAACGCCGTCGCTGTATATCAATGGCGCTTTCGTGCATAGCGGCCTCACGAGCACGCAGCTCTGCGTGCATCCTTCCGCCCGCAACTTCGGCGGCAGCGCCTATGGCTACTACGCCGGGCAGGCGTGGAATTATCGCGTCTGGAACCGCCCCCTGGCCTCTGCCGAAATCCACGACCTGGCAACCGCGGGCGTCGAAACCAATCTAGCGTCCGCCCTGATTGGCGAATGGCTCCTGGATCCCCCGCTGAGCCAGGCCACGGCGCCGGGAGCAAAGGCCCTGGCTTTGGCGGTGGCCGGGAGGGTCGCCGGCGAAACCTATGCCTGCCAGTTGCTGGATAATGCCGCCGGGCGATTCACCTTGAATCCTGACACCGGGCTTATAACGGTGCTCAACGCGGACCTGTTGAATTTTGCCACCAACACCGCCGTATCCCTCACCGCGCGAGCCATAGACTCCCGGTCCCGCAATTCCGATCGGCAGTTCTCGCTTATGGTTCTGGCCACCAATGATCCTCCGTTCATCGCCGCAATCTCAAATCGCACCCTCCTTGCGGGGGGAACCTTTTCGCTCTCCATTCCGGCCTCGGATCCCGATGTGCCTCCCCAGCCCCTGACATTTTGTTTGCTCAGCGGCCCCGGGGGCGCTTCGCTGAATGCCACCAGCGGAATGTTTCAGTGGCATCCCACCCTTTCGCAGGTGGGCTACCAAACGCAGGTCCGCGTGAAGGTGCGGGACAACGGGATTCCAAACCTTAGTGCCACCCAGAGCTTTCAGTTGACGGTGGCAGCACCGGCTCCGCCGGTTTTGCGGCCGTTCGCGGTCAGCAACGGCCAGTTCCACCTGGTGATCACGGGCGATAGCGGCCCGGACTACACCGTTCAGGCCGCCACCAACTTAGCCAACCCGATTTGGGTTGGACTGCTCACGAACCTGTCGGCAACGCCGCCCTTCGTATTTACAGACCCTTTGGCGCCGTATTTTACGCAGCGCTACTACCGGGTGTTGCTCGGCCCCTAAGTTCTCATTTTATGCGTACTCTAATCTCTATCTGGATCGGCTCCCTTCTCCTCTGCGGAGCCGCGGAAACCCCACGCTATTGCGACGGCCGACCCGCCGCGAAATACCGCCTCGATGCGCTCGACCAGGGGGTGGTGCTCCGGCACAAAGACGGGCCGGGGCAGTGCGACGATTTCGGCGCCCGCGATATTTGGGTATTCCAGGAGGGAAACACTTTCTACCTCCATTACGACGGCGCCGGGCCACAAGGCTGGCTGACCTGTCTCGCCACCAGCAAAGACCTCGTCCACTGGGAGAAAAAAGGGCCGGTCCTGGAACTTGGCCAGCCCGGTGAGCCCGACTCCGCCAGCGCGTCTTATGGGGTGACCTTCAAAGCGGGCAAATTCTGGCACATGTTCTACCTCGGCACCCCCAACGTGACCCCGCCGCCAGGGCGCGTGCCCATGTTTCCCTACCAGACTCTCAAGGCGAAAAGCCGGACCCCGGCCGGGCCTTGGATTAAACAGAAATCGGTCATCCCTTTCCGGTGCCAGCCCGGCACATTTTATTCGGTAACGGCCAGCCCGGGCTGCGTGCTTAAACACCGCGGCGAGTATCTCCTGTTTTTCAGCGGCGCCACGGACAACCCGGTTAAACGGACGATTGGCCTGGTGCGCACGAAAAACCTTGATGCCGCCTGGACCGTTGATCTCCAGCCCGTCTTCTCGCCGGAAGAGCAAGTTGAAAACACCTCGATCTACTACGAACCCAAATGCCGCACCTGGTTTCTTTTCACCAACCACATCGGCATTGACGAACGCGGCGAATATACGGATGCGGTCTGGGTCTATTGGAGCAAGGACCTGACCCACTGGGACGCGCGCAAAAAAGCGGTCGTGCTCGATAGAAAAAACTGCACTTGGAGCAAGGACTGCATTGGCCTGCCGTCCGTCATTAAATGCCAGAACCGATTGGCGGTTCTCTATGACGCCCCCGGCGGAACGAGCATTGACCACCTCTACCGCGATGTCGGCCTGGCCTGGCTCAACTTGCCCCTGGTGCCTCCTGATCAAATCACCCATGAATAAAGTAAAGCTCGGACTGTTTGGAATCGGCCTGGAAGCCTATTGGCCTCAATTCAAAGGACTCAAGCCGCGCCTTGAAGGTTACCTGAAAGTCGTCGCTGACCGCCTCCGCCACCCGGGCGTTGACGTCGTCAACCTCGGCCTCATTGATTCCCCGCCCAAAGCACTGGCCGCCGGGCATCGCTTTCGGCAGGAAGACGTGGACCTCATCTTCCTCTACGTTACGACCTACGCCCTCTCCTCAACGGTTTTGCCCGTGGTGCAGCGCGCCAAGGTGCCGGTCATCATCCTCAACCTCTCGCCCGCCCCCGCCATTGACTATGCCCAATTCAACCGCATGGGCGATCGCACCGCCATGACGGGCGAGTGGCTGGCCCACTGTGCCGCCTGCCCCGTTCCGGAAATCGCCAATGTTTTCAACCGGGCCAACATCGCCTTCCATCAAATCACCGGCATGCTGCACGAGGACCCCGTTTGCTGGCAGGAGGTGGGAGACTGGATTGAGGCCGCCCGCGTGGCCAATGTCATGTTCCACAACCGCCTTGGCCTCATGGGGCACTATTACTGCGGCATGCTCGACATCTACTCCGACCTCACGCTGCACTGCGCAACGTTCGGCGGCCACATGGAGATTATTGAAGTGGATGAACTGGCCGCCATGCGCCGGGAGGTGACGGCCAAACAAATCCAGCGCCGGGTGGCCGAATTCAACCGCGTCTTTGATGTCCAGCCCGATTGCTCCCCCGCCGAGTTGGCGCGTGCCGCCCGCACCTCCGTGGCGTTGGACCGCCTCGTCAAGGAACATGACCTCGGGTCCATGGCCTATTACTACATGGGCCGGGGCAACGACGAGAACGAAGACGCCATCAGCTCGATTATCCTGGGCAATTCCATGCTGACCGCCCGGGGAATCCCGGTTGCCGGTGAATACGAAGTCAAGAACGCCCAGGCCATGAAGATTCTCGACAGCTTCGGCGTCGGCGGCTCTTTTACGGAGTATTACGCCATGGACTTCAATGATGATCTGGTCCTCATGGGCCACGACGGCCCGGGGCATATCGCCATCGCCGAGGGCAAAACCAAAGTGCGCCCACTGCGCGTTTATCATGGCAAGGTGGGACGCGGCCTTTCCGTCGAAATGTCCGTTAAACATGGCCCCGTGACCCTCCTTTCCGTAGTCGAGGCGGCCAACGGGCGCCTCAAACTCCTGGTGGCGGAAGGCGAATCCGTGCCCGGGCCGATCCTGGAAATCGGCAACACAAACAGCCGTTACCGGTTCGATATCGGGGCCCGCCAGTTTGTCAACAACTGGAACCTCCACGGCCCCGCGCACCATTGCGCCGTCGGGGTGGGGCATATTGCCTCGAAAATCGAGAAGTTCGGCAAATTGCTGGGGATGGAAGTGGCGCGGGTTTGTTAGCCCCTGAGCGTGCAGATGTTCACTGCTTCCGCCGAAAAAGCCTGAAACCCATCGCGCCCCGGCCAAAGCCGCCCTGCGGTTGACTTGGGAAAGGCAACCTTTGGGCTTCCATGGTGCCGCGATGAGCATCGCTATTGCGGCCGGGTATTATCTGTCACGGCCATAAATAATCCGCCCTTGAATGACTGGCTGGCGTACTCGAGCCGCGTCGCTCACTGTTTGGCGGGCGGTAACTGGCCGTCCCCTGAATCCCAAAAGCCGGGTTAACGACCTGCATCTGACGACCTCCAAACCGTTACCCTATCGTGGCCCTGCCGTTGCATGACCGCCTCATGCCCCGTCATCCCCTTCCTGCCTCCTCAATTTATGGCCTGCAAAGCATTCCCTGCCTGCCGATATAATCGCTGAATGCCGCTGGTCATCCTATCCATCATCGGGTTGTAAGAGGACGTTCATCGCCAGCAGGAGCACCGCCGCCTCCTCAGCCCAACCTGCCAATGGCCTTCCGCCGTTGCTCGGTCCCCTCGCCGCAGCTTGAGGTGGCCCTCGCGTGGCAGCCCGCTGAGGTTGCAAGTTCGTGCCCAGAGCGGTTTCTTTTGCTCTCCAGTCCACTTGTCTGCCTGATCAGTCGCTCCGGTTCCGGTTAGCTGGACGGCCCTTCCGTCGCCCGGCTCAGTTTCACTGGAGCCGAGCAGATGCCAGCTCTTCATCCCATACACTACTCGGGGGCGCGAGGAGAGAGAGAAGAATCCCTGCGCCTCCCGGGGTCTTTTGTTGTCGGCGCCCGGGTTTCGGTAGCTGAAGGGAAAAAGGTTTTTCCAACCCCAAAAACGCTCTTCGGGTTTCGGGGGCGGGGGTGAAAGCGTCTATCGCTCCAAAGCGGCCGGCCGACCTTGCGGACAACGCAAGCAATCACCTTTCGGCAGCCTGCGCCCAGGAGGGGAACTGTCCCCGCCAGCGTTGGCTCCGGCCCGTCGAAAAACCAGGGCACGCGACAACACCCGTCCGCCCGTCCCGGGGTTGCCGAACGTTCGCGTCCTCTCCCTCCCGCCTTGGAACCTCGTTTTACATCATCCGCGACTCGTCCATTCCTCCTTTCCGGCTCAGGCCCGCGCCCAAACCCGCCCCACCCGCCCCAGCCAGCCTAACGCTCCCATTAGGCCGTGTACAACGGGTGTACAAAGGAGGCTCAAAGGGGACTCATGTTTATTTTCCATGTGCTCCTGTCGAGCTTCCGATGTACTCCCCTTGTACATAACTTGGAAGGACGGAGATGAGATGGTCTTGTGGGCGGCGGTGGAGGCCGGGGCGGCGGAGGGCTTCGATTTCTTAGCCTTTGCCGTTTC
>JAAYVL010000006.1 GCA_012517205.1 Verrucomicrobiota bacterium
GCCTCCACCACCGCCCGCGAGGCCGTTCCTTCTCCGTCATTTCCAGCTATGTACAATGGGAGTACATCGGAAGCCCGGCAGGAGTACACGGAAAATAAGCATGAGCCCCCTTTGATCCTCCTTTGTACCCCCGTTGTACACGGCCTAATGGGAGCGTTAGGCTGGGTGGGGCGGGTGGGGCGGGTTTGGGCGCGGGCCTGAGCCGGAAAGGAGGGATGGACGACTTGCGGACGATGTAAAACGACGTTTCAAAGCGGGAGGGAGTGGACAAGAACGTTCGGCATGTCCGGAGCGGACGACCGGGTGTTGTCGCGCGCCCTGGTTTTTGGGCGAGATGGAGCCAAGGTTGGCGAAGACATTTCCCCTCCCGGGCGGAGATTGCCCAAAGGCGATTGCTTACGTTGCCCTCATCGTGGGCGGAGTATTCGCCCGATTAGGCGGAGATAGTTGCAAAGTTGCATTCCGGTCAAAGTGGCTCGTGCCCGGAATTACGCCGCCGTGCGAGAGCCGCCAGGCGTTTTCGCCTTCACTTGCCGCAACAGAGTTCACCCCCCTGTATCGCTCGTTTTCAGCGATTCCGTTGTTCCGGGTTTTGCTCTTTCGTCGTGGCCCTTTCCCGCCGACGGATTCACTGCGTCCGCCGGTTGCCCTGGCGTGAACGCATTTTTTTGCGGTTGGTTCCGCAAGGTTTGGAATTGCCATTCCGTCGCAAGGCGGCACTATGGATCGAGCAATGGCTGGCAACGGACGACGCTTCAGAACAACTCCCGCTTTCCTCGCCGCCGCGGGGAGCGAAGATTTCTTGCACGACACCCCATGAACATCTCCACCCGACGCTGGACCCGAGCCGACCTGGCAACCGTGCAGCAGCTACTGCTCGAAACGTGGTTGGAAGCCTACGGCTCATTCATCCCGCAAACGGACCTGGAGGGTTACCTTCACACGCAGTATTCCGAACTCAGGCTCGCGGCGCTGTTCGCCGATCCGGATGTGACGGGCCTGGTTGCCGAGGTGGATGGCCGGGTTGCCGGCTACGCCAAGCTGTTTCACGCCCGCGCGGAGCTCAAGTTCTACGTGCATCAACTCTACATTTTGCCGGCCTGGCAGGGGCATGGGCTTGGCCACCGCCTGATGACCTGCGCCGAAGAACGCGCCCGCGAGTTGGGCGCGGATCGCATTTGGCTGGGGGTAATGGTCAAGAACACGCAGGCTGTCGAGTGGTACAAGCGCCTGGGGTTTACCATCACGGAGACTGCTCCGTTCGTCATGGGCGCAACCACGGTGGATCATTACATCGGCTACCTCCCGCTGCCGCTCCCGCGCTCACGGCCCCGCTAGCCCCGCCGCACCCGCCCCAACGGCCAAGGCGCGGGCGTTTTCAATCCGGCTGCCGCTTCCGTGCGGCCCTGCCCCTTCCCGCGTGCGCGGACCCGCGCGGCCGAACCGGGCGGAGCGCAGGCCCGCTTCTCCAAGCCGCGGGTATGCCTGTTATCCAGCCGCTGAGCGAGGTTGCCGCCCCTTCACGGTTCTTCGATGATGATGCCCCGCTCGGGCGCGCCGCCGGGGAAATCGGCCCAGAAGATTTCGCGGAAGCCGGGCGGGTTGTACTCCCAATGCCACGGTTCGTTCTGGTAGGGATACCAGCCGAACTCCTCGCCGCGCAGGAGCAGCCATTTATGCACGGGCGATTCGCGCATGCGGACGAGTTCCGACATGGGGCGGGTTGAGAGCCCGCTGAACTTGATGTCGTTGCGGTGGCTCATATCGAAGTCAACCGCCAGGCCCAGCGAATGCGCGGAGAAACTCGCCACGGCATTCGGGTTGCGGGCGCGCGCGGCGTTGGCCTCGGCGGTTTTGCGCAGCCGGTGCGCCGAGAGTATCACCAGGTCCACCCCCTCGGCCCGGGCCTGTTCGCGCATGCGGATGAACGACTCCCGCGCATGGCGGTTCAGCTTCCAGTTTTCCTGCCCGGGGACCGGCACCCATTGGCGGGTCATGTATTCCCAAACCGCCTCGGTGGCTTCCTCGCGCAGCACCACGGCGTCGCGCGTGCTGTTGGCGCGGCGCTCCGGGCGCACGAGGTCCAGCACGTCCACCATCACGTCGGCAAACTGTTCATTCGGGCCGGGCGGGCCGCCGGGGAAATCCTCCGCCTGCCAGGCGAACGTCCGGAAATGGTGGCTTAATTCGGGGCCCAGGATGTCCAGTCCCGAGGTTTGCGGGTCGTGGATAAACTTCAATTCCAGCGCGCGCAGCAACGCCTGTTGCGCGCGGGGGGTGCCCTCGGTCAGCGCCCGTTCGAAGGCGGTGTTGAGGGCCGCATCCTGTTTCCGGTCTTTGAGGGTGGCCCAGATATAGTTCGGATGCAGGCGTGTGGCGCCGGCGGCGGCCAGATCCGCCGTGGCCGCGATCAGGCCCATCGGCGTCCGGGCTCCGGGCGGCCCCTGGGATTCGGGCGGAGAAGGCGGGCGCGTGGCGCAACCGACCAGGGTTAGGGCGCACGCAAGGAACAGCATTGCTAACGGGCAGATGGTTTTCATCGGTAGCCGTTCCCATACCCGCCGGAGCGGGCAAAGGCAATCCTGCAATTTCGCGCCGGCGGCGGCGCGGGGTGGTTGCTACTCTTCGGGAATGGCCGTCACGCGCTCCACCTCCGCCAGGGTGGTCAGGCCGCGCAGCACCTTTTTGATCCCGTCATAGACCATGGGGCGGTAACCATATTGTTCGGCCAGGGACTGGAGTTCCGGGGGGGTGGCTTTTTCGGCGATGAGGCGGCGGATTTCTTCGGAAAGCATGAAGACTTCGTGAATGGCCAGGCGCCCGCTGTAGCCGGTCCGATGGCAGGCATCGCAGCCGCGTCCGTGCCACATGTTCACCGTGCGGTCTCCGAGCGGGCCGAAATAACGTTCGATGGCGGATCGGGGCATCGGGATTTCTTCCCGGCAATTCGGACAAATCCTGCGGACGAGGCGTTGCGCGCTCACGCCGGCGAGCGCGGAGGCCACGAGAAACGGCTCGACGCCGATCTCGACGAGCCGGGTGATGGCCTGGATGGCGCTGTTGGTATGCAGCGTGGACATCACCAGGTGGCCGGTAAGGGCCGCCTGGGAAACCATTTTGGCGGTTTCCAGATCCCGCACTTCGCCCACCAGAATGATGTTGGGATCCTGGCGTAGGAAACTGCGCAGGGCCGTCAGAAACGTCAGGTCCACGTCCGGGTTGACCTGCACCTGGGTGGTGCCGGGCAGGCGATATTCCACCGGGTCTTCCACGGTGACGATGTGGACGCCGGGCGAATTCAACAGCTTGAGCACCGAATAAAGGGTGGTTGTTTTGCCGGAGCCCGTCGGGCCGGTGACAAAGAACACCCCGCTGGGGCTGGCGGCGATTTGTTTAACCGTGCCCAGGCAGGCGTGGGAAAAATCTAATTCCTCCAGCAGCGGAATGGGGCGGCCGCGCACGGTTCCCAGCAGGCGCAGCGCAATCTTCTCGCCGTCCATGCCCGGCACGCATGAAAACCGCACATCCAGGGAGCGGGTGGCGAGTTCGAAAGCGATGCGGCCATCCTGCGGCCGGCGCCGCTCGGCAATATCACACCCGGCCATGATCTTGAGGCGGGACGCCAGCGGGGCCAGCAAACGGCGGTCCAGATGGAAGCGCTCCTGCAAGACGCCATCAATGCGCAAGCGGACGCGCACCTCGTGTTGGGATGGCTCGATGTGAATGTCGCTGGCTCTTTCCCGCAGCGCGCAAATGAAGAGCTGCCGGCTCAACTGGACGATGCTTTGATCGGCCGCGACTCCCGCCAGGCGCTGCGGCGTTGCCTCCGTTTCCTCCACGAATACGTGCTTCAGCCCCATTTGCGCCTGGCTTTCCTGCAAAACCGTGACGGTGGTGTATTCCACCTCGATGGCATCCTTGATTTCGCCCGGAAGGCTGAACACAGCATTCACCGGCAAGGACAGCAGGCGCGCCGCGTCGTCCAGCACCGTGGGATTCAGCGGTTCGGCGGTGGCCACGGTGACGCTGTCGGCGAAGCGATAGACCGCAATCATCTGGTGCTTGACGGCGAAATCCCGCGGCAGGAGCCGGACGACCTCGGGCTGGATGATAGTGCGGGTCAGGTCCAAGTACGCCACGCCCAAGGCATCACCGTACATCTGGCATAGCTCCACTTTGGCCGTTTCGTGCCGGTCAATCAACTGCTCCAGTATTGCCAGCGCCACCTTGCCATGCCGGGCCGAAAGGGTGCGGGCCTGCTCCGCGGAAACCAGGCCCCGGTCCACGACCAGTTTCAGAAAGGCTTCACTTTTCATGCGGCGAAACGCGCGGGGCGGCCCGCTCCTTGCGCCGACGGCTCTCCTCGATCAGCCGGCGGATATCATCCTGGGAAAGCAACCGCGGGGCCGTGCGGCAGACCGCCTCGTCCTGCGGAATCTCTGCCAGGAGCGCGTCGAGGTCAAAGCGCGGCGGTTTAGGCTCACGCACAGCGCACCTCCCGCTCGCGTTGCGCCGCGATTTTCTCGCTCAATCCGCCCAACACCCGGCTGATTTCCTCCACGGGCGTATCCTTGCGCAGGTACTCCGCGGCGCCCTGTTCGATGCAGTAGCGCACGGTCGCTTCGTCGGCCATCGAGGTAAGCATGACGATTTGGGCGGGGGGATGGGCGGCGACAATCGCCGGCAGCGCGCCCGGGCCGGTTTGAAACGGCATGCAGACGTCCAGCAGCACGATGTCGGGTTTGGTACGGCGCACCACGGCGACCGCCTCTTCCCCATTCGAGGCTTCCGCCAGGAGCGTGAAGCCCAGGCGTTTGAGCACGCCGCGCAGCAGCCAGCGGCTGGTCAAATCATCGTCCACCAGCACGGCCGTGCATGGCGGAGAGGGTGTCTTTGGGTTAGTATTCATAGGGTGTACTGCCCGGATTGGACGAAGCAAGCCGGTGTTCCCGGCCGGAACGGAAGCAACTCTTGGCCATGGCCGGGCATGGCGGTGGCCCTTCCCGTCCGGCCAAAAACCAATATGCCCGGCCGAACCCGCGCGGACATGGACGCAATAAGCTCATGCGAAAGCGTTCGTACAATTGCGGTTGACAGGCTTATTTAAGCAGGTTTAGTGCCGCCGCGGGCCGGAAACCGAGAACGCGCCTGGGAAAACAGTTCCTGAGCGCGCAACCGCGCCGCCCAAGCCCCGCGCCACAACTGTAGTGACTCAAATTGAGTCAGTCGCGGCAGGAACAAGAACACGCCGCCCGCTGCCCCGGGGCGCAATTCCGCCAGGCACCTCCCGCGCCCTCTTGCGTCCCAGGCCAACACAAAGCCGAACTGCTCAATCGCCAGCACTCCGGCATGCTCCGTATTTCCTCATCCGGGGTAATCGGTGGGCGTTTCCAGTGCCTTGCCTGTCTCCGGCGGCTCGCGGTCGCCCCCGGAGGCCAATGCCAAGGCCTCCTTCTCCGGCCGGGCGTCCGGCTCATTCAACACTTGCCCGGTCACTGGGCCAAACCTCGTTCCGGGCGGCCCGAAAGCCGGCGTTTGCAATGCCACCTGAACCAAATCCGCAGACGCCGCAGGTTCTGGCTCGATTCCAGCGCTAGCCGAACTGCTCATTCTGCTGTTGAACCGTGATCTGATCCGAGGCCACCGCGCACTTCAGCACCGTGTTCTACCGATTCGGCACCCCCTCCAACCGCGCCCCCACCGCGCCGCGCCCCTGGTCGTTGGCATCCCTTCGACCGGCACTGCGTCCTTCGCCGCCACCAACCGCATGAACTCCCGCCGCGCCCTCGCTCTGGCCGCTGGTCGGGTTGCCCACTCGCCGCAACAGGTAAGTCCGGCTCACCTTCCGCTGGCCCAGCGCCCGCGGTCCCAGATTGGTCGTGAGCGTCTCGTAACCCGGCGCCGCGATGGTCATCTTCTTTTGCTCCGCATACCAGCCGACGTAGAGAGTAAACCGTCCGTCTTTGCGCGAACGCGTGTTGGGATGCATTCCCTCCTCGCCCCGTTTCTCCGGGCTGCCTTCCAGCGTCAGTTCCGCGTCCGCGATAGGTCTGGTCGTTTCCGCGTCAATGATCATCCCCCGCACGAACACGCTGGTCGGGCAAATCAGTTGCCCCCAAGTTAGCGCCATCACCAACGCTGCGACCGCTGCCAACGCGAGGTGCGTCTTCCGCCCCTGCGTCACCCACCAGTATAGCCCATACAACGCCGCCACCGGCAGCGGCGCCTCAAACGCTCCCAGCCCAAAACCACCCTCAGCGATGCGGAACACCGTCCAACCCGACGCAATCAGCAGCGCCGCCGCTCCTTCTCGCTGCCAGCCCACCACAAATCCCAGCAGCATCAGCCCCACCCCCACGAAACTCAACTGCACCCCCTCCGGCTGCGATCCGATTGGCGGCACCCCTTCGCCGAAGAGAAAGAGCCCGTAGAAGGCAAACAACAGCGTGCCCAGCACCCGCGCCGTCCATCGCGCCGCCATCATCCACTTCTTCGCCGCAGCCGACGCAAGGAGGCTCTGATCCCGCCCGCTGCCCGCCGGAATCTCCGGCAGCGTGCCGCGGCTCAGCTTGGCCCGCCAGCGGCGGGCGAACACTTCCGCCACTGCCACGCCCACCCGCTGGCCATTCGCCAGGTCCATCACAAAGCCCCTCTTGAAAAAAAGCCGCTGCCCGTTGAACCACCGCACCTCCTTGACCGCGACGATGTCCGCCAGCGGCACAATGATGGGCGAGCCCACGATGGGAATCAGCTCCAGCCGGTCCTCGTGCATCACCGCCACCCCGGGCGACTGGAACGGCCGCCGAAACATGAGGCACTCCGCCACGTCACGCTCGGTTCGTGGCACCTCCGCCCGCGCCCGGCGGACCTGCCGGCCCACGATGGCATACGTGATGGCAAACGCGATGCCTCCCAACGCGGCGGCGAACATCCAGAGCGCTCGTAGCCCCAAACGGGGCAGGAGGAACGGCAAAGCCAGCCCGGCGGCTACTATCGGCACGATCAGGAACAACTGGATATACTCCCAGTTCCAAATCCAGGCGTCCCGCCAGCGCTTGATGACTACGGGCGGCCCCGCGGGCGCACAGGCCGCCGGCGCTCCGGGCGTGGCCGCAATCGTCTCAACGGCCGTCTTCACCTCGCTGGCATGCTGGTAACGCCGCTCTGGCTCCTTCTCCAACGCGTGCAACACCACCTCGTCCAGGCGCACGTCCACCTGCACCTTCTTTGACGGCGGCTGGAACTTCCCCAGCGGCAGTTCGCCCGTCAGCATCTCGTAGAACACCACCCCCAGCGAGTAAATGTCCGCCCGGTGGTCCACCAACTGCGGCTTCTCCACCTGCTCTGGCGCCATGTAATGCGGCGTGCCGATCACCTGGTCCTGCGTGATCGCCTGCCGCGGCTGGTCGGCGGCCACGATCTTGGCGATGCCGAAGTCTGCGATCTTCACCCGCCCCTGCCGGTCCACCAGCACGTTCTCCGGCTTGATGTCCCGGTGCACCACCCCCAGCTCGTGCGCAAACTGCAGCGCCTCGCAAATCTTCGGCACGATGCTCAGGGCCTCTTCCGGCGCAATCTTCTGCCCATGCAACAACTGCCGCAGCGTCATCCCGTCCACATACTCCATCAGCAGGTAGTAAAGTCCCTCCGCTTCCCCGAAATCATGCACCGTTACGATGTTCGGGTGGTTCAACCGCGCCAGCGCCTGCGCCTCCCGCAAGAAGCGTTCGGTGAACTGCGGATCCGCACCCCTTTCCGGTGCGAGGATTTTCAAAGCCACGAGCCGGTTTAGCTTCGGCTGTCGCGCCTTATAGACCACCCCCATCCCGCCCCGCCCCAGACATTCCAGAATCTCCAGTTGCGGGAAATGCTTCGCAATCTCTGCGGGTTCTGGCGGCGGCTGAACCACCTTAGTCCCGTGCGGCCCCGATTCTCCCGTCGCCTCCGTGTGCGTCGCCAGCCCGACCCCCAGCACGCAGCGTGGGCATAACCCCTGCGGCGCGTCCGCCGGCAGCGCCGCCCCGCATCGCGGACAGGCGGCAAGAACCACAGTTCCTCCCGGGATCGGTGACACAGGCGCAGAAGCGGGCCACCCCGTTGCGCGCGCTTCCCTTGCCTGGCTGAACTCGTAGATCAACCATGCGCAGATTGACCCCGCCCCGACGACGATGGCGGGAATCCACACCTTTTCGTTCCGCCAGCCGCCAATCCTCAGAAAGAGCTCGAGGACCAGCGCCGTCGCCAATACCCCTACCCCCATCGAAACGCAGCAGACCCACCAACGAACCCGCAACTTGCCCCCTCGCTCCTCGACAAAAGCGAACTTCCTGCCTTGCCGCCTTGCTGGCGCAGAGGTTGACGGCGGCGGTTGTTGGATGGGCGCCTTGTCCGGCATGCCCGCCGCTCCTCGCCGCGTCAGCCAGACAACGAACGCAATCACTGCTGCCGCTATCCCTGCTGTGACCAGCAGCGCCAAAAAGATAAGCAGTATCTCTGAGGAACTCAGCATCAACCCACCCAGCATCATACAGTTCATACACTGCTTACTACCGGAAGCGCGCTCCAAAGTTACGGTCCCACCGCCGGCAACTCAGGCAACGGCCTCAATAAGCCAACGCCGCAAACAACTCGCGCAACTCTTTCTCCACCTCCTCCGGCCTCGCCACCGTATTTGCAATCTCTTCTCGCAGTAACTCCCGATACCGCGCCCGCAGCCGGTGTGCCGCCACCTTCACCGCCCCTTCGCTCATTCCCAACCGCGCTCCCAGTTCCCGGTACGGAATCTCCGACCGCCCTCCCGCCAACGTGTCCTTCAGCCCGAGAAACGTTCCCTCCCGCCCCGCCGCCTGGTGCTCCTCGCGCAGCCGCCCCAGCACCACTTCCAGCAGCGCCAAGACCCATTGACGGTCATAAGCTCGGTCGGGGGTGTCCCCCGGGGCCACCGCCGACGCGCAACTCGTCTCCGCCGCGTCGAATGCCAGTGAAAGCACCGGCACCCCACCGCCCCGTTTTTGCGCCCGCGCCTTGTCCCATTCGTTCATCAGGAAATGCTTCAGCGACGAGAGCAAGAACGACCTGAACCGCCCCCGCATCGGATCCGCCCGTGCCACACTGTTCTGCGCCAGCAGCCGCGCGAAGAACTCCTGGGTCAAATCCTCCGCCTCCTCCCGCGAATACCCCGCCCGCCGTACATACGCATACAGCGGCTGCCAATAATGCCGGCAAAGCTGATCCAGCGCCGCCCGTGCCCGCGGCGTGTCGGAGCGCCCAGCCCTCAGCACCACCGACCAATGGGTGGTGTTGAAGCAGCCCCCTGGCCCTTGCGGGGTCTCCATGCCCAGATTCTCTCGGTCGCTGGAAGTCATCTCGACCGTCCGAAAATACCGATCCCCGCTAAGCCTGTCTAATCTTTCGACGGGTTATCATCCCTTAAGGCGCACCTCCGTTTTGGGCAACACCCTCCAAGATCGGGATATGCAGCCCGACTCCCGGCACCGCAAACACGGGCGACAACGCGGTCTCCGCTCCCAAAACACCTTCCTCTACCCAGGCCGGCCTGCTCCTGTCGGAAACTCTATCGCTTCCTTTTGTTTCAAATTCACTGTAACTAACCGCCCACACAGCGCCTCCACATTTCCTCCAGCGGCGTGCCGATCCCTTGCCAAGCTGCCGCAAGTCCCCGACCAGAGCACCTCTATCCGAATTATGCTATTGAAGAGTTCTCTCGGATTGATTTTTCTGCCACCCTCAAAACCATTTTGGCGCTCCCTCCCGACTTTGAGGTGCATGTTTTGCGCGAGGGACGTTTTGTGCTCCATTCTATGGCGGCAAGGTTCGGCGCCGCTCTTTCTTAATTGGTTTTCCGCTTGGCGCGGAGCAAATCGGAGTTTCGGCCCATTGTCATGGCGTTCCCACGGTAAGCCAATCTGCACCAAACGACCGCTCTCGGCCCTTCGCCCTTTCGTGTTTTGGGGTGATATTGTGGGCTCGTTTGGGATCTCGCGGCCCAGCACAGGGAGGTGGAACGGATGGTAAAACACATTCAGCAACTCGCCGCTGATACAGAGCGGACCATCCGCCAATTGCCTGCAGACGTCGCGCTCTCTTTTCCCGGGAAGTAATCCTGCCCAAATTAATCGCCGCTCTGGAAGCCGACTAATTCAAACAGCCCGTCTTGCGATCCAAGGCCCCGCTGAAAGTGGCACAGTGGGTTGCCTGAGAACGGGAACGATTTGGAGCTGACAAGCGCTACCGAATCAGTCCAAGCTAAAACGAGAGAAGACTCCGGTCTTCTCTCGTTTTTTTTGCGCCGGAATATGCGCCTGAAAATCCCTCCACCTCGGCCGGTCAATTCCTGCCGCAACACTGTTTGTATTTCTTTCCGCTGCCGCATGGGCAAGGATCATTGCGGCCAACCTTGGGGCCCGCTCGAACCGGCTTGGCCCGCTCGACGGCCGCGGCAGCCTCACTGACGATATCGCTGCCCTGCTGGGATGCTCGAGGTGCAAGACCGGCGCCCGAACTGGTCCCCGTCGTGGTGCCGCCGAAGGCGCTGGTGGATTGATGCGTAGCCTGCTGAGGCACATTATGCAGAAAGTTTTCAAAGGCCATCAGGCTGGAGGCGCTGCGGAAGATATTATGGCAAATCTCGGTCTTAATGTTGACCATCAACTCATCAAAGATTTTGTACGCCTCGGCCTTGTATTCGATAAGCGGATCCCGCTGGCCATGCGCGCGCAATCCAATGCTGTAGCGGAGGCTATCCATCTCGTAGAGATGTTCCTGCCACAGTTTGTCAATGGCGTTTAAGATCGTATAGCGCTCGACCTCCTTGAGCGCCTCCGGGTCCTCAAAGCTGATTTTAATCTCGTAGGCCTTGCGGACATTGTCCGAGATGAAGGTGCAAACAGAAAACTGCGCCGGGCTGAGGTTCTCGAAAATGGAGCCTTTAACCGGCTCTTCTTTGCCCGCCTCGGCGGCCTTGATAATTTCCTTCTCGGGCATCCCGATGGGAAAATTCAGATTCACCCAGTCGGCCAGCGACCGCACTTTCCAATCGTGCAAATCGGTCTCGTCCGTAGTGAACTGCTCAACCTTCTGGAGCACCACCTCCTCCATGATGTCCATGAGGCGATCGCGGACGTCCGGGGAATGGATAATCTCATTGCGAAAGCCGTAAATGACTTCGCGCTGCTTATTCATCACGTCGTCGTACTCGAGCGTGCGTTTGCGAATCTGGAAGTTATGCTGCTCGACGCGCTTCTGGGCCTGGCCGATTGACCGGTTCAGCAACGGGTGTTCCAGTTCCTGGCCCTCTTCGAGCCCCATCTTCTCCATGTATTTGACAATCTTGTCAGAACCAAACAAGCGCATCAAATCATCTTCCAGCGAGATGTAAAAATGCGAGGACCCCGGGTCGCCCTGGCGGGCGCAGCGGCCGCGCAACTGCCGGTCAATCCGGCGCGCTTCGTGCCGCTCGGTTCCCATGACGTGCAAGCCCCCGGAATCCGCCACGCCCGGCCCCAGCTTGATATCCGTGCCGCGCCCGGCCATATTCGTCGCAATGGTCACGGAGCCGCGCTGACCGGCGCGGGCGACGATTTCCGCCTCCTGCTGGTGAAACTTGGCGTTGAGCACCGAGTGGATGATCCCCTCCCGCTTTAACATGCGCGACAGGTGCTCGCTGACCTCCACCGAAATGGTGCCGACCAAAATAGGCCGGCCCTGCCCGTGGATTTCCTTAATCTCTTTGAGGACGGCGTTATACTTCTCGCGCTTGGTCTTGTAAACCGAATCGTTCGCGTCTTTGCGCGCCACCGGCCGGTTGGTGGGGATGACAAGCACGCCCAGCTTGTAGATGTCAAAGAACTCGGAGGCCTCGGTTTCCGCCGTGCCGGTCATGCCCGCCAGCTTGTGGTAAAGGCGGAAATAGTTCTGGATGGTAATCGTCGCCAGCGTCTGCGTCTCACGCTCGATCTCAACCTGCTCCTTGGCCTCAACCGCCTGGTGCAAGCCGTCGCTCCACCGCCGCCCCGTCATCAGGCGGCCCGTGTTTTCGTCCACGATGATGACCTTGTTGCCCTGGACGACATACTGCACGTCCTTTTGGTACAAACAATACGCCTTGAGCAACTGGGAAATGGCATGAATGCGCTGGGCTTTGGTTTCAAACTCCTGCTGGAGCCTGGTTTTCGCTTCCAACCGCTTGCGCGCGTCTTCCTCCGGCCCCGTGTCGATCGTATGCAACGCCGTCGGCAGGTCCGGCAACATAAAGGCATCCGGGTCCTTCGGGCTGAGGTAATTGCGCCCCTTTTCGGTGAGGTCCGTCTCGTGGCTCTTTTCGTCGATCGCGAAGAACAACTCTTCCTTCTCCTTGTAGAGCTCAATCTTCTTCTGGTCGGCGTGCAACTGCAGTTCAGCCTGGTTCATCAGGCGGAGGTTCTCGGGTTCCTCCAGCAACTTTAACAGGCCCCCCGATTTGGGCTGGCCACACTTGACGCGGAATAACAACAGGCCAATTTGCCTTTCCAGTTCCTCCGGGTGCTCGGGATTGGAGCCGTCGGCCGGGTGCAACTTGCGCAGCAGTTCCTGCGCTTCCGCGAGAAACCGGTTGCAGAGGCGCTCCTGCACATGGAAAAGCGCCTCCACTTGCGGCCGGAAATTTGCATATTGCTCGTCATGCGTCACCACCGCCGGACCACTGATAATGAGCGGCGTGCGCGCTTCATCAATCAGGATCGAGTCCACTTCGTCCACGATAGCGTAATAATGCCCCCGCTGAACCTGCTCCTCCTTGCGCGAGGCCATGCCGTTGTCCCGCAGATAATCAAACCCGAATTCCGCATTGGTTCCGTAGGTAATGTCGCAGTTGTACTGCTCGCGCCGAACCCGCGGCGGCTGATCATGCAAAATGCACCCCACGGTCAACCCGAGAAACTTATACACCGCGCCCATCCACTCGCTGTCGCGCGCCGCGAGGTAATCATTAACGGTCACGATATGGACCCCGCGGCCGCTCAAGGCGTTGAGATAGACCGGCAGGGTGGCCACGAGCGTCTTCCCTTCTCCGGTGGCCATTTCCGCTATCCGCGACGTATGCAGCGCATAACCGCCAATAAGCTGCACGTCAAAAGGAATCATCTCCCACTTCAGCGGGTGTTCCCGCACGATAATCTCGGTCCCACAAAGCCGCCGGCAGGCATTCTTCACGACGGCAAACGCCTCCGGCAGAATCTCGTCCAGCCGCCGCGCCAGCTCTTTGTCATCCTGAATCCGGGATAATTCCTCCTTCCAGGCGGCGGTTTTCTGGCGCAAAACGTCGTCAGAAACCTTCTGGAGCTCGGTTTCGAGGGCATTGATCCGGGCCACTAAAGGCCGAAGGCGCCGAATCTCGCGGTCGTTCTTCGAACCGATAAACTTTGTTAAGATGTACTTGATCATGTACGGTGTGAGAACCTCTAAACGCTAGGGGAACGCCCCCCGCCCGTCAAAGAGAAAGCAGTTCAGGTCTTGGACGCCTGGCACCGGCGGTTAAACTCCACGGCATCCTTGTAGCGTACGCCGCGGCCGCCAAAAATATCCAGGGCCGAGCCAATCGTCAGATCAACCCTCCCCTGCCCCAGCCGCGTGACCGTCTCCAGGTCGGCAAGCGACTGCGCCCCGCCGGCGTAGGTGGTGGGAAGCGGCGACCACTGACCCAACCGGGAAACCAGCTCCTGGTCAATCCCGCGGCACAACCCTTCCACGTCAACGGCATGAATAAGAAACTCCGCGCAGAAACCCGCCAGCCGCTCCAAGTTCGCCGGGCCAATTGCCACCTCGGTAAACTTCTGCCAACGGTCAGTCACCACAAAATAATCCTTGCCGCGCCGCCGGCAGCTCAAATCCAAAACCAGCCGCGCGCGGCCAATCGCCGCCCGCAGTTGCGCCAGGCGCTCCCAGTCCACCTGCCCCTGGCGAAATACCCAGGAGGTGACGATCAGGTGCGACGCCCCCGCCTCCAGCCAGCCCGGGGCATTATCCAGGTTGATTCCGCCGCCGATTTGCAGCCCTCCCGGGTAGGCCTGCAAGGCTTCCCGCGCCTGGGCTTCATTGCCGGGGCCGAGCATAATCACATGCCCACCCGTGAGCCCGTCGCGCTTATACAGCTCGGCATACCAGGCCGCGGGCCGATCCGAGACAAAGTTCGTCCGCAATCTTCCCGGCTCTTCGCCAAGCGTGCCGCCGACAAGCTGCTTCACCTTGCCCTCATGAATATCTATACACGGACGAAACACGCCCCATCCTAGCGCCTGGCTGGCGAAGGCCAAAGCCTAAATCAACCCCCCGCCCTGAAACCGGGAAACGCTCCGCGCCATCCCACTCGACAAATCCGCGGCATTGCGTCTTAATGGCGCGGACATGAAGCCATCCAGTCTCTCGGCAAGCCGCGCGCGGCAGATTCTGGTCCGAGCGAGGCAAAAGCAGATATTGGTAGTGGGCGATGCCATGCTCGACCATTTCGTGCAGGGCAGCGTCGGGCGTATTTCGCCGGAAGCCCCGGTGCCGGTGCTGGATTTCGAGAGCGAAAGTTTCATGCCCGGCGGCGCGGCCAACGTCGCGCGCAATCTGACGGCCCTCCAGGTGCGGACGGAACTGATCGGCGCCGTGGGCCGCGATGCGGCGGGCGCGCAGCTTAAGCACCTGCTCGGCGAACACCGCATCGGCTGCCGGGGGCTAATCGCCGACGCCACGCGCACCACCAGCGTCAAGACGCGCGTGGTCGCCCACAAACAGCAGGTGGTGCGCATTGACCGCGAGTCGCACGCCGAACTGAAGCCGGCGCTCAGCTCACGGCTGCTGCGGACCCTCGAGACGATGATTCCCCGCTCGGCGGCGGTCATCGTCGGTGATTACGGCAAAGGCGTGGTAACCCAGCCGCTGCTGGATGAACTCAAGCAGATTTGCCGCGCGCACGGCGTCTGGCTGAGCATGGACCCCAAACCCGTGCACCGGCTGGACTTGTCCGGCCTTTCGCTGATTACCCCCAACCGCAAGGAAGCCTTTGAAATGGCCGGCCTGGCCGACGAAACCCGGCAAAGCCGGCCGCTCAAAGACCCCAGCTTGCTGCGCGTGGCCGATTACCTGCTGCGCACTCTCCGCCCGGCGGTGCTCCTGATCACCCTGGGCGAACTCGGGATGCTGCTCTGCCAGCATGGCAAAAAGCCTTTCCACATCCCCACCGTCGCCCGCGACGTGTTCGACGTATCCGGCGCGGGCGATACGGTCATCGCCACGTTCAGCCTGGCAATCGCCGCCGGCGCTTCCCCGGTGGAAGCGGCCATCATTTCCAACCACGCCGCGGGCATCGTCGTCGGGAAAACGGGCACGGCCACAACCGCCCCCGCCGAATTGCTCGCCAGTTTCCCGCGGCTGCCAGGAATGGTCAGGCCTGCTTCCTTCGGCTGACCTTTCCGCCCGCCTTGATTTTCCACTTGTCCTGCCCCGGTTCTGCCTCGATGGTTGAAGCATGACGGGAATCAAAATCACCGCGGCGGACATCCGTGCGATGAAATCGCGAGGCGAAAAGATCGCCGCACTAACCGCCTACGACTTTCCGACGACCCGCCTCCTGGACCAGGCCGGCATTCCCCTGATCCTGGTGGGCGACTCGCTGGGAATGGTGGTGCTGGGCTACCCGGACACCACCTCCGTCACCATGGCCGAAATGGAGCACCACGTCCGCGCCGCCGCCCGGAGCCGCCCGCGCGCCTTGCTGGCCGCCGACCTGCCCTTCCGAAGCTACGCAACCGCGGCGGACGCGCTGGCCAACGCCCGGCGCCTGGTCGCTGCCGGGGCGGAAGCCGTCAAAGCCGAGGGCGGCCGCGAGATTCTGGATCAAGTCCGGGCAATCGTGGCCGCCGGCATCCCGTTCCTGGGGCACCTGGGAATGTTGCCGCAGCATGTGCGGGAGGAAAACGGCTACCACCTCAAGGGCAAAAGCGAGGCCGAACGCCTGAAATTGCTGGCCGATGCCCAGGCCCTGGCGGAGGCGGGAGCTTTCGCCATCGTGCTCGAACTGGTTTCCCCGCGCGTGGCCCAGGCCATCACCCGGCAAGTTCCCATCCCCACGATCGGCATCGGCGCCGGCCCGGATTGCGACGGACAAATCCTCGTGACCCCTGATCTGCTGGGGCTGCAGCCTTGGTACCAACTCAAGCACGTGAAACCTAAACTGAACGCGGCGGCGCAAATACAGGTCGCGATCGCGGAATGGAAGCAAGACCTGCAGCGGCCGGCGGGCTGAATGGGCCGCGCACCGCGGCGAAAAACGCGGCCACCCCCTGGCCGCCAAGGAATCCTTTACCCGGGGCGGCGCTGTGGAATAGGATTGCAGCATGGACCTGGAATCACTAGTCGCGCTGGCGGCCAACAACGGAGCCAGCGACTTGCATCTGGAGGCGGGGCTGCCGGCGGCGATACGGATCCGCGGTGAACTGCGCACGACCGGCGACCCCCTGCCGGCGAACCTGCTGGCGGAATGGGCGCGCGGCGTCATCGGCGAAGAGGAATGGCCCCGGTTCCTCGAACAGCGCTCCTATGATTGCTCGCGAAACTACCGCGGCTGCCGCTGCCGGCTGAACATCCTCATGACTTCGCGCGGGATTGGCTTTGCCATCCGGCTGCTCTCGTCCTTCATCGCCACCATTGAAAAACTCAACCTGCACCCCGATTTCAAAAAGCTGGTCACCGGCCACCACGGGCTGATCCTGGTCAGCGGCGCGACCGGCTCCGGCAAATCCTCGACCCTGGCGGCCCTGATCGAACAGATCAACATGACCGAGACGCGCCACATCCTGACCATCGAAAGCCCCATCGAGTTCACCTTCCGGCCCCGGCGCGCCTATATCCGCCAGCGCGAGGTCGGGCGCGACACTCCCAGCTTCGAGCAGGCGCTCATTGATTCGCTGCGCGAAGACCCCGACGTGCTGATGGTGGGCGAAATGCGCGACCCCGAAACCATGCGCCTGACCCTGGCCGCCGCCGAAACCGGTCACCTCGTCATGGCCACCGTCCATTCCTCGACCTGCGCGGAGGCGCTCCAGCGGGTGGTCTCGGCGTTCCCGGCGGAAATTCAAAGCAGCGTGGCGGCGCAACTGGCCGATTGCATGTTGGCGGTCATTTCGCAGCGGCTGTGCTTCCGCCCCGAGTTCAATATCCGCGTGCCCGAGTGTGAGATTCTGGTCCCCACGCACGCGGTAAAAAACTTCATTCGCAATCGCGACTTCTTCAAAATCAGCTCGTCGCTGGAAACGGGCGCCGAGCACGGCATGTGGACCGTGCAGCGATACCGGGCATGGCTGGACAGCCGCAAAAACTGGTACATCCCGGGAAAAAGCCCCGACCCCGGCGAAAACGAGCCCGGAAGCGCCCCGCCGCCGCCATTGCGCCCGCCCGCTTTTCCCCTCGCGCCCCGGCCCTCGAAATCGCCGGCGCGGCCCGCTCCGCCCGCCCACGGGTCCAGCCCCAAGGCGCCGGCGCGCATCGAGATCGAGCCGGGCGAAAGCGAGTTTGGAAAGATCCTGAAGCGCCCGGGGGAAAAGTAAGAACCCGCGGCGCCCGGTATAAACTGTTCCGATGACTGAACCCGAACCGCTGCAGCAAATTGACCGCACGTTCGTGCGGTATCGCCGGCGCAAGCTCTCCTATTACTCTGGCTGCGATTATTTCCGCCTCGCCAGCCACCCGCGCGTGATGGCGGCGCTGCAAACCGGCGTGAAAAAATACGGGCTAAACGTGGCCGCCTCGCGTCTGACCACGGGAAATCACGCGCTTTACCGCGAGCTGGAAACCCGGCTGGTGGAGTTCTTTGACGCCGAAAGCGCGCTGCTGGTTCCCAGCGGCTACGCCACCAACTTAATCACCGCGCAGGCCCTGGCGGGAAATTTCTCCCACGCGCTGATTGACGAGCGGGCGCACACTTCGCTTGCCGACGCGGCGCGGCTGCTGGATTGCCCCGTGCTCCGCTTCAAGTCCCGGGATGCCGCGGCGCTGGCCCAGGCCGCCCGCCGTTGCGGCCCAGCCGCTAAACTGGTCGTGCTGACAGATGGGATGTTCTCGGGCGACGGCTCCGCTGCGCCCCTGGCCGAATACCTGGCGTTGCTCCCCCGGGACGCGATGCTGGTGGTGGATGATGCGCATGGGGCGGGGGTGCTGGGGCGCACCGGACGAGGAACGCTCGAACACGCGGGCGTCAGCCGCGACCGCATCATCCAGACGATCACGCTGAGCAAAGCCCTCGGCTCCTATGGCGGCGCAATCCTCTGCTCCCAAGCCTTCCGCCACCGGATTCTGAGCCAAAGCCGGATGTTCGTCGGCAGCACCCCCCTGCCCCTCCCGCTGGCGCAGGCGGCGCTAACCAGCCTGCGCATCCTGAAATCCACCCGAACTTTGCGGCCACGGCTGTTGAGGAACGCGGCGCGGGTAAAAACGGCATTGCGCCAGGCCGGCCTGGCGCTGCCCGATGCCCCGGGCCCCATTATCCCCTTGCTCCCCCGGCACCCGGACGAAGCCGCCCGCCTGAGCCGCAGCCTTTTTGCCGCCGCCATCTTCCCGCCGTTCCTCAAGTACCCTGGAGGCCCGCCCGGCGGCTGCTTTCGTTTTGTCATCTCCAGCGAGCACAACGACGCGCAATTGGACAACCTGATCCAGGTGTTGCGCCGTCACTTGACCTTGCCTCCCGCTTCCGCTTAACGCCCGGGGCTTCTGGCAGGCGCGCCTTTTGGCCTCTCGATTTCTCTCCGGCGAGAACCCGAATATAAAAGGGCCTCCTTCAGCAAAGCCGGCCACCCCGGGTAAAGGCAGTTCAGCCGCCCACGCCGAGCTTGCGAGGTTCCTCGTGAGGCTTTCCATCTTGCCCCTCTCGAAACGCGGACAAGTGCCCTGCCTTGTTTCCTTCTCCTCCTGTTTAATTTGTTCAGCCGTTAGACTCTTTCCCCATGCCCAGCTTGGCAATCGCCATCTCCTCCCCACAACATTACTCCGCCCCAACGCCATCCGTCCAAACCTGAGCCTTCCATCCAAACCCCAAAGCCGTCGCAGACAATCAGACAACCCCAAAATGAAACTAGCCTCGGCAATGCAACGCTCCGACAATTCAACATCACCTTCACGATAAAAACCAAGGCACGCGACAACACCCATCCGCCCGTTCCAGCTGTGCCGAACGCTCTCGTCCTCTCCCTCCCGCCTTGAAACGTCGTTTTACATCACCCGCAGGTCGTCTATTCCTCCATTCCGGCTCAGGCCCGCGCCCAAACCCGCCCCACCCGCCCCAGCCAGCCTAACGCTCCCATTAGGTCGTGTACAACGGGTGTACAAAGGAGGCTCAAAGGGGTCTCATGCTTATTTTCCATGTGCTCCTGCCGGGCTTCCGATGTACTCCCCTTGTACATGGCCTGGAAGGACGGAGAAGGAACGGCCTCGCGGGCGGCGGTGGAGGCCGGGGCGGCGGCGGGCTTCGATTTCTTAACCCTTGCCGTTTCAGCCGCTTGCTGAGATTTCAACATCGGCGGCGGCGGGACGATGGCGTTGTGAACCCGGCTTTGGCCTTTCCAACCGTTCCGGGTCTGAACCACGGCGATAAACACCTTCTGCCCCGGGGCGGGCCGCCCAAACCGGGCCGTATAGAGGTCCGTGATGTCGCTTTGCCCGTTCTGGCTCGGGCCCAACAGGCCCAGGTAATAGGCACGGCGGGGTTTCATCCGGCCCGCGCTGCACGGCGGCTGCCCAAAGACCATAATGTCTTCATGGACGGCCCCGACGTTCAGCCGCAGCCGAACTCCGTCTTCCGCGTCATTAACGATCTCCAGTCCGGTGACGGGATAGGGGCCGAA
>JAAYVL010000072.1 GCA_012517205.1 Verrucomicrobiota bacterium
CTGATTGGGATGAGTTTGATTGAAGATTTATCCCCAGGCTTTGCGCGCAGGGTGAGTGATGGATGGGATTGGTTCGGGAACCTGTTCTGAGACTTTGGTTTTGTTGTTCAGGAGCCGGGGCGGTTGCGGTTGCGGGTTGGGTGGCGGTTAAGCGCTTCGGAGTGGGTGTCTTGCTGTGCGGTGAGGGCTTTGGGGTTCCTGCGCGTGAGCGCCTGATAAGACACGGCACGGCCCGGCCCCTTATGGAAGTTTGGAGGCTCCTTCTTCCGCGGCAATCCCCAACGGTGGCACTGGCGTTACGCCGAGGGGGTGGCAAGCCGGGGGATTTCGGCAGTCTCGCGCCGGTCCGCCACGCCCGCAGGGTTGGCCGGCGGCTTTGAACCAGGAAACGCGTTCATCCCGGCCCTCTGAACCCGAAAGACGGCTTTGGGTTTGGAGACATCGTTTTCCCCTCAGCTACCGAAACTCAGACGCCGATAACCCAAGGCCCTGTTTTTGGCCGTGCGGGTCGGGTCTTGCGGTTGGGGCGCGTTGCGCTAGGCTGACGCCGGTTGTTGGAATCGTTTCCATGCGCATATTGATCAAGCATCTGCTGGCAGCGACGGAGCCGCGCGAAGCGGTCACCGTCAAGGGTTGGGTTCGCACCCGGCGGGACGCCAAGGGGTTCTCCTTTCTGGCATTGAACGATGGCTCCTGCGCGGCCAATGTGCAGGTCGTCGTGGATGCCGGCACGCCGGGCGCGGAGCAGTTGCCGCAGTTCACCACGGGGGCGTCCGCGGAGATCGAGGGGCGGCTGGTGCCCTCGCCCGCGGCGGGGCAGAAGTGGGAGCTGCGGGCGACGCGGGTGGCGCTGATCGGGGCGGCGGATGCCACCTACCCGTTGCAAAAGAAGGGGCACACGCCCGAATTCCTGCGCACCATCGCGCATTTGCGTCCGCGCTCGAATCTCTTTGGGGCCATGTTCCGCCTGCGCAGCCGGCTGGCCTTTGCCGTGCATCAGTTCTTCCAGGAGCGCGATTTTGTCTATGTCCACACCCCCATCATCACCGCCAGTGATTGCGAGGGCGCGGGCGAGATGTTCCGCGTCACGGTGCTCCCCGGCAACCGGGATGAGCCGGCGCGGGGGGATTTCTTTGGCAAGCCGGCGTTTCTCACGGTCAGCGGCCAGCTCGAGGGGGAAACCTTCGCCTGCGCGCTGTCCAACATCTACACCTTCGGCCCCACCTTCCGCGCGGAGAACTCGAACACGGCCCGCCATGCGGCCGAGTTCTGGATGATTGAGCCGGAGATGGCGTTCTGCGATTTGGCGGGGGACATGGACCTGGGCGAGGAGTTCATCCAGGCCATGGCGCGGTATGCGCTGGAGCATTGCGCCGAAGACCTGGAGTTATTCGCCCAGCGGGTGGACCGCCACCTGCTCGCGCGGCTTCAGTTCGTCGTCGAGCGCCCGTTTGTGCGGGTTTCCTACACCGACGCCATCCGGATCCTGCAGCAGTCGGGCCGGGCGTTCGAGTTCCCCGTCCTCTATGGGCACAACCTGCAATCCGAGCACGAGCGGTTCCTGACCGAGGAGCATTTTCAGTCGCCGGCCACCGTGTTCAACTATCCGCGCGAGATCAAGCCCTTCTATATGCGCCTGAATGACGATGGCCGGACCGTGACGGCGATGGACGTGCTCGTGCCGGGCATTGGCGAAGTCATCGGCGGCGCCCAGCGCGAGGAGCGCCTCGAACAGCTCCGCGCCAATATGGCTTTTCACCGCTTGAACCCCGAGGATTACTGGTGGTACACCGACTTGCGCCGCTACGGCACGGTCCCCCATGCCGGGTTTGGGGCCGGCTTCGAGCGGCTGCTGATGTTCCTGACGGGCATGCCGAATATCCGGGATGTGATTCCCTTCGCCCGCACGCCGGGCAACGCCGAGTTTTGAGCCCCGCATGGGAACGGATAAACGCATCGCCAGCCCGTCCCCGGACTTCCGGGTGATGATCCGCAACGCGCAGGGGCACTACCTGGCGCGGGATGATCACGGCCTGTTCTTTACCAACGACCGGGCGGCGGCCATGGTGTTCGACTACCTGGCGGACCGCGTGGCGCCGCAGTTGGAGGAACTGCAGAAAACGCGGGGGATTGCGCTGGCGGTGGAGCCGGTGCCCCCCGAGGAAGTCTATGAACACTGCGACGGCTGCGAAGACCTGCTCATGCCGTGGCTGATCTATTTCGACGGAAAACGGTTTCTGTGCGCGGAATGCCGCCGCCGCGAACACGGCCGCGCCCGCCCGCCGCGCCCGCCCCGCGCCCGCGAAAAATGATGGGCGCCGCGCTCTTTTCCGGCTCCCGCTACGCCGCGGCGTCTCCGGCCGCGGAAAGCGGCGGCGGGGAACCCAGGACATGCGCCATGGCCTGCCGCAGCTCGCTTAATGCGTAGGGCTTGGACATAATCATGTCCGCCGGGACCGATGCCGGCACTTCCTCGGGCCAGGCGGTCAGGATGATAACCGGCTTCCCCGGGGCGGCCTGCTTGATCCGGCAGGTGAGCTGCCCGCCGTTCATTCCGGGCATCCGAAAGTCGGTAATCACCAGGTCGAACTCCGCCCCTGCGAAGACCTCAAGCGCCTGGGCGCCAGTCGCGGCGTCAACCACCATGTGCCCGTCCACCTCCAGCAGCATCCGGGTCGAAGCCAGCACCAAGGCGTCGTCATCAACCAGCAGGATGCGTTTGCCGGAGAGGTCAGCTCGTTTCATAGGCCAGGGGCGCAGGGCCTTTTGCGCGAAGGCGGATGGCCTTCGCCGCGCGACCGGAAAACCGGGTATGGACAGCAAAACTGGTCATATAATCCTGTCCGCCCGCCGGGCCTGCCGCGATCGTTATGACGCGGACACCTTGGGCGGGCAAAGGCACTCAATGGTAATCGTCTGCTCTTACTTTCCGGGGGAATAGCCGCAGAACTTGTGCCAGAATTGCGGCCGAGGGGAAGAGCCGGAAACGCCGTCCTTCTGCGGGTTAATCGGCTTTACGGACGCCGCAACCGCCAAGCGTCATTGGACCGATTGTCTTTTTCCTCCGGCATTTTACTTCGCCCTCCCTCGCCAAGACCAGTCGTTGCGCTGAGACTCCAGGGTGATTGAGCCGGCGGAGAACCCGTCCTTCCGGGCAAGGCTCGGCAGGCCGGGAGAGACGGGGCATAAGGCGGCTTTGAGACGGCAGGGCATCGGTCTGGACCATCGGCGCGCGGGCCTCTGGCCCGCTTTCAGGAGTCTATCAACGTCAGCGGGATTGTGGCTTGAGTGCCGGGCTTGCAGTGATGAATGGCCTGGGCGGACTTGTGCACCTCGGCGTTGGTGGTCCTTTGGCTGCCCTGGCTGCTTCTTCAGTCGGGGAAATCCAGGTTCCGGACAAGAGAACCACCCAGCGGCGCGCGGGCCTCTGGCCCGCTTTCAGGAGTCTATCAACGTCAGCGGGGTTGCGGCTTGAGTGCCAGGCTTGCCGCGATGAATGGCCCGGGTGGATTTATGCACCCCGGCGTTGGTGTTTCTTTGGCTGCCCTGGCTGCTTCTTCAGCCGGGGGAAACCAGAGTCCAGACAGGAGAGCCACTCGTCGGCGCGCGGGCGGCGGACCTGCGGCTGTTAATGGGAGTCTGAAAGCGGGCCAGAGGCCCGCGCGCCGGGCTTGCAGTGATAAAATGCC
>JAAYVL010000061.1 GCA_012517205.1 Verrucomicrobiota bacterium
GGGATTGGGGCCGAAGACCACCGGGGCGGGCGGTTCCTCCACCGGCGCCAGACCCAGCCCCCGCAGGGTGCTGTTGATCTGGACGCAAAACTGTTGCCCACTCAGGTGGGAGTATTGCCCCATCCAGGGCCGGCTGGGAACGTGCAGCGCCGCGGCGTTCCAGCGCTCGCGCTGCGCTTCGGTGAGCTTGAGGCCCCACTCCCGCGAGGAAATCCCAAAATACGACCGTGCGGCCGCTTTGCGGTTAGAAGGCCGGTCCCGGGGAACGGTGCGCCGCCGGGCGCACACGCCGAAGGGGGATTGGTAGTATGTTTCCGCGCCCAGACTGCCCGTGCGCGGAGCAGATAGTATTTTCATAATGTCTGTCCTCTCTAATGGTTGTTTTAATTGTTTATCTATTACGGGCCGGAGAGCGACTCCGCTTCCTGCCATTCCTTGGGCTGGGAGTTCCAGCCGCCCCCACCCCAAGGGTCTGGAGGAAGGCTGGCGGGCGAGGTGCCTTCGCGCAAGGGCAATTTTTTGGAGTTGGCGGTGGTGGACGAGGCCCGTTGTTATTGACGCCGAAGTTTCTGCAGATGCGGAGGCTGGGATGAAAGCGTCTATTGATTTACAGCGCCCAGCCGCCCCTGAGGGCAACGGTCCGCCAGTTTTCGCCGGAGATTTTCCGAGGCGGGCGGCTTGACAAGCCGGCACGGTTTCCCACATTAAGAGCCGGATGTTGGCACAGCAAATCGAGTTTGACCTGGCAGTGCCGATCTGCGCGTGGTGCAAGCCGCGCGAGGCCGGCGACGCCCTCGTGGCGCTATCGCACGGCATTTGCCCGCGTCACCTGCGCCAGATCAAACGCGAATTGCATCGGCGCGCGGGCGCGGCTCCGCGGCGGCGCGCCCGTCGAACCCGGCCGCCCAGCGAGCCGGAAGCCGAGCTCCTGCAGTTGTCCAGTTAGCGGTTTCGCGCGCCCGGCGGCGAGGAATAGTCCTTGTTTTTGATGGCAAGGTCGCTTATCAATCAGGGGGCCTCGAACCCATGAACCGGACCTTAATCGTTGTGCCGACTTATAACGAGCGGGAGAATCTGCTCCCGCTGGCGCAACGATTGCTTGCGCTTCCGGTTCCGGTGGACTTGCTGGTGGTGGACGATAATTCGCCCGACGGCACGGGCAAGCTCGCGGATGAGCTGGCGGCCAAGCATCCGTCCATTCACGTCCTGCATCGCACCGAAAAGAGCGGTCTGGGGCGGGCGTACATTGCCGGCTTCAAATGGGCGCTCGCGCGCGACTATGAGTTTGTCTTCGAGCTGGACGGCGACTTTTCCCACAACCCGGACGATATTCCCATGTTTCTCGAAGCGGCCCGGAATGCCGACCTCGTGCTGGGCTCGCGCTATATGAACGGCATCCGCATCATCAACTGGCCGTTGAGCCGCCTCATGCTCAGCAAGTGCGCGGCCAAGTATGTTCAGATGATCACCGGCATGCCGATTACGGACCCGACGGGCGGCTATAAGTGTTTCCGCCGCCGCGCGCTCGAAGCCAGCCGGCTCGATGAAATCCATTCCAACGGCTACAGCTTTCAGATCGAGATGACCCACAAGCTCTGGCGCCAGGGGCTGCGCGTGGTCGAGGTGCCCATCATTTTCACCGAGCGGTTTCACGGCCATTCCAAGATGTCCGGCAACATCATTAGTGAGGCGTTCATCATGGTCTGGCGCCTGTTGATCCAGAATAAGTTCCGCCGCCGGCCGCGCCCCCTCCCCTCTCCCTCCCCGCGGGGCGTTCTTCCATCTTAGGCCGCGCCTTAACGCGAGGGCTGGCGCCACTCCATGCCTTCGGCGGGAAGGGGATGGTGATTGCCAAGCCGGGCGGGAAATCGTATATATAATTATGCCCAGCCTCGTGGCCACTTTGAGCAGCGCAAGCGAGCGCGTCGTGAACCGTGCCCGGCCTTTTTTGCCGAGTGAAAATGACCGCGCCTAAGCGGTATCCGATGAAACGGTTGGCAATTCTCTCCAGTGCGGCGGCGTTTTTGCTGGCGGCCCTTCCGGCGCGCGCCCTTATTGACGCCGCGCTGCAAATGCAGTTGGGCAACCCCAGCGGCGCCACGGCCGACACCAACAATTATCACCACTACTTGATTCAGCGCCCGGTCGAGGCCCTGGATTACAACGCGACGCGCGGCCTCCCCAACTGGGTGAGTTGGAACTTTACGTCGGCGGATGTGAGCAACGCGGTGGCGCGATCCCCCGTGTACTTTACGGATACCAACCTGCCGCCCAATTTCTATCGGGTGACCTCCGCCGATTACGCGGGGTCCGGCTGGGATCGGGGCCATTTGTGTCCCTCGGCGGATCGCCTCAACAGCCGGGAAAACAATGACATGGTGTTCCTGATGTCGAATATTATGCCGCAGGCTTCCAGTCAGAACTCCGGGGTCTGGGCGCAGTTGGAGGGCGATTGCCGCAAAATCGCGAGCACCAACAACGAGATGCTGATTATCTGCGGCCCCAGCCAGTTTACCGGCGACACCATCGCTTCGGGGCGGGTTGCGGTGCCGGGGCACACGTGGAAGATTGCCGTCGTGGTTCCCCTGGGCAGCGGCTCCGCGCTGGATCGGATTGACTATTCGACGCGCGTCATCGCGGTGACCATTCCCAATTCGAACTCCGTGGGCAGCACGCCCTGGACAAATTTCCTTACCTCGGTCAATGAATTGGAAACGGAAACCGGGTTTACGTTCTTTACGGCGCTGCCGCCCAACCTCGCCGCGGTGCTGCGGAGCAAAGTGGACGGCCAACTGCCGCCGGCCCCGGCCATTGCCGGGTTCTGGCCGGCCAGCGGCAGTGCGGGCGCCAGCATCAGCATCGTCGGCACGAATCTCAACTTCACCACCAACGTGACGTTTGGGGGCGTCAGCGCGTCATTTCTCATTCATTCCAGCACCAACCTTAGCGCCATCGTTCCGGCGGGGGCGAGTTCGGGGCCCATCGTGGCCGCGACCCTGGGCGGCACCGCCGCCGGTCCCGGCGCCTTCATCGTCAGCACCAATGACGCGCCGGATCTGGCCATTGCCATCACTCGCTCGGGGGATTTCACCCAGGGGGATGCCAACGCCGCCTATACCATCATCGTCACGAACCTGGGGCCGGGCGCTTCCAGCGGCGTCGTGGCCGTCACGAATCTACTGCCGGCCGGGCTGAGCGCCGTCGGTTGGGGTGGTCCGGGCTGGACGGCGGACCTCGGCACGCTGACCTGCACGCGCGCGGACAGCTTGCCGCCCGGCAGCGCGTATCCGCCAATCACGCTCACCGTGAAGGTGGCGGCCAACGCGCCTGCCTGCGTCACGAATATGGCCGTCGTCTCTGGCGTTGGCGACCCCTATGCGGACAATAACACGGCGCTGGAGGTGACGATTATCAACCCGGCCGCGGCGCCGACGGTCGTGACGGGCATCGCTACTGGCGTGGGCACGACCACGGCCACCCTGAACGGCATTGTTAATCCCAATGGCCAGCCGGCCCAGGTGCATTTCGAGTATGGGCCGACCACCAACTATGGCGCGACGGCGTTTTGCGCGGGCACTTACAGCGGCATGACGCCCCAGGCGGTCAGCGCGGACCTCGAGGGACTGCTGGCCGGGGCAACGTATCATTTCCGGGTGGTGGCCACCAATGTCCTCGGCGCGACCGCGGGCGCGGATCAGACCTTCACCACGGGAGGGCCGGACCTGGCAGTTTCTGTGGCCCATCATGGCGATTTTGTTCAAGGCTATATCTGCAGCTATATTCTGACGGTGACCAACCTGGGCGATGGGGCTTCGCTGGGCGCAGTCACGGTCACGAACACTCTGCCCGCCGGGTTGACGGCTTGCGGCCTCAGTGGCGATGGGTGGGAAACCGATCTCAGCACGCTCACCTGCACCCGCGCGGACAGCCTGGCCGCCGGCGCCGCTTATCCGGCGATTATCCTCAGCGCGCTGGTGGCCACCAATGCGCCCGCCAGCGTCACCCACATGGCGGCGGTTTCCGGCGGCGGCGAAAACAATCTGGACAACAACACGGCCGGCGACCCGACGACCATTAACCCTGCGGGTGGCGAAGCGGGCGGGAGCATTCTGGCCGGGTGGAACGTGAGCGCGCTGTCGAATTACGGGCCTTCGCCGCTGGCGCCCACGACGAATGCGGCCCACTTGGCGGTGGAGGGATTGACCCGGGGGGCGGGCGTTGGCACGGGCGGGACCGCGGCGGCGCGGGCCTGGGGCGGCACTACGTGGACCAATGCCTCCGCGGCGGCGGCCATCAGTTCTGATCGCTGCGCCACCTTTAGCGTGGCAGCCAGCAATGGCTACACCCTGTCTTTTGCCGCGATTAGCAGGTTCGATTATCGGCGCTCGCCAACCGGGCCCACCAATGGCTTGTTGCAGTGCCAGCTCGGAACGGGTGATTTCATCACCCTGGCCGCGGTGAGCTATCCATCGGCGGGCAGCGGCGGGGCGTCCTTGAGCCCGATTCTCCTGTCATCCATCCCGGCGTTGCAGAATATCGGCCCCGGCACCAACGTCACTTTCCGCATCGTCAACTGGGCGGGCACGTCTTCCGCCGGCACCTGGTATATCTTTGACGTGGCGAACTCCGCCGCCCCCGACTTCGAGGTCCTGGGGACGGTGGCGCCGGCGGTGACGCCCGCGGCCGACCTGGCCATCCACTTGACGCACGCGGGCAATTTCACCCAGGGCGACCTGGGGCGGACCTGCACCCTCCTCGTCACGAACTGCGGCACGGCGCCCACCACCGGCGCGGTGATGGTGACGAACCTGCTGCCGGCGGGGCTCGTTGCCACCGCCATCGGCGGCAGCGGCTGGGCCAGCGACCTGGGCGCGCTGGCGTGCTCGCGCTCCGATGCGCTGGCTGCGGGCGCCAGCTATCCGCCGATTACCGTGACCGTGAACGTGGCCACCAACGCGCCCGCCAGTCTCACCAACCTGGCCGTGGTGGCGGGCGGCGGGGAAACCAACATGGCGAACAACGTGGCGCATGACCCAATAACCATTATTGCCCTGGCTCCCATCGAGCTCTGGCGGTTGCATTGGTTTGGCACCACCGCCAACAGCGGCCCGGCGGCGGACACGGCGGTGGCCGCCGGCGACGGCCTGCCCAACCTCCTCAAGTATGCCCTGGGCCTCAATCCGCTCGTGCCTGCGGACGACCCGGTGGCGGGGGATATTGCCAGCGGCTACCTGCGTCTCACCGTGCCGAAGAATCCGGACGCCGTTGACGTCACCTTCCATGTGGAAGCGGCTGCCGCGCTTGACGCGGCCTGGACCACCAACAACACGACGGTGGAAATCAATACCGCAACCCTGCTCCGGGCGCGCGCCAACGATCCGGTGGCGGGCTCCGCCGCCGGGTTTATCCGCCTGCGCATTTCCCGTCCCTGACCGCCGCTCCCGTCCCGGGGGCCGATGCCCGGTGGGAATCTTTGCGTTAGGGCGGCGAAGCTGTTAGGCTGGGGCCATGAAGAAAGTCTATGTGCTGGGCCTGGCCTTGCTGACCTGGGGAGGATGCCAGACGCGCCCGCTTTTGCACGACGTGTCGCCCCGCGTAATCGGGCGCGTGGTGGCCGCTGACACGGGCCGGCCGCTGGCCGGGGTTCAGGTCATTAACTACGCGCAACCCGAGGACTACGATTCGGCGTCCCCGCCCAAGGGCGGTCAGCTTCTCAAGCGCAAGCCCATTGCGCGGACCGACTCGGAGGGGCGGTTTATCTTTGCGCGCGAGCAGGTATTGACGCCCTTTGGCGGGTCGGGCTGGTTTTCCCTGCAGCTTTTCATCAACCAGGCCGGCTACGAGCGGTTCCTCACCAATTATTCCTACCTCAACCTCGGCACCAATACCTGGAAAGGCCAGCCGGTCCTGGACACGGGTGATATTCGCCTGCAGCCGGCGGCCAGGTAAGCGCAGCCCCGCCCGCCCGCTGGAGCGGCTTCAGTACCCGGCAAAATAACCCAACTCGCGCAGGGACATGTAGTCTTTGGGCCGTTCCCGGGTGGCGCGGCCAAGGATGACATGATCGAGCACCTCAATCTTCAGCAGTTGGCCGGCGCGGATCAAATCGCGGGTGACTTTGATGTCCGCCTCGGACGGGTTGGGCTCGCCGGAGGGATGATTATGAATCAGCACCACGGCGGCGGCGTTGGCGGCGATGGCCGGTTTGAACACGTCGCGGGGATGGACCAGGATGGTGTCGAGGGTGCCGTCGGCGATTTTCACCACATTAATGAGGCGGCGGCGCGTGTTGAGCAGGAGAACCTGAAAGGCTTCCACGCTGCGCAGGCGGGCATCCTCGCGCATGAGCGCGGCGACGGCTTCGGGCGTGTCGAGCAGCGGCGATTCGTGGCGGAGTTCCTCCGCCATTTTTCGCGCCAGGGTGAACGCGGCGGCCAGCGTCACCGCCTTGGTGCGGCCAATGCCTTTGATTTGCTGCAGGTCGGCCAGCGAGGCCCGCGCCAGCGCGTGCAGGGAACCCTGTTGGGCCAGCAGCTCCCGGCCGATTTCCACGGCGTTGCGGCCCCGAAGCCCGGTGCGCAGCAGAATGGCGACCAATTCAGCATGGCTGAGGGCGTCGGCTCCCTTTTCGACCAGCCGCTCGCGCGGGCGTTCGCTGGCGGGTTGATCCTTCAGGCGTGTGCCGTTCATGGGAAGCAACTGTAGGGCGGGCGGGGCCAAAAGCACGCAAAAAGTCGCCGCGCCACCGGCCGGCTCAGGGGACAATTACGCGCAAGCTGCCGCGGCGCAGGGAAAAGGCGGCGGGCAAAGAGCCGATCAATTCGCCGTCGGCTTCCAGCGGGGTTGGCGAAGGGCTGGCGAGGGTGAGGGATTCGGCCTGGAAAGTCAGCGCGACGGACGCCGGCAGCTTCTTGCGCCGAAGCAGGGCCGGGGCGCAGCGGGCGAGGGTAAGCCAGTTTACGCGCGGGAAGAGGCATACTTCCAGCAGCCCGTCGCGCAGATTCGCCTGCGGGAAAATGGGGTAATCCCCGCCATACAGACGCCCGTTGCCGATAAGCACCAGTTCGCCCGTGGCCGTGCGCCCCCCGCCCGCCACCGTGATTTGCGACTGGGGGCCGGCCAGGGCTTTTAGCCCGGCCAGCACGTAGGCCAGCGGGCCAATCTTCTTCTTCAGCGGCCAGTGGACGAGTTCGATGGCCCGCGCGTCGAGGCCGGCGCCGGCCAACTGCGCGAAGTAGCGGAGCGCGGCGGCCCCGGAGATGCGGTGCTCCACGGCGGGGAGGTCTATCCGCGTTTCGCGTCCGGCGCGGATGCTTTGCCAGGCGGCCTCCAGCCGCATGGGCAGCGCCAGTTCCCGGGCGAATACATTGACCGTGCCCAACGGCAGGATGCCCAGCCGCGCGCGCGCGAACCCCTCGGGCGCGTCGCCCAGGCCGTTGAGGACTTCATTGAGCGTGCCGTCGCCCCCGGCGGCGACAATGGTCTCGAAGCCTTCGCCGACCGCCTCCGCCGCCAGTCGGCGGGCATCGCCGGCCCCCGCGGTTTGCCGCAGGGAGCTTCCGCTCCCGATCGCGCCGAGATGGCGCCGGAAATGCCGCGCCTTGTCGCCCCGGGCGGCGGGATTGAAGATGACGCAGGTGCGCACGCCTGATTGTTTGCGGGGACGCGCGCGGCGAGTCGAGCCGAAAGGTGCCGAACTTTCCCGTTCGGGCGGCGCGCCGATGCTTGAAATCCGGGCCGGCTTGCTCTACATCTTGCGGCTATGAGCGAGTTGAGTGCGCCGAAGCTGTCCAAGTGGCCCTTTTTGCTGGGCGACGCCCTCCTGCTGGCGCTGGCTGTTTTTATTGCCTGCCAGCGCGGGTTCGCGTCCGGGGTGGTGGAGGTCACACTCCTGGTCCTGTGCGTCGCGGGCGCCGCGCTGCTCGGCATCACGCCGTACCTGCTCGAGTATGGCGCCCTGGTGAAAGTGGTGGAAGCGGGCGCCCTGACCTCGGTGACCGCCCAAATCAAAGACCTCGAAAGCATTGCCGCCCGGATCAGCGGCGCCACCGGGCGCTGGCAGGACGCGCAGGACGCGGCGGACCAGACCGCGCGGGCGGCCCGGGAAATTGCCGACCGCATGAGCAGCGAAGTGCGGGGGTTTACCGAATTCATGCAGAAGGCCAACGACAGCGAACGGGCCACGCTGCGGCTCGAAGTCGAGAAGCTCCATCGCGCCGAAGGCGAGTGGCTGCAGGTGCTGGTGCGGGTGCTCGACCATGTGTATGCCCTCAATGCCGGCGCCCGCCGCTCCGGCCAGCCGAACCTGATTGAGCAACTGTCCCACTTCCAGAACGCCTGCCGGGACGCCGCCCGGCGCGTCGGCCTGACTCCGTTCGCAGCGGAGGCGGAGGAACCCTATGATGCCCAGCGCCACCAGTTGCTCGACGGCGCCCCTCCGCCGCCGGCGGATGCCGTGGTCGCCGAAACCATCGCGACCGGCTACACGTTTCAGGGGCGGCTCATCCGGCCCGCGCTGGTGCATTTGCGTGAACCCGCCGCGCCCGCGGCTTCCGCCCCCGCCGAGGCGGCGGGGGACAGCCAGGCCCAATTCGCGCTGGCTCCCGAGCCTCCCGCGGTCAGCCCCGCCGCCGCCGCCGAGCCCGATCCGGAAACGCCCGGCGTGGCGTAAAAGCGGCAACCCGGCCCGCGCCCGAAGGGCGGCGCGTTCGTGTCCGCTTACGGCACCGTCTGGGTGGCGTGCTTGCCCACGCCCCGGGTCATGAGCTGCTTGAGTTCGTCGAGGTGCCGCTCATAAACGCCCCGCGGCTGGCAATCGTGCCGTTTGCAGAGGGAAGCGGCCATCCCGACGATCTCGCCCATAGTGCCGCACGTGCGCATGACGCGCACCGCCCCCAGCGCCTCGTGGGTGACGCTGATGTCCCGGCCGGCCATGAAGAGGTTGGTCAGATTGCGGCTATACAGCGAGCGGTAGGGCGCCCAGTAAGGCGCCCGGTATTTGCCGTGGTTGGCCGTGGCTATAAACTCCGCGCCTTCGTGCCCTTTGGCGTAGGCGGGATTGGGCAGGTGGAGATCAATGCTCCAGGTGCAGGGAAAACAGGCATCCGGGAACAGGCGGTTGGTGCGGACGTCATCGCCGGTGAGAATGACATCGCCCAGCAGGCGGCGCGATTCCCGCTTGCCGGCAATGTAGGCGGCCCAGTTCAGCTTGTGGTTCGGGTAGAGCTTATCCACGTTTTTAAGGGTGTCCCAGGCGCCATACATGGCGCGCCAGTTCAGATCGCGCATCCACTCCACGTCGGTGATCGGGTGGCGATAAAAGCCGCTTTCCCAGAACCAGCCTCCGAGCTGGCTCAACGGATCTTTTTCCGGCGCCTGGCCCGGCAATCGCCGGCCGGGGAAAGGCTTGTCGCGCAAATCCACCGCCCAGGGGCAGGCCGGAAAGGGTTGCGGCTGGCCGGTGTCGCGGACGTGCCAGAGGTTGCTGGGGCCCATGTGGCCGGTCTCGGTGATGTCCGCGTCCGCTCCGGCCAGCGCCCCGATCGCGCCGTCGCCGGTGCAATCGGCGAACCAGCGGGCGGAAAAGCGGGTGCGCCGGCCGCTGCGAATATCCTGGGCCACCACCGCGCGCAGAACACCGCCCACGGTTTCGACGCCATTGACGCGCTGTTCGAGGAACAGGGCGAGGTTGCGCTCGCTGCGGACCAGGGCCAGGCGGCGGTCGTCTTCGTAAATCTCGGCGGTGTTATTCGTGCCCACCTGCGCCCGCACCTTGGGCTCCAGCTCCGCCACAATATCACCGATGCGCGGATAGGGCGGCAGGTTAATGCCGCCACCCAGCCAAACCCGCACTTCCGAACTGTTGTTGCCGCCCAGCACCGGGCGGTCCTGCACCAGCGCCACGCTCAGGCCCAGGCGCGCGGCGGACAACGCCGCGCAGGTGCCGGCGATGCCGCCGCCGACAACGACCAGGTCGTAGCGCCCGCCATTTTCGGGCGCCGCGGGCAAACCCAGCGCCTGGCGGCGAAAGGCGGTGAGGGCGGCCAGCTCATTGGGCGGCGTGAAATCGGGATCGCGGCAGAACAGAAGGGCGTCGCAGCGGCCGCCGAAGCCCGTCAGGTCGTGCAAAGCAACCCGGGCCTCGCGCCCGACCTTGACCATGCCGCCGTCCTGCCAGTGCCAGGCGGCGCCTTCGGTGCCAAAGGTGGTGGCGAGCGGCTGGCCGTCAATGAGCACCTGGAATCGCCCGGGCGCGCCGGGCGCCTTCCAGGGCGCAACCCAATCGCGGGTGCGCACCCAGACGCGGTAGGCGCCGGCGGCGGGAAAGCGCGCGGGGGTCGAGGCATCGCGAACCGGCTCTCCCAGCCCGTGCGCCAGCAGATAGGGAGACCCCATCAAATCCATAAACTGCGGATCCAGCACCCAGCCGCCCGGGTCGGCAAATTGCTCCGCTTCGAGCAGGACGACCGCCGCTTTCCGGGGCGGCCGGGCGGCGGGAAGCGTTGCGGGACAGAACAGGCTCAGGGCGAAACTGGCGGCGAGGATGAGCCGCAGTCGGCGGGCGTTTATGCGGGTGTAGATCATAGGATTAATCAGGTTGGCCCCATATCCGGGGGGCTCGGTAATCGGCGGGCTTGGGCTGGTTGCCCGGCGCAACCGCTTGCCGGGCGAAGGCGTCGTAGCGGGCGCGGAGTTCTTTCACCTTTTCCGGATGCTCGGGGGCGAGGTTGTCTTTCTCGGAAACATCCCGCACCAGGTTGAACAATTCGACTTGCGACGGCGGGCGGGTGCGGGCGGCGCGCTTGCCTTTTTTGGGGGCCGGGCCGGGCGATTCCCCGTCGCCGACGCCCGCCGCGCCATTGAGGACCAGCTTCCAATCGCCGACGCGGATGGCCCCGCCGCGCGGCGCCGCGTTGATCAGGATTGCGTCATGCGGCGAAGGCTGGCCCCGCGTCAGCACGGCCAACAGGTCGTGCCCGTCCAGCCGCCGCGACGGTTCCAGCGGCGCGCCCGCCAGCTTGAGCAGCGTGGGATACCAATCCACCATGTGCAGCGGCTGCGGGATTGACGCGCCCGCCGGGATGCGCCCCGGCCAGGCGGCGCAGGCGCAGACGCGGGCGCCGCCCTCATACACCGTTCCTTTGCCGGCGCGGAGCGGGCCGTTGTGGCTGACGCGGCCGGGGTTGGGGCCGCCGTTGTCGCTGGCGAAGAAGATGAGCGTGTTGGTGCGGAAGCCGCGGGCATCGAGCGTGGCCAGAATCTGGCCGATGGCCTCATCCATCGCCGCCACCATGCCGGCATAAGCGCGGCGCGGCTGGGGGAGATGGGCATAAGGCACGGTGTATTTTTCCGGCACTTGGTGCGGCGCATGCACCGCGTTGAACGGAACATAGAGGAAAAACGGTTTATCGGCGGCTTGCTCGCGCAGGAGACGTTGGGCTTCCCGGGCGATGAGATGCGTGCTGTAGCCCTCGTCGCGGCAGACGCGGTCGTCGCGGTGCCAGTCAAAACCGCCGTCGCGTTCGTGGGTGAAGTAATCAATGGCGCCGCAGTAATGTCCGTATTGGTGATCGAAGCCGCGCGCGGTGGGCAGGCAGGCGCGCTCAAAATTGCCCAGGTGCCACTTGCCGACGATGGCGGTGGTGTAGCCGGCTTCCCGGAGCGCCTGGGGCAGCAACCGCTCCGTCAACGGCAGGCCGCGCTGGTCCCAGGGCCGGATCACGCCCACCTGCATGCCGTAGCGCATCGGGTAACGCCCGGTCATCAGCGCGGCGCGCGTCGGGGAGCAAAGCGGCTGCGCGTAAAACTGTTCCAGCCGCGCGCCCGCCGCCGCCAGCCGGTCGAGATTGGGCGTCCGGATGTCTTTGGCGCCGTTGAATCCCACATCGGCGTAGCCGAGGTCATCCGCCAGAAAAATCAGCATATTGGGCCGGGGCGCGGCCGCCGCCGAGCCCAGCCAAAGAAGAGCGGCGAGCAGAACAAGACGACCCGGCAACAGATAATTCATAAGCGCGCTGACTAAGTGTAAGAGCTTGCGCCGGAAGCGCGAGCTTATTCCACCTCCACCCAGCAGCGCCGCCGGGGCCCTTGGTTATCAGGGTCTGTGTTTCGGTAGCTGCGGGAGAAAAGGTTCTTCCAACCCCAAAACCGCTCTTCGAGCTCAGGAGGCGGGGATGAAAACATCTATCGCTTCAAAGCCGCCGACTGACCCTGGGGGCAACGCAAGCAGTCGCCTTGCGGCAACCTCCGTCCGGGAGGGGAAATGTCCCCGCCAACCGTGACCCCATCCCGCCCAAAAACCAGGGCACGCGACAACACCCAACCGCCCGTTCCGGCTTTGCCGAACGTTCGCGTCCACTCCCTCCCGCCTTGGAACCTCGTTTTACATCATCCGCGACTCGTCCATCCCTCCCTTCCGGCTCAGGCCCGCGCCCAAACCCGCCCCACCCGCCCCAGCCAGCCTAACGCTCCTATTAGGCCGTGTACAACGGGGGTACAAAGGAGGCTCAAAGGGGACTCATGCTTATTTTCCATGTACTCCTGCCGGGCTTCCGATGTACTCCCCTTGTACATGGCTCGAAAGGACGGA
>JAAYVL010000095.1 GCA_012517205.1 Verrucomicrobiota bacterium
CAGGCTCCGGCCCCAGGCCTGGGAGCAGGCCGCGAAGCTGGCGCGGGCGCGGGCCTGAGCGGGAGACCGGGCGTCGCGGGGCATGGTTAACGCCCGGCAACATTGGCCAAAGGGCGTCGTGTAATAGACATAAGCTCCGAGCCGTCCGGAGCGGGGGGAATCGAGTAATTTCATAAGCGAGAAACTTCCATGGTTATAGTAATCCAAGGCCGGGAGAGCGGCCCGGCGGCCCGCGCACGCGGGTCAGTTAACCGGGCAGCGGTTTGTCCCCAGCCACCGGAAAAAGGGTATCAGGCCGGAGGCGGCGGTCAACGAAGATAGCGATCAGGCAAAAGGCATTTCACCCTGCCAAAAGCGGATTGAAGCCGGGCGATGGAGGCGCGAAACGGCGCCGTCCCGCAGGGGCGGATAAAATCCGCAAGGTTTGCGAGTGTGGCGGCGGGGGTTTGAGGGAGCAGCGAAATTTTGCGGGGCAGAGCCTCTTCGCAAGGGGCGGGAGATTGCTCCGTGGGAGGGCGCTGTTCCTTGCGCGGGAAACCGCACTTGAGCTTTTGCGGGCGGCGGCTATTTTAGATTTATGCCGATTTACGAGTTTCATTGCGACAAATGCGGGCGAGACAGCGAGATTCTGGTTCGTTCGAGCCGCTGGAAGGGGACCCCGTGCCCGCACTGCGGCTCGACGAAACTTTCCAAGCGGTTATCGGTATTTGCGGCGTCGGTGGCGTCCACCCCGTCCTGCGCGACGCCGGCGTGCGATGTCAGCACCAGCGGAGCGTGCGGGGGCTGCTGCGGCGGCGGCCCGCATCGGCATTGAGTCAGGCGGCCAGTTCGCGGGCGGTGATGGCCCGCAAATCCGGCACGGCCCAGTCGGGCTGATGCCGTTTTAGTTCCTCCAGGCTGGCGCCGCCGGTGGCGACGGCGAGGGCCCTGGCCCCGATGGCGCGCGCGCAGCGGATGTCCAGCGGCGTATCCCCGATCACCACCACCTCGTTTCCCGGCAGGGGGTGGCCGAGGATGCGGCGGGCCCGCTGATGCACGGTGGCGGCAATGTGGTCCCGCTCTTCGTGGTCGTCGCCGAAGCCGCCGGTCTGAAACACATCCCAGAGGGCGAAGTGGCGCAGCTTGATTTCCGCGCCGAGCCGGATATTGCCGGTGAGCAGGCCCAGCAGGGGCGCCTGCGGCAGCGCCTGCAGCCCGCGCAGCAACTCCCACACCCCCGGGCAGAGCGCGGTGCGGCTCGAGCGCAGGAGATGATCCAGCCAGAAGACGTAGCGGGAGAAAAAGCGGTCCAGGTTTTGGGGCGTGGCCGGGATCTGGTGGAAGCCGAGGAACTCCCGCACCAGGCTCAGGTCGGTGCGCCCGGCGAACTGCAAACGCTCGAAGCCGTCCGCGAGGCGAAACTCCTCGGCGAAGGTCCGGGCAAAGGCTTTCATCCCCGCGCCGCCCGTGTGGATCAGCGTGCCGTCAACATCGAACAAAACCAGTCGCACCATGCCCGGGGAGGTTACGCGGTCCCGCGGATTCGGGCAACGACTTCCGCCGCGGGTGCCGGGCGGGCCGGCGGCCGCCCCCGCCGCCGCCGGGGCGGTTCGCGTTTTTTCCGCCGGAGTGCGAAGCCGCAATCCGGCCTTGCCGGCGCGTCCGGCGTTCCACTAGCCTGCGGAGCCGTGAGCAATCCCGAGCCATGTCGGCGGTGGTCCAGGTAGCGGTTCATCCGAGCCAGTTTCCGGCGCAGGTGCGGCGTGACCTGCTGGCCTCGCTGCGCGCGCGCCGGGTTAACCACAAGTTTCATTACGACAGCCTCCGGCAAACCCAGCAATGGCTGGCGCTGCACCAGGTTCTTTCGCCGTCCCGCACGGACCCGAATTGCGCGGCCATTTACGATCAGGGTTTCGCCGCCGCGGTGTCCGGCCTGAACGCCGGCCGCGTGCACCTGGTCGGGCTCGGGTGCGGCGGGGGCCAAAAGGACACGCGGCTGCTCCAGCAACTGCGGGACGCGGGCCGGACGGTGTTTTATACGCCGTCGGATGTCAGCGTGGCGATGGTGCTGGTGGCGTGGCAGGCGGCGCGGGCGGTTCTGCCGGCGGAGCGTTGCTTTCCGCTGGTCTGCGACCTGGGGACGGCGGACGACCTGCCGGCGGCGCTGGCCGCGCTGCCCGTCGGCGCCGCCGCGCGGCTGATCACCTTTTTCGGCATGATTCCGAACTTCGAGCCGGAGCTGATTCTGCCGCGGCTGGGGGCGCTGGCGCGGCCCGGCGATGGCCTGCTCTTCAGCGCCAACCTCGCGCCCGGCGCCGATTACGACGTCGGCATGCGGCGCATCCTGCCGCAATACGACAATGCGCCGACGCGGGACTGGCTGATGACGTTCCTGCTCGATTTGGGCGTGGCGGCGGACGATGGCGAGCTGCGCTTCGGGATCGAGGATCGGCCGCTCCGCCACGGCTTGAAACGGGTGGCGGCTTATTTTCACTTCCGTCGGCCGCGGGAAATCCGCGTGGACGAGCATCGCGTCGCGTTTGCCGCCGGAGACGCCATCCGGCTCTTTTTCTCCTACCGCCACACCCCGGCGCTGGTGCGCGAGCTGCTGGAAGAGGAGGGGCTGAACGTGCGGGGCGAATGGGTGGCCGAGTCCGGGGAGGAGGGCGTATTCCTGGCGGGCCGCCCGGCGGGTTCAGCGGCGGGCTGAGTTGGCGGCGCGGGCAGGCCCGCTGCCGGTTGGCGGAATTGCTGGCGGCGGGGCGTTCGCGCGGTTCCGGCGCGGCTCCCGCCCGGGGCCGGGAAAGGGCCGGGTTAGAAAACCCGCAGCGTATCCAGCACGGCTTTGGTGCGCGGCACTTCGTGGGTGCGGAACAAGTCGGTTTTGCCCAGCGCGGCGAGCACGGCGAAGAACGGCTCGGCGCAGCGGACTTGCTCGCCGAAGTATTCGAAGGCGTGGGGCAGCGCGTGGCAGATCGGAAAGCCCAGCGCGCGCAGCCGGAAGGTGTTCAGGAATACGCGCATCTGGTGGCGCACCCGCACGCTGCTGTCCTGCAGGTTGCGGTAGTAGAAGCCCAGCCCCGGGTCAATGAGGATCTTGTCCACGCCGTGGCGGAGCGCGGTTTCCACCTGGCGCGCGAAGTAATCCTGCATCAGCGTCACCGGGTCGGCCTCCAGGTTGAAATCGCCCACCTCGCGCACGTTCCGGCCCTGCACATAGCAGATGATCACCGCCGCGTCGTGCGCCGCGACCAGGCGGAAAAGCTCGTCGCTGCGGTCGGTGCCGGTCAGGTTCAGGAGGTTGGCGCCGGCTTCGAGGCAGGCGCGCGTCACCGCCGGCTCATAGGTTTCCACGGAAACCAGGATGCCCGCCTCCCGCAGCGCCCGGATCACCGGCAGCAGTTTGGAGTTCTGCCCCGCGCCGTCCACGCGGGCCGCATGGGCCAGGGTGGATTCCGCCCCCACGTCCACGAGGTCCGCTCCCTGCGCGTGCATGACCCGGCCCCGGCGCACCGCGCTTTCCGCGGTGAGGCAGACGCTCTCCCGGTACCAGGAGTCCGCCGAAAGGTTGATCACGCCCATGATGGCGGGTTGCGAGTTGAAGGCAAAATGCCGGCCGCCCAGAGTGAACTCTTTGACGCGCGCCCGGGCCGCCGGACGATTTTGCTCCAGCAGTTCGGCCAGTTGTTCCAGTCCCAGCATGGCCGTCAGCATACCGCAAAACCGGGCTCGGGAAAGCCGGAACTTGCCGGGCGGGCGGGGCGGCGGCTGCACGGCCGGCCCGCGCGGCGGGCGGGGGGAGGGGGCGTCAGCCGGCGGGCGGTTGCGGCGCCAGCAGGGGCCGCAGCGCCTGGCCGGTGTGGCTGCGCGGGCAGGCGGCCACCTGCTCCGGCGTGCCCACCGCCACGATCCGGCCGCCCTGGTCCCCGGCGTCCGGGCCGAGGTCTATGAGCCAGTCGGCGGATTTAATCACGTCGAGGTTGTGTTCGATGACGAGCACCGAATGGCCGGCATCCACCAGCCGCTGGAAGACCTGCAGCAGCACGCGCACGTCATCGAAGTGCAGCCCGGTGGTCGGCTCGTCGAAGAGGAACAGGGTGGGGCGTGGCGCCGGGGGGCGCGGGCCGCGCGCGGCGGGCGGCGGCGGGGCTGCGGGAGCGGGCCGG
>JAAYVL010000013.1 GCA_012517205.1 Verrucomicrobiota bacterium
CAACTTTATCCTTGCTCTCCGGGTGATAAACGATAAAAGGAAGCCTTGAGAACGGTCGAATAGGTTGGTTGAGTGGTGATCCAGTTTTTGGCACTATGAGTAGAAGCGGTGAGTTTATATCTATCGGCAGGCAACGGGCCAGGCAATCCGGGCGGCCGATGAATGTTTGGGCGGAAGGCGCGGCGGCGCGTCCAGCCGATTTATGAGCCGCCAGAACAAAGCGCCCTTGCTGGAGGAAAACCGGGCCACCCCGCCGGAGCCTCTCCCCTTGCCCCACCCGGCCGCGGCCCGGCCGGCAGGCAACCGGTTGACGCCGCCGAAATCGCCCGCCGCCCCGCCCCCGTGCGTTCTGCTGGAGAAAGCCAGGAACTTTACGGCAGCGGCGGATTTGCGGACCGCGGGGTTGTATCCCTATTTTCGGCGGATTTCATCGGCCCAGGACACCGAGGTTATCATCGAGGGCCGGAAGGTTCTGATGCTGGGGTCCAACAGCTACCTGGGCCTGACCAATCACCCCCGGATTAAAGAGGCGGCGCGGGCGGCGGTGGACAAGTATGGGTCGGGGTGCGCGGGTTCGCGCTTTCTGAATGGCACGCTGGATATCCACCTGGAGCTGGAGTCCGCGCTGGCCCGGCTGGTCAACAAGGAGGCGGTGCTGCTTTACAGCACCGGCTTCCAGGTCAACCTGGGCGTCATCAGCGCGCTGGTGGCCAAGGGCGAGTATGTGCTGGGCGATAAAAGCAATCACGCCAGCATTGTCGAGGGATGCCTGCTGGCCCAGGGCAAATTCCTGCGCTTTGCGCACCGGGACATGGCCGCCCTGGAAAGCCGGATGGACAAGCTCGAGCCCGAGGCGGGAAAGCTCATCGTCGTGGACGGGGTGTTCAGCATGGAGGGCGACATCATCCAACTGCCGGAAGTGTGCCGCATAGCCAGCCAGTATGGCGCGGCGGTCATGGTGGATGACGCCCACGCGATCGGCGTTTTAGGCCCGAACGGCGCCGGCACGGCCAGCCATTTCGGGCTGACCGACCAGGTGCATCTGATCATGGGCACGTTCAGCAAATCGCTGGCCAGCCTGGGCGGGTTCATTGGGGCGGACGCGGCTACGATTGATTATCTGAAGCACCATTCGCGGGCGTTGATCTTCAGCGCGAGCATGAGCCCGGCCAACGCCGCGGCGGTGCTGGCCGCGCTGCAAATCATGGAGCAGGAACCGGAGCGCATCGCGCAGCTTTGGCGCAATACGCGCCGCATGAAGCAGGGGCTGCGGGAACTGGGCTTCAACCTGGGCGATTCGCAGACGCCGATTTTGCCGGTGTATTGCGGCGGTTTGATGCGCGCCTTCCAGATGTGCAAGCGGCTGCAGGAGGAGGGCGTGTTTGTCAACCCGGTGGTGTCTCCGGCGGTGGCGCCCGGGCAGGAATTGATCCGCATCAGCCTGATGGCGACGCACACCGACCAGCAGGTGGATTTCGCCCTCGACAAGCTCGGAAAGGTGGGCAAGGAACTGCACCTGCTCTGATTGAAGATTCTGCTCACAGGAGCAAGCGGTTTCGTTGGCAGCCATATTCTCGATTGCCTCCGCCAGCAGGGGCTGCCCACCGTCCTGTTGCTCCGGCCGTCCAGCAACCGGCGGTTCCTCGCGTCCCACCTGGCGGAGGTCGAGGTGCGTTCCGGCGCGGTGGATGACCCCGCCAGCTTGCGGTTGGCGATGGACGGCGTCACGCATGTAATTCATTGCGCGGGCGCCACCAAAGCCGTCCGAACCTCCGGCTTTTACGAGGTGAACCAGGGCGGCACGCGCCATGTCGTGGCGGCCATCAACGAACGGCCGGGCCAGGTGCGGCGGCTGGTGCATATTTCGAGCCTGGCGGCGGCGGGGCCCGCGCAACCGGCGCGGCCGGCGCGCGAGGAGGATGCCCCGCGGCCCGTGTCCGAATACGGCAAGAGCAAGCTGGCGGCGGAAACGGAAGTCCGGGACCACTGCCGCGCCGAGTCGGTCATTCTGCGCCCCCCGGCGGTGTATGGCCCGCGCGATGCGGAGTTCCTGCGGCTGTTCCGGGCGGTGAAGCGCCACGTGCGGCCCGGGTTGAGCGGCGCGCAGGCGCTCAGCCTGGTGTTTGTGAAGGACCTGGCCGCCGCCGTCGTGGCCTGCCTGACGCATCCGGCGGCCGCGGGCCGAACCTACTATGTGGCCGCGCGGGAAATCACCACGGCGCGCGCGCTGGCGGAGACCGTCGCCGCCCAAATGAACCGCTGGACGTTGCCCCTGCCGCTGCCCGTGGCGCTGCTGTGGCCGATTTGCCTGGGGCAGGAAGCCTGGTCGCGCCTGACGGGCCGGGCCAGCGTTTTGAGTTTGCAGAAGTTTGCCGAACTGCGCGCGCCGGGCTGGGTGTGCGACCCGGGCCGGCTGGAGCGCGAGACCGGGTGCGTCTGCGCGACGACGCTGGAGGCGGGCCTGGCGGAAACGCGGCGCTGGTATCAGGAGCAGGGCTGGCTGTGAAGCACTACACCTTTGTGGACTACGCAACGCAGGCCTACCTGGCGCTGGTGGGGCTGTTGATCCTGCTTTTCCACAATCACACCGTGCCGGCCTGGCCGCGGCTGGTGGCCGCGCACGCGGCGGCCCTGGTGCTGATCCACGGGCTTATCCGCCTGCACGGGCGGGGCCGGCCGGGCTGGCTGCTGGATTTTCTCCGGCATTTTTACCCGGTGCTGCTCTATACGGCTTTCTTTATCGAGACGGGTATGCTGAACCGCATGTTTTTCCCGGATTACCTGGATCCCCTGGTGGCGCGGTGGGAGCAGTGGCTCTTTGGCTGCCAGCCCAGCGTTCTTTTTATGGAAGCGCTGCCCTGGCTGGCCGTCAGCGAGTTGTTCTACGCGGCTTACTTCTCCTACTACATCATGATCGCGGGCGTGGGGCTCGCCCTGTTCCTGCGCCACCGGCGGCAGTTTTTTCACTACGTCTCCGTGGTGTCGTTTCTGTTCTATGTCTGCTACCTGATCTACATCATCCTGCCGGTCATCGGGTCGCGGACGTTCTTCCGCCAGGTGGATGGCTATGCGCTGCCGGAGCCCATCCAGCAGTTGGCGGTGACGGATGAATACCCCGCGGCCGTGCAGGCGGGCGTCTTTTTTCAAATCATGAAGTGGATTTACCGCGAGTTCGAGTCGCCGGGCTCGGCGTTTCCCAGCAGCCATGTCGCGGTGGCCTTATGCACCGTTTTTTTCTCTTTCCGCTACCTGCGCCGCATCCGCTATGCGCACCTGGGGGTGGCGGTGCTGCTTTGCCTTTCGACGGTGTATTGCCGCTACCATTACGTGGTGGATGTGCTGGCGGGCCTGGTGACCGCGGCGGTGGTCATTCCCCTCGGCAACTGGCTCTATTTCCGCTTTAGCCGCCCCGCGCCGG
>JAAYVL010000093.1 GCA_012517205.1 Verrucomicrobiota bacterium
GTCCCTGCCGGGCCTGGCCCGGCGGGCGCGCGGCGCGGAGGCTCCCCCATTCCGCGCGGCCATTATCGGGCACACGGGCCGCGGGAACTATGGGCATGGCCATGAGCTGATTTTCACGGGGCGGCCGAATATCACCGTGGTAGCGGTCGCCGACCCGGATGAACCGGGTCGCCGCCAGGCGGCGGCGCGGGCGGGAGCCCGGCGGTCGTATGCCGACTACCGCCAAATGCTCGAGCGCGAAAAGCCGCACCTGGTGGTGGTTGCGCCGCGCTGGACCGGCGAGCATCACGCGATGGCGCGGGCGGCGTTGAGCGCCGGGGCGCATGTGTATTTGGAGAAACCCATCACGCAAACCCTGGCCGAGGCGGATGATTTGCTGGCGGCGGCGGCGCGCGGCGGGCTCAGGATCGTGGTGGCCCAGCAGGTGCGGCTGGCGCCCAATATTCTTTTCCTCAAACAATGCCTTGCCGACGGGCTGATGGGCGAGTTGCTGGAAATGCGCGCGCAGGGCAAGCAGGACCACCGCGCCGGGGGCGAGGATTTGGTTGTGCTGGGGGTGCATTTGTTTGACCTGCTGCGGTTCTTTGCGGGCGACCCGCTCTGGTGCGCGGCGCGCGTGCGGCAGGGCGGGCGCGAGATCACCCCCGCCGACGCCCACCCGGCCACGGAGGGCATCGGGCCGGTGGCGGGCGATGATCTCTGCGCGCAATTCGCTTTCCCGCAAGGCGTCAACGCCACCTTCACCAGCCGCATCCAAAACCGGGAACTGGCCGAGCCGTGGGGCCTGGAACTCATCGGCGCCCGGGGCGCCGTGAAGATTCTCATGGACATGGTGCCGCGGATTTATGTGCGGAAAGGCGGGAGCTGGACGGCCCAGGGCCAGGCCGGCGAATGGCGGGTTTGGGAGCAGGATCCCACGCGGGGGCTGTCCCGCGAGCAACGGAGCATGGCGGCCGCGAATCAGCGCGTGGTGGACGATTGGCTGGCGGCCATCGCGGATCGGCGGGAGCCGCTTTGCAGCGGTTATGCCGGCATGAAGGCGTTGGAGATGGCGATGGCGGTCTTTGCCGCCGGCCTGGCCCGCCAACGGGTCGCGTTCCCGCTGGCCAACCGAAACCATCCCCTGCGCGCGCCCGGCTCTTGAGCCGCCCCCGCCGCGCCGGGTGCAAGCCGGGCTTGCCTGGCGGGCGGTTTTAGGGTGATGCTGGGCGGGTGGTGAACAAACATTGCAGATTAGCGGCCGGGTTGCTGGCGCTGGCGGGCGCGGGGGCGTTGAATTTTTCCAGCGCCCGGGCGCAGCCGGCATCCGGCGTGGTGGCGGCCGTTCCGGCGCCGGCGGGGCCGGGCGTGGAGTTGCGCGAGGGCGGCATTATCCGGGGGCCGACGTCGGCCCGGCGGCTGGCCCTGGTATTTACGGGGCACAAGTATGCCGAGGGCGGGCCGCAGATTCTCGATGAACTGGCCAGGCATAAGGCGAAGGGGTCGTTCTTCTTCACCGGGAAGTTCCTTACCCGGGGCGAGTTCCAGCCGCTGATCCGGCGGCTCGTGGCGGAGGGGCATTATTTGGGGCCGCATTCCGATCGGCACGTGCTCTACTGCCCCTGGGATGGCCCCCGGAAGACGCTGATCAGCCGCGCGGAGTTCCGCGCCGACCTGGAGCGCAACCTGAAGAAGATCGAGCGCTGCGGGGTGAAGCGCGCGCAGGTCCGCTATTTTCTGCCCCCCTACGAGCATTACAACCAGGAGATCGTGGATTGGTCCGCGGAACTGGGGCTGACCGTGGTGAACTTCACCCCCGGCACGCGCGCCAACGCGGATTATACGGGCGAGGCGGACCGGAACTTCGTCTCCTCGGAGATCATATTCAACAGCATCCTCCGCAAGGAACAGCAGGATCCGCGGGGGCTGAACGGTTTTCTTCTGCTGATGCACATTGGCGCGGGGCCGGGGCGGACGGACAAGTTCGCCGCCCGGTTGGGCGAGCTGCTGGATTACCTGGCGGGCAAGGGCTACGCTTTTGTGCGCGTGGATGACTTGCTCGCGGCGCGGTAGCGGCGTCCCGGGGGAAGCCGGAAAAACCCGTTGCGTTTTGCGGCCCGGGTTCTACACTCCTTCGACATGCATCACTTTCATTATTCCGGCAACCGGCTTTACTGCGAGGGAGTGGCGGTGGAGTCGCTCATTCGCAAATATGGCACGCCCCTGTACGTCTATTCGCAACGCACCCTGACGGAGCGCTACCAGGCCCTGGCCCAGGCCCTGGCCGGGGTGGATTCCCTGATCTGCTTTGCCGTCAAGTCCAACTCCAACCTGGCCGTCCTGCGCGCGCTGGCGGACCTGGGCAGCGGGTTCGACATCGTCAGCGGGGGCGAGCTGGAGCGGGTGATCGCGGCGGGCGGCGACCCGCGCCGCTGCGCGTTTGCGGGCGTGGGCAAGACGGAAAGCGAGATCGAGTTCGCCCTGCGGCGGGGGATTTACACCTTCAACGCGGAGAGCGAGCCGGAACTGGAGCGCATCAACCGGGTCGCGGCGCGGCTGAAGCGGCGGGCGCCCGTGGCGGTGCGCGTGAATCCGAACGTGGAGGCGCGCACGCACAAGAAAATCACCACCGGGACTTACGAGAACAAGTTCGGCATTGCCTTCGAGCAGATCGAGGGCGTTTATGCGCGGGCGGCCCGGCTCAAACATCTGTGGTTGCGCGGGCTGCAAATGCACATCGGCTCGCAGATTACCGAGGTGGCCCCGTTCGAGCAGGCGGTGCGCAAGGTGCGCCCGCTGGTGGCGCGGCTCAAGGAGCGGCACGGGCTGGAGTTTTTCAGCATCGGGGGCGGGCTGGGGATAGTCTATCAGCCGGCGCTGGCGAGCGGGCCCGCCGCGTGGTGGCGTTCGTCCGCCGCCCGGGGCATGATTACGCCGCAACAATACGCGGCGCGGCTGCAGCCGCTGCTCCAGCCGCTGGGGCTGAAGATCCTGCTCGAACCCGGGCGCTTTATTTCGGGCAACGCGGGCCTATTGGTGACGCGGATCGAATACGTGAAGCGCACGGGGCGGAAGAACTTCCTGATTGTGGACGCGGCCATGAACGACCTCATCCGCCCGGCCTTTTATGAGGCGTACCATGAAATCGTGCCGGTGCGGCGCCGGGCCGGCGCGCAGATCCGCGCGGACGTGGTGGGGCCGATTTGCGAGTCGGGCGATTTCTTCTGCCAGGACCGGCCGCTGCCCAAAGCGGAGGCGGGGGATTACCTGGCCTTGCTGAGCGCCGGGGCCTACGCTTCGGTCATGGCCTCGAATTACAACACCCGCAGCCTGGCCGCGGAGGTCATGGTCAAGGGCCGCCAAGCCGCGCTGGTGCGCGCGCGCCAGCCGGTGAAAGCCATCTGGGCCGGCGAACAGATCGCGCCGTGGCAGCGCTAGGCCGCGCCCGTGCGATTGCGCGCTCCAGCTTCCCGCCCGGCGCATGTCGCGTGAGCCTGCTCTGCCCCCGTTCTGGGCGCCGGTCCCGCTGCAGATTGACTATGCGCGGGAGCTGAACGCGCAGCAATATGCCGCGGTGACGGCGCCGCCGGGGCCGTCCCTGGTGATTGCGGGGGCGGGTTCCGGCAAAACGCGCGCGCTCATCTACCGCGTGGCCTACCTGCTGGAGCAGGGCATTCCGCCGAACCGCATCCTGCTGCTTACGTTCACCAACAAGGCCGCGCAGGAAATGATGCGGCGGACGGCGGATTTGCTGGGGCGGGGGCTGGCGGCATTATGGGGCGGGACTTTTCACGCCCTGGGCAACCGGGTGCTGCGCCGGCATGCCGATCAGCTTGGCTATTCGCGGGACTTCACCATCCTGGACAGCGAGGACGCCCGCCGCCTGATCACCACCTGCATGACGGAGGCGGAGGTGAATGCCAAGGGCGGAAAGTTCCCCAAGGCCGAGGTGCTGGCCGACCTCTTTTCGCTGGCGGTGAACACGCGCCAGCCGCTGAGCGCGGTGCTGCGCGACCAACACGCCCGCTTCGCGCGGCTGGAGCCGCAGATCCGGGACCTGCAGCAGCGCTATGCGGCGCGCAAGCGGGCGATCAATGCGCTGGACTTTGATGACCTGCTGGCGCAGTGGCTGCGGCTCATGCGGGAGCACCCGGAGATCGGCGAACACTACCAGCGGCGATTCCAGTTCATCCTGGTGGATGAATACCAGGATACCAACCCGCTGCAGGGCGAGCTGATTGATCTGCTGGCCGCCCGGAACCAGAACGTGATGGCCGTGGGCGACGACGCACAAAGCATCTATGGCTGGCGCGGGGCGAGTTGCCTGAACATCCTGAAGTTCCCGGAGCGGTATCCGGCGGCGAAGGTTTATAAGATTGAAACCAACTACCGCAGCACCCCGGAGATTCTGCGCGTGGCCAACGCGGCGATTGCCGCCAATGTGCACCAGTTCGCCAAGAAACTGGCCCCGGCGCGCCCGGCGGGAGGCAAACCGTGGGTGGTCGCTTGCGCGGACGCAACGGAGCAGGGAGCTTTTGTGGCGCAGCGGGTGGCGCAGTTGCGGGCGGAAGGGGGGCGCCTGAGCCGGATGGCGGTGCTGTATCGCGCGCATTTTCATGCGCTGGAGCTGCAGCTTGAGCTGACGCACGGCGACATTCCGTTCATCATTACCAGCGGCATCCGCTTTTTCGAGCAGGCGCATATCAAGGACGTGATCGCTTACGTGAAGCTGGTGGCCAACCCGCGTGACGAGCTTTCCTTCAAGCGGCTGGCGTTGGCGCTGCCGGGCATTGGCGCCAAGGGGGCGGACAAGCTGTGGCGGGCATTCGCCGCCGGCGCGCCCACCCCGCCCCCCGCCCGCCCGGCGGCTCCTCCGGCGGACGGGCCGGACGCCCCCGGCATCCCGCCGCCGGAGCCTTCCCTGCCCCTGGCGGCCCGCCTGCGGGCCTGCGGCCGGGTCGTGCCGAAGAAAGCGGCGGCGGCCTGGGCGCAGCTCGCGGCAACCCTCGAGCAACTGGCGGCGGAAGACGTCCGGGACGACGTGGCGGCGATGATTGGCCTGGTCATGAAAGCGGGTTACGCGGAATACCTGGCCAGCAATTACACGAACCCCGAAACGCGGCTGGAGGAACTGGAGCAACTGGCGATTTTCGCGCGCCAGTTTCCCACCACCACGGATTTCCTGACCCAGTTGGCGCTGTTGACGAACCTGGAGGCGGAGAGCGAATCGCCAGCCCGGGCGGATGAGGACCGGCTGCGGCTCTCGACGATTCACCAGGCCAAGGGGCTTGAGTTTGATGTGGTGTTCGTCATCATGCTCTGCGACGGGCTGTTTCCCCTGGAGCGGGCGCTGGCGTCGCCCGCGGGCGAAGAAGAGGAGCGCCGCCTGATGTATGTGGCCATCACGCGGGCGCGGAATGAGCTTTACCTGTGCTACCCCCGCCAGCGCGCCGCCTATGGCAGCGGCGGGGGCCTGGCGCAATGGCCTTCGCGGTTCCTCCAGGAGATTCCGCGGAAGCTGCTCAAGGAGTGGGAGCTGCCGTCGTTTGAACGGGATGAGTGAGCCGGGCCCGGGAGCCGGGGCGGGTCAGCGCCGGGCGCCGGCGACCGCGGCGGGGCGCGCCCGGGCCGCCTCCGGGCGGGGCGGCGAAGCCGGGGGGCTGACGATTTGCACCAGGGCCTGCTGCAGCACCAAAGATTCCTCCAGCCCGCTGGAGACGAGGCGCAGGTTGCATTCGAACAGGAGGTCCATGGCGCGCACCAGCTCCGCCGGGCGGTAGCGTTTCACCTGGGGCAACGCCTTGAAGAGCATAAAGGGATGCAGGCTGCGCGGGTTGAACCGTTTGTCCTCGGGCAACTGGCCGGCCGGGATCCGCTCAAGCTGCGCCTTGAACCGGCTGAAATTCGCGTCCGGCTGGATCCAGCCTTCCCGGAGCAACTCCTTGAGCAGGAGCATGGCGCGCACCTTGTAAATCAGCCCGTAGAGCAGGCCAATCTCCGTCTTCTGCCGGTCCAGCTTCACTTCCCACAACGCCTCGTCGAGCCGGGCCAGCAGGCGGGGCAGGTCGCGGTCGCCCAGCGCGTCGCCCAGCGCAAACGCGCGCGCCGTCTTGTTGCGCGTGCAGATGGCCGCCACGTCCGCCCGCCCGATTTCCCGCCGTTCCCCGACATAGAGCGACACCTTTTCGATTTCGCTGTCCAGCAGGCCGGAATGGGGGCCGACGCGGCTGACCAGTTCGGCCAGGGCCTCATCGGAAATCTCCTTCTGCCGCGCCCGGAGGGCCTGGCGGGCCCACGCCTCCGCCTGCTCGGCCCAGTCGGGGTCGTCCGCCGACCACCCGGCAAAGCTCTCGACCGCGCCCAGCTTGTCGAGGGTCTTGTAGAAAGCCTTGCGCTTGTCCACCTTGCCGGCGCTGATGAGCAGGCGGACGTTTGCCCACGCAAACTCTTTGAGTTCCCGGGCCAGTTCCGCCAGCGCTTCCGTCACGTCCGGCGTGGCCGCGCGCTCGTCGCTCAGGAAATTGCAGTCCTTGAACCAGATGACCTTCCCGGAGCCGAAGAACGGCAGGGTCTGCAGGGCCTCCCGGAGTTTGGCCAGCGCCCGGAAGGCTTCGTCTTTCGTGGTGACGCTCGCATCTATCGTTTCGTGGTCCATCCCCCCCACTTCCGCCGTCCATTGCTGGTGGATTTGCCGGGCGCGCTGCTTGACGACAAAATCATCCTCGCCGCAGACCAGCTTGAGGGACGCGGCGGGTTGGGCAGCCGGCGGCGGCATGGGCCTATTCGGACTCGCTGTCGTTCTCGTTGATGCGTTCGAGCACCTCGCTCATGTCCTCGACCTGCTCGAAGAGCGAGTGGGTGACGAAGATGGGGCGCTTCTGGGCGGTGGCGAGCGCCAGGCAATCGCTGGGCCGGGCGTCAATCTCGACGATCTTGCGGCCCAGCTCGTTCTGCTGCTGCAGGATCAGCCGGGCAAAGTAGGTCGAGTTCTTCATCTCGGTGATGACGACGCGCTCAACGTTGATGCTGAAGCCCTTGAAGATGCTTTGAATGAGGTCGTGGGTCAGGGGCCGCTCCTTGGGCGTCTGCCGGAGAAACATCCCGATGACGGCGCCCATGTTCGGCTCGACGTTGATGACGAAGACTTTTTCCTCATTGCCCACGAACAGAGCGCACCCGCTGTTGGCGGGCAGGATGCCGCGAATCTGCACCGGAAGCACATCGTTCTTCATGTACCTAGTCTAGGACGCAAATCGGAAAAGACAAGCCTCCGCCCCGGGGGATTATTACGGACGGGCCGCTCCGAAGGCGGCCGGGTCGTAGTTCAGGTAGGGGCCCAGCCAGCGCTCGACGGCGGCCAACTCCATTTGCTTGCGCCGGTGATAATCGAGCACCTGGTCGCGGCCCAGCTTGCCCACGCCGAAGTACTTGGATTCCGGGTGGGCGAAGTAAAGCCCGCTGACGCTCGCGCCCGGCCACATGGCGCCGCTTTCCGTCAGTTTGATGCCGGTGTTCTTCTCCACATCGAGCAGCTTCCAGAGCGTCTGCTTCTCGGTGTGATCCGGGCAGGCGGGGTAGCCGGCGGCGGGCCGGATGCCGCGGTAGCGCTCGCGAATCAGATCGGCGTAGCTCAGGTTCTCGTCCCGGCCGTAGCCCCATTCCTGCCGGACCCGCTGGTGGAGGAACTCGGCAAACGCCTCCGCCAGGCGGTCCGCCAGCGCCTTGGTCATGATGGAATTGTAATCGTCCTGCGCGCGTTCGAATTCCTGGCACAACGCTTCGGTGCCGAACCCGGCGCTGACCGCGAAGGCGCCCAGGTAGTCCGGGAGCGGTTCGCCGCGCTCCGGGGGCCTGGGCGCAATATAATCGGCCAGGCAATGGTTGAACTGGCTGGCGGGTTTGTCCATCTGCTGCCGCAGGAAATGGAACGTGGCCAGCACCTCCGTCCGGGAGTCGTCGGTGTAAAGCTCGACGTCGTCGCCAACGGCATTGGCCGGGAAAAAGCCATACACGCCGCGCGCGACCAGCGCGGGGCGGCGGAGAATCTCCCGCAGCAAGGCCTGCGCATCGTCAAACAGCTTCTTCGCCTCGGGATTCTGCAGGATCTCCGGGTAGCGGCCGCGCAGTTCCCAGGTGTGGAAGAAGGGCGACCAGTCAATGAACGGAACCAGGTCCGCCAGGGCGATGGGCGAGACCGGTTGCGGGCCGCGCGCCGCGGGATCGGAGGCCAGGACGCGCCAGCCGGTAAAGGCGGGCCGGGGGAGGTCGCCGGCCCGCCACTCCAGCGGGTGGCGGCGGCGGCGGGCCTCGTCGAGGCTGAGAAGCGGCTTGGTCATCTGCCCGGCGTGCTGGGCGCGGAGCTTGTCGTAATCGGCCTGGATGCCCTCGAGGTAGGCGGGTTTAAGGCGGGCGTCGAGGAGGCTGTTCACCACGCTCACGGCGCGCGAGGCATCCAGCACGTGGACCACCGGCCCCGTGTAGGCCGGCGCGATTTTCACCGCCGTGTGAATCTTGCTGGTGGTGGCGCCGCCGATCAACAGGGGCAGGCGGAAGCCCAGGCGCTCCATTTCCTTCGCCACATGCGCCATCTCGTCCAGCGAGGGCGTGATCAACCCGCTCAGGCCGATCAGGTCGGCCTTCAGCTCCCGGGCGGACTGCAGGATTTTTTCCGCCGGCACCATCACCCCCAGGTCAATCACCTCGTAGTTGTTGCAGCCCAGCACCACGCCCACGATGTTCTTGCCGATGTCGTGCACGTCGCCCTTGACCGTGGCCGTCAGGATGCGCCCCTGGGCCGGGCGCGCCCCCGCCGCCGCCTTTTCCGCCTCCATGAACGGCAGCAGGTACGCGACGGCCTTCTTCATCACGCGCGCGCTCCGGACGACCTGGGGCAGGAACATCCGCCCCGAGCCGAACAGGTCGCCGACGACATTCATCCCCTGCATGAGCGGGCCCTCGATGACCTGCAACGGCCGCCCATACTTCTGCCGGGCTTCCTCGGTGTCCGCGTCAATGAAATCGGTGATGCCTTTGATGAGGGCGTGGCTGAGGCGTTGCTCGACCGTCCCCTGGCGCCATTCCGCCTCGGCCGCGGCGGTTTCGTCCTTCGGCTTGACGCCCTCGGCGAACCTGACCAGGCGCTCGGTGGCATCCGGCCGGCGGTTCAGGATCAAGTCCTCCACCAGCTCCCGGAGCGGCTGGGGAATCTCCTCATACACCTCCAGCAGGCCGGGGTTCACGATGCCCATGTCCAGCCCCGCGCGGATGGCGTGGTACAGGAAGGCCGAATGAATCGCCTCGCGCACCGCGTTATTGCCGCGGAACGAGAAGGAAATGTTGCTGATGCCGCCGCTCACGCGGGCCAGCGGCAGGTGTTCCTTGATCCACCGGGTCGCGCGGATGAAGTCCACGCCATAGTTGTTATGCTCCTCGATGCCGGTGCCCAGGGTGAGCACGTTCGGGTCGAAGATGATATCCTCCGGCGGAAACCCCGCCTGCTGCGTCAGGAGGCGGTACGAGCGCTCGCACACCTCGATCTTGCGCGCGAACGTATCCGCCTGGCCGCGCTCATCAAACGCCATCACCACCACCGCCGCCCCGTAGCGCCGGATCCGCTTCGCCTGCCATACCAGGTTCGCCTCGCCCTCCTTGAGGCTGATCGAGTTCACGACCCCCTTGCCCTGCAGGCACTTCAGCCCGGCCTCGATGACCGACCACTTCGAGCTGTCAATCATGATCGGCACGCGGGCAATGTCCGGTTCGGCGGCCACCAGGTTCAGAAACGTCGTCATCGCCGTCTCGGAATCCAGCATGCCCTCGTCCATGTTCACATCAATGATCTGCGCGCCGTTTTCAACCTGCTGCCGGGCGATGGCCACCGCCGCCTCGTAATTCCCGGCCAGGATCAGCTTGGCAAACCGGGGCGAGCCGGTCACGTTGGTCCGCTCGCCGATGTTGACGAAATTCGCCTCCGGGCGGATGGTCAGCGCCTCCAGCCCGCTCAGGCGGGTGGCCGGCGCGATCGGCGGCGGCACCCGCGGCGGCAGGCCGCGCACCGCCTCGGCCAGCGCCCGGATGTGCGCGGGCGTCGTGCCGCAGCAGCCGCCGACCAGGTTCAGCCACCCGTTCGCCGCCCATTCCCGGAGCTGCGGCGCCAGCGTCTCGGGCGTCTCGGGGAACCCCGTCGGCTGCATCGGGTCGGGCAGCCCCGCGTTCGGATAGGCGCTGACGCAGATGTTCGCGATCCGCGCCAGCTCTTCAATGAAGGGCCGCATCTCCCGGGGCCCCAGCGCGCAGTTGATGCCCACGCTCAACAGCTCGTGCTGCGCAATGGAGTTCCAATACGCCTCCACCGTCTGCCCCGACAGGGTGCGCCCGCTCAAGTCGGTAATGGTAAAGGAAACCATCACCGGCACCCGCTGGCCGCTCTCCTCGAAGAGCTGCGCGATCGCGAACAGCGCCGCCTTGGAGTTCAGCGAATCAAACACCGTCTCCAGCAGCAGCAGGTCCACCCCGCCCGCCAGCAGGCCGCGCGCCTGCTCGGTGTAGGCCGCGACCAGTTGATCAAAGGTGATGGCGCGGAACGCCGGGTTGTGCACGTCCGGCGACAGCGAGGCCGTCTTGTTGGTGGGCCCGAGCGCGCCGGCAACCCAGCACACGCGCCCGGGGTGCGCGGCCATCACCGCGTCCGCCTCCGCGCGCGCCAGCCGCCCCCCCGCCACATTCAGCTCATACGCCAGCTCCTCCAGCCCGTAATCCGCCAGCGAAATCGCCGTGGAGTTGAACGTGTTGGCCTCGATAATGTCCGCCCCCGCCTCCAGGTACTGGCGGTGAATGGCGCGAATGATCCGCGGCTGCGTCAGGTTCAGCAGGTCGTTATTGCCCTTCAAATCCCGGGGCCAATCCCGGAACCGCTCCCCGCGAAACGCCGCCTCGTCCAGGTGATGCGCCTGGATCATCGTGCCCATCGCGCCGTCCAGCAGCACGATCCGCTCGCGCAATTGCCGCTTCAGCTCCTGCGCCCGCGCCGTTCTGTTCTGCTCATCCGCCATAAGTGTGCTCCGCAATCCGGCTGCCTCCGCTAACGGGCAACCGTCGCAATCTAAGGGCTCGCGGCGCCGCGCGCAAATGATAAATCATCATATCCTGATACATAGATGATTACACCTCCACTACCTCCCGCCCCCGCGCCCGGGGGCGGGCAGACCCCGGGGGCCGGGGTCCAACCCGTCACTTCCGCCGCGGCCCGGCGGGCCGCGCCTGTCCTCCGGGGCGCCGCCGCGGCGGCCGCCCCGCGGCCGGGATAGGCGGACTAAGCCGCCACTTCGACGATCTTCTCCGACGGACAGTTGCGCATCACCGAGGCGATCCCGTTGTCGCACGCCGCCTCGGAGGAGTACATCTCGCTCTTGCCGATCACCTGGCCATTGGCGGCCTTGAGCACAAAGTAAGGCTCGTTCTTGACGGACATCTTCTTCTCGAAGGCCGCCGCGTTCACCCCGTTTTTCCGCACCGACTCAATGCCGTTGAGCGCCGCCGCCTTGGATTCATAAACCTCGCTGGTCAGGATGACCTCATGGTTTCCGGCCTTGAGGTTGAACATGGGTTTGCCCGTCGTCGTTGTCTTTAATTCGTAGTAACCATTCATAGCAGTATTGTTTGTTGTTTAATGTCCGTCCGGAAAAGGGCTTTGAACCACGCCGGTCGGTGGCATTAAGGCCGGCGCCGGCCGCCGGCCGCCAGATCGGCATCCCACGTTCATCGCGGGCTGACTCACCGCGCCGTTACCCGGCTGGCCGAGGTTTTCAGCCCCGCCAGTCATGGAACGAGTCTATCCCGCGCGCCGCCGGAAGGCAAGCGTTTTGCGGGCGGGGCGCGTGCGGGGCGCGGTCAGGCGCGGCGCTCCAGCTCTTGCTTGAGCACCACCGCCTCGTTGTGCTGCTGATCCCGGGCCGCGTAGATAAGGGCGATATCCCCCTGCCGGGCCAGGGCCCGCAGCTCGGACAGGGCGGGATTGGCCTTCAATTCCGCGCGATACCGTTTCTGGAACTCCGCCCATTTCTCCGGGTCATGCCCGAACCACTGGCGCAGCTCGGTGGAGGGCGCGAGGTCTTTCAGCCAGCGATCAATCTTCGCCTTGGCCTTGGTCAGTCCGCGGGGCCAGAGCCGGTCCACCAAAATGCGCTGGCCGTCGGTTTTTGCCGGCGGGTCATAGGCCCGCTTCAATATAATGCTCATAGTTTCCTTCCCTGCCCCGCGGCAGCCATCGCTCTGCCGGACGGGCGAACCTTCCTTCCCCGGGGGGCCGCCCACTCCGCCGCCGCCGCCCATGACAGGCTTCCTTTCATCAAGAATACCACTACTCCACCCGGCCGGCATCGTAAAGGCGCTTTCGGATCCGCCGCCCGCGGCACCGCCCGCCGCCCCGGCCGGTTGCTTAAACGCTCAGCCCCGGGCGTCGGGGCGCCCCGGGCCGCCGGCGCGCTCAGCGGCCGCGCTGCCCGGGCGCGTTCCGGGCCTTGAACGCCCGCAGGCGCTGGCGGTAAAAATGCAGCCGGATCCGCCCGTAGGTTCGTTCCACGCCGAGCCGGAGCAGGTCCTTCAGAAACCGGACATCGCCGCGCTGGTGGCGGACGATTTCGAGCCGCCCCAGGTTGGCGGCCCGTTCCAGCCCCCGCTGCAGCCAGCGCGGCGCGCCACGCTCGCGCGCCAGCCACAGGTTGCCATCCACCATGGTAAGCTCGCCCGCCGAGGTGACCTCCAGCCGCCGCCAGAAATCACGCGGCAGCCGGGGGGGAAAGACCCCGCAGGTGCGCAGCGCGCCCACGATCTCCAGCGTAATCATGGTCCGGATGCACTTGTTGCAAAAACCGCAGTTGCCGGCCCCGCCTTCCGTGACCAGGCAAACCCGCAAGCGCCGCAGCGCCTCCGGGTTTTGGCTCAGGGTCAGCGCGATCTTCTGCGCCCGCACATATTCGGCCCCGTCGTAAATGATTTCCTGGGCCTCGCTCGACCACATCGGATCGGTGACGGGATTGCTGGGGTTGATGACGAAATACCGCCAGGCGGGCCCGGCGGGAATCAACACCCGGCCCAGGCCCCGCGCCAGCGACAGTGCGATCGCCGCCAGCCCCGCGCCGTGATAATACCCTCCCCACCGCAGGGAAAAGCAGTCGCGCAAATTGGTGCGCCCGCAGATCGCCTGCTTGCCCCAGTGCCGCGCGGCCTCCTGAACCGCGGCAATGACCGGCCGCTCCCGCCCGTCCTCCCCCAGCCGCAGCGGGGACTCGAAGCCCGTCATATAGATTAAGTGCGTGAGCGGCGGGCCGCCCGCCGCGCCGTCCGCGTGGCGCAGCAAGGTGTCAAACGAATCCACGCCCAGGGAAAAAAACGCGCCCGTGCCGGTGTTCGCCGCCGGCGCCGCCTCCCGGAAATGCTCGGCCCGCACGGGCACGGGCGTCAGCGCCTCGGGATACCAGGCCGAGAGAATGTGCTGAATCAGGGGAAGATTCCGGTAGAGCCGCCGCGAAATCGGCAGCGGGATTTCCACCGGCTCCCGCGCCGCCATCGCGGGCAGCAGCAGCGCCGGCACAAACGGATCCGCATTTTCCACGACCAGGGGGGCGAACTCCTCGGGATACTCGAAAAACGCTTCCATGGGCTTCGAGTCCCCGCCCCGCAGAAAACGGCCCGACAGCCGCACCGCTCCCCGCGCCACTTTCTTTTCGATCGCCAGAAGTTTCATAAACAAATTAATAACGGCCCGCCGCGCGCCGCCTGGCCCCGCCCGCATTCCGGAAGCCCGCCCGCCGCGCGGTCAGCTCCGTGCCGCGCGCCTCCGCCGCCCACGGTTCGGGTTCAAATCGCAACTTAATCGGCCAGCTCCGGCTTTTCCGCAAAGGCGTAGCACACCAGGTGGCAAATGCCCATCTGCGCGTCCTCGACCCGCCCGTAGTGGGTCTCGTTGATCACGATCGCCTGCTCGGCGATTTCGGCCATGCGCCCGCGCCGGGCCCCCACCAGCGCGACGGTATGCAGCCCGTGCTGCCGCGCCCATTCCAGCGCCTTGACGCAGTTGGGCGAATCGCCGCTGACGCTGAGGCCGAGCGCCAGGTCCCCGGGCTGGCCGTAGTTCTGCAGTTGGCCGGCGAACACCTCCGCGTAGGCGTAATCGTTGGCCAGCGCGGTCAGCCAGCCCGTGTTGTCATTGAGCGAAAGCACCCGGAACCGCCGCCCGATCCGGTCCGAGGCGAGCTTGCCCAGGTCCGTGGCGAAGTGCGAGGCATTGGCCGCGCTGCCGCCGTTGCCAAAGACAAAAATCTGGCGCCCTTCCCGGAGCGCCACGCGCAGCTTCTCAATCAACTGCGCCACCGCCGCGAGGGGGATGGCATCCAGCGCCGCTTTCTGGGCCTGGACATACTGGGCAAGCCACTGTTTCATGCCCGCCATCTTCCGCCCTGCCCGCCGGTTTGTCAGGCCAATTTTAGCGCCCCCACCGGCACCGCGTCCTCCCCCAGCGCCGCCAGGGCCAGCCGGGGCCCGGGCGCGAACGCGGCCATCGTGTACGCGCCCAGCGCCTCCGCCACCGCCGCGCGCAAAGGCTCGCCCACCCCCGCCAGCCCCCCGCCCAGGATGATCAGCTCCGGGTGAAACAAATGGACCACATGCGACAACCCAAACGCCAGGTCTTCCGCCGTCTCCCGCAACAGCCGCCGCGCCGCCGGATCCCCCGCTTGCCACGCCGCCGCCAAATGCCGCGCTTCCCCGCCCGCCGTTGCCCCCGCCCGCCGCGCCAGCAAACTCTCCGGCTCCGTCACCCGCAACTCGCGAATCCGGGCGTCCACCGCCCACCCGGAGCAGCGCGCCTCCACAATCGTCCCGCGCCGATCCAGGCGCACATGGCCAATCTCCGCTTCGCCCGGCCGGGCGCCGTGGTAAATGCGCCCATCCACCACCAGCCCGCCCCCCACGCCGCTGCCGAGGGTCACGTAGAAAACCGGGTTGTGGCCCGCCCCGGCGCCGCACAGCGTTTCGCCCAGCGCCGCCACGTTGGCATCGTTGTCCACCGCCACCGGCGCCCCCGTGAGCTGCCGCAGCCAGCCGCCCAGGTCAAACTCCGACCAGCCCTCGACCTGGTGCGAGCGGCAGATGCGGCCGGTCTGCCAATCCACCGGCCCGCCAAAACCAACGCCCACCTTGCGAACCCGCCCCCCGCGCAGCAACTCCGGCAGCGCCTGCTCAATCTGTTGCCGGATGCCCGCCGCCCCCCGCGCCCGGTCAACCGCCAGCTTCCGCCGCGCGTGAATCCGCCCCGTCGTATCTCCCCGCACGAGTTGCAGCTTGGTGCCGCCAATTTCAATCCCGAGAAGCATGCCGGGAGGATGCCGAAGGCTGAAGAACAAAGGCAAAAGGAAAAAGCCCCCCGCCGGAAACGTGGCGGCGGCCAACCCGCCGCGTCCGCGCTCCCTCTCTCAACGCTCAGGGCGGAGGATTCCCCCGCGCGGCCGCAAAGCCGGCGGCGGAAACCGGGCGCGTTCTCGCATTTTGAAGAGAACGCTATCTTCGTTGACCGCCGCCTCCGGCCTGATACCCTTTTTCCGGTGGCTGGGGACAAACCGCTGCCCGGTTAACTGACCCGCGCGCGCGGGCCGCCGGGCCGCACTCCCGGCTTTGGATTACTATAACCATGGAAGTTTCTCGCTTATGAAATTACTCGATTCCCCGCGCTCCGGACGGCTCGGAGCTTATGTCTATTACTCGACGCCCTTTGGCCAATGTTGCCGGGCGTTAACCATGCCCCGCGACGCCCGGTCTCCCGCCCAGGCTCGCGCCCGCGCCAGCTTCGCGGCCTGTTCCCAGGCCTGGGGCCGGAGCCTGACCGAAGCCCAGCGCCAGCGCTGGGTGGCCGCCGCGCAAACCGTTCCCAGCCGGCCGTCGGTGGGTCAATACGGGCCCCTCAGCGGCCAGCAATTTTATGTCCGCATCAACAGCGTCCTGGACTGCATCGGCCAGCCGCCCGTCACTGAGCCCCCGGCCCCGGTGGTCTTCAGCCCCAATCTGGTCACCGGGTTGGAGATCGTGCAAGACCCGGAAGCCGGGTTGCGGCTGCGGTTGAACGTCGGGGTGGCCAC
>JAAYVL010000177.1 GCA_012517205.1 Verrucomicrobiota bacterium
ACGCTTCGTTTGTCTTAACCGGGAGCTACTTGTTTCACGCAATAGCCCTCGATGCCGACTTCGGGGCGCGGACCATCGCCGCGTTCGGGCCGGCGCGTCATCCGTCGCCACCTCACAGCCCGGTGTTCACCCTGGACACAACCGCCTCCGTGGTCATTCCGGAGTGGGGTATTCCGGGACAGCCGGGCGCGCCGGGACAAATCCTGTCCAGCGGTGCGCTCATGCTCACCGACAGGCAAACAGCTCAACTCAAGTGCGGGGAACTGTTCCTGAACATCTCCACGGAACAGTACCCACGGGGCGAATTGCGCGGCCAAATTCTGCCCGCTGACGATGATGCCGACGGAATCCCGGACTACGTCGAGTCGTTGATTGAGCAACTTCGTCCTCATGCTCCCAAGCGCGGGCCTCACTAACATTGTGGCGTAGGTCCCACTGGAAACGGGGAAACGAAACGGGTTAGCCCATAGTTTGGTTCATGTTTTGGTTGCCGGTGGGTTGGGCCTTCGATGGGCTGTCCGCATGCCCCGGCAACTCCGCCTTCAACACCCCGGTGCAGGCCAAGCGCAACTGGAGATATAAGCTGAGGCAAGTGGGCGGAGGAAAATTGCCGCCTACGGCGGCTGATACCGCCGCAGCGGCGAGCCCAGCCATTGCATTCGCGTAGCACACCTACGCCGCCGCCTGCACCGGCAGCGCCACCACATTCGCCGCCGGTGAAGTTGCCTTCCGTGTGCGCCGCCGTGCCCCGGCCAGCCCCTTTGCCGGCTTCACCGGCACCGGCCTCAGCGCATAGAACCGTTTCGCATCCTTGCTGCTCACCCGGCTCTGGTAATGTTTCTTGATGATGCTCTCCGAATTCCCGAACTGCTCCGCCGTTCTGCCGTAGCTGCCTGTGCTGCGGAAGTAATGCGAGATCGCCGTGTGTCGCAGCACATCCGGCACCCAGGGCCTGAGGTCGGGCTTTTCCTTCGTCGGCCTTCCATAACCCAGGCCGGTCCGCACCTCCCGCAGTTTCTCGTCAAAATACGGACGGTATATCTCATCCACCCCTTTGTAACGCCGTAACCACGCCCGCAACGCCGGGCAAATCTGCACCGTTCGCCCCGTGCCCGTCTTCGTCTGGCTTGCCCGCAGGCGCAGCTCGCAGTCCGCCAGGTTGATCTGCTCCCACGTCACCCTCACCGCCTCATGTGGCCGGAGACCGCCGAACATGCACAGGGCGATATACGGCACCAACCTCCCGTCCTCGAATCCCTCAGCCGCTCGCAGCAACTTCTCGCAGTCATCCACCGCCAACACCGCCGGCTCATGGTCACCGTTGGTCGCCATGCCCTCGATCTCCACCGCATAGCACGGGTTGTTGATCGCCCAGTGCCGTTTGCCCTTCATGCACCATACGAAGAAGCTCGACACCGCCCGCCGGTCCGCATCCTTGGTAATCGGCGACACATTCCGGCTGGCCAGGTATTGCTCGACATGCTCGGGCACCACATCAATCACCCGCTTGTTGCCCACCCCCTTGACGAAGTTGGTCACGCGCCGCCGCAGGTTCAACTTCGTCTGCAGGCGCAACTCCTCCGTGGCATCCATCCAGGTGGTGTATTCCTTCAACGCATCATCCAGCCGTGGCGACTCCTTGACCACCGACGGTTTCCCAGTCCGCAGCCAATGGTCAATGGCGGTGAGCAAGTCCTGGTCGCGCTCCAGCCGTTTGAACCCGGCCTCGGCAATGGCGACCTGCTCATCCGTGAGCCGGGTAGTCCGCAGTGCCGCCGGGGATTTTTGCCCGGCTCCCGTTCAGCGGGGGGTGACTTTGGGCACGCCGAAGCGGCGCAGGCGTTGGAGCTCGTCCCAGCGGTTGCAGCGCACGCGGAGGAAACGCAGCATCCACCCGTCGCCCCGGCGGCGGAACTGGCGGATGCGGCGGCGCTCGGCCCGGATATGCTTCCGCAGCCGCCAGCAATCAATCACGGCATCCCCGTAGGCGCGCCGGACGAAGGTCCAGCGGCGGATGAGGACCAGGCTGACGAGGGCTTCGAGGGCGAGCAGGGCGAGTTGGAGCGGCACCAGCAGCAAGAGCAGGCCGCGGGCGTTCTTGAGGAGCGTCAGCAGATGGTTGCGGTTGGCGTAGAAGCGCTTGGTGTCGCTGGTGCGGAACTCGACGGTCGCGCCGCCCCCGGCGGGGTTGACCTGCGCCGCGCCGCGATGGTGCAGCCGCGCCGCCGGCACCGCCACCGCCTGGTGCCCGGAAATCCAGACCCGCCAGGACAGATCGTATTCATCCGCGAACATGAAGAACTGCGGATCGAAGCGGCCCAACTGGTGAAAGAGATCGCGCCGGATGAGGTAGGCGCACCCCTCCGGCATGAACACCGGGCGCGTGGTTGCGGCCGGGACGCGCGTGCTGGCCAGGCCAAAGAGGTCAAAGCCGAAGGCCCCGAGCGACTGGAAGCGGTCGTCTTCGTAATCGAGAACCAGCGGCCCGGCGGCGGCGGCGCCGGCGCGCTGCGTTTCGGCGAGCAGCACCTCCAGGCAGCGGGGTTCAAGCCAGGTGTCGTTGTTGAGGAAAAGCAGGTATTGGCCGCGCGCGTGTTCGGCGGCGCGGTTGTTGCCCTCGCAATAGCCGAGGTTTTGGCCGTGCGGGAGGAACATGCCGTTGGGCCAGCTTTCGACGATGGGCCGGGCCAGCGGCTCCGAGTTGTCGCTGGAAGCATTGTCGGCGAGAATCACCTGGAGCTGGTCGAAGAGGGTCTGGGAGCGGAGCGACTGGAGGCAGCGTTCGAGCCAGCGGGCGCCGTTGTAGTTGAGGAGGATGACCGAAAGGAGCGGCGGCGGCGGCGCGGGGGGTGGCGGGGGCGGGGTCATCGGTCAAAGCAGGCGGCGCAGGGCCTGGGCAACGGCGGGAACGGAGACGGCGGACATGCAGCGGAGCAGCTCGGCGGGCGAACCGCGGATGCCGCGTCCGTCGTAGCGATAGTAGTCAAGGTTGCGCCCGGCGACGGCGGGATTGGGGATGAGCGTGAAGGGGTGGCCGTAAGGCTCGATGGGCTTATTCCAGGTGGGCGTTTCGATGACCACAAGCCGGGGCACTTTCATGGCGGCGGCCAGGTGCATGAGGGCCGTGTCCACGCTGAGAAAAGCCGCGCAGCGCTGGAGCAGCGCGGCGGCCTGGCGCAGGCTGCCGGTCTGGGCGACCCGCACCTGCTCATGGCATGTCTGCGCCGCGAGGCGCTGATGAGGCTGGGCCTCCTCCGGCCCGCCCAGGAGCAGGATTCCCAGCTCGGGATGCGACTGGCGCAGTTCCTGGAAGAGGGCGAGGTAATGGTCGAGCGGCCAGCGCCGCAGGGGGAGGTTTTTGGTGCCGCCGGAGCCGACATGGACGCCGAGCAGCGTCCGCCCGGCCCACTGGTGGCGGGCGAGGTAGTCCCCGGCCCACTGGGTTTCGGCGGCGGTGAGGAAGACTTCGTATTCATGGCGCGGCAGGGTGCGGCGGGCGCCGGCGGCTTCCAGCAGCGCGAGATTGTTCTCGATGGCGTGCCGGGTGTAGTCCTGCGGCAGCGTGCGATTGACCAGCAGCCGGTCCAGGGCGCAGGCGTTGTCGTATTGGTGACTGATCCGGACGCGGGCATTAATGACGCGCGCCACGGCGCGGTAATGCACCCGGCTTTGGGGGTGGGTGTTGAGGGAGAGGTCGTAGCCCTGGCGGCGCAAGTGCCACAGGAACCGCAGGGCCTCGGCCTTGCCCGCCCGGAGCAGGTTCTTCTGATAAACGGTGTTGAGATGGGGGTTGCCCTCCAGCAAGTCCCGCGCCCCGGGCCACAGCACCAGGGCGTCCAGGCGGGCGGCGGGGAAATTGGCGCGCAACTCGTGAATCAGCGGCGTGGCGAACAGCGTATCGCCGATGCCCGCCAGTGAGATGACCAGAATGTTCATTCCCGGCCCGGGCTACAGGCGCATGATTTTCCGGAGGGTCGCCGTCGTGGATCGGTCCGGCACAAAGGGGATGATTACAATCCGGCCGCCGGCGCGCTCGACGGTGCGGCGCTCCTCCTGGTTGAGGGTTTCCAAGGTGTAATCGCCGCCCTTGACGTAGATGTCCGGCTGGGCGGCGGCCAGGAAGCGCGTGGCGGTGGTTTCCGCAAAGATGCAGACGCCGTCCACGCTCTCCAGCGCGGCCAGCACGGCGGCGCGATCGTCGGCGGGCGTCACCGGGCGTTCCGGCCCTTTCAACTGGCGCACGGCCGCGTCGCCATTGACGCCGACCAGGAGGGCGTCGCCCTGCTTGCGGGCGGTCTCCAGGTACGTGACGTGGCCGAGGTGGAGCAGGTCGAAGCAGCCGTTGGTGACCACCAGGCGCTGGCCCCGGGCGCGCCGGGCGGCCCGCCACGCCGGCAGTTCATCCCAGGCAATGATCTTCCCGCGAAAGTTCACCCCGGCATTCTGGCCAGACCATTTCGGCCTTGGCAAGGCGAGAGAGAGGGGCCGGGTTTCTCGCCATAATTAATGGCCATCACGCCGCCGAGCAGGGAAAGCACCCGCACGTTGGCCAGGCCATGGCCGCGCATGGCCGCCGCCACGCCGTGCTGGGCCGGGTAATGCTGGAGGGATTCCAGAATGTAGGCGTAGGCGCTGGCGCTGCCGCAAAAGAGCCACCCCAGGCAGGGCACCAACCGCCGGAGATACGCGAAGTAGAGGCGCCGCCAGAGCGCGTTGTCCGGCCGGCCAAAATCCAGCACCACCAGCCGCCCGCCAGGGCGGGCGACCCGCTGCATTTCGCCCAGGCCGGCTTCCCAGCTCGCCAGGTTGCGCAAGCCGTAGCCAATCGTCACGAGGTCAAAGGAGGCATCCGGAAAAGGCAGGCACTGCGCATCGCCGCGGACAAAGCGCAAAGCCGCGGGCGGAGCCTCCGAGGGGGCGGCGGGAGAAGGAGGCGGCGTCCCCGCGCGCGGGCGGAAGGCGGCGGCGCGCCGCTTGGCGGCGGCCAGCATGCGCTCGTTGAAATCCAGGCCGATGACCTGCGCGCCGCGCCGGGCCAGCGCCAGCGCCAGGTCGCCGGTGCCGCAGCATAAATCCAGCGCGTGCTCCCCGGGCCGGGGCCGGGCCAGTTGGATCACGCGCCGCTTCCAAAGCCGGTGGAGGCCCAGGCTCTGCACATCGTTGATCAAGTCGTAGCGCGGCGCGATGCGGGAGAAAAGCGCCTGCACCTTCGCCGCGCGCGCGGCGCCGGGATCGTAGTAGATATTGGCCACGGACGCGCCAGTTTGCGCCAACTCCGCGGATTCGGCCAACAGAATCCGCCCCCGCCGCCGGGCGGTTGGAATATGTTTTGCTGCCTGAGCGGCAGTGCCCGGCACGCGCTAAATTATTTATGAGACACCGAAAGATACTGGTTGTGGATGACAGCCCCGTCATTTTGAAGACCCTGTCCATGAAATTGACGGTGCATGGCTACGATGTAGTCACGGCGGAAGACGGCAGCGCGGCGATCGGCGCGGTGCGGCGCCACAAACCCGACCTCATCCTGCTCGATTTGAGTTTCCCGCCCGACGTGGCCCACGGCGGGGGCGTGGCCTGGGACGGCTATTTGATCATGAACTGGCTGCGGCGGCTCGAAGAAGGCCGGAACATTCCCATCCTGGTCATTACCGGCGGCGACCCGGACCAATGCAAGGAACGGGCACTGGCGGCCGGCGCCACCGGCTTCTTCCACAAGCCCATCAATAGCGACGAGCTGCTGGCCGAGATCGAGCAGACGCTGGCCAAGCAGGCAAACGCCCCGCCGCCCGCCGCCGCCGTGCCGGCGGCCCCGGCCCCATAATCGGCGGGCCGCCCCGCCCCGGCCCCTTTCAGGCAAACGCGCTCCGGAGATACTCCAGGCTCCGGACGGCGATGGTCTCCGCGCCGTCTTCGAACTGGAAGACTTCCACCGAGACGAAGCCCTGGTAGCCCACCTCCCGCAGCGCGGCGGCGATGGGCCGGAAATCCACCTCCCCAAAGCCGGGGCCTTTGAGGTTGCGGTCATTGGCATGCACGTGGGCAAAGTGCGGCCAGGACTCGCGGATGATTTGCGGGATCGGTTTGGCCTCCGAACACATCGCCTTCACATCGAGGATGATCCGGAACCGGGGCGAGGGGACCAACTGGATGAATTGAAGGGCCTCGGCGGCGGTGTTGATGAAGTTGGTCTCCGCCGGCGCCAGCGGCTCAAAGCAAATGGTGACCGCCCGCTGCTCCGCCCGGGCGACCGCCGGGCGGAACGTCGCCGCCGCCCATTCCCGCGCCTGTTCCGGGGAGACGCCCGGCAGGATATTCCGCTGTTTGGGCGAGCCGACAACCATCACCTGGCCGCCGAGGTCGGCGCAGAAATCCACCAGGTCGCAAAAGTATTGGGCCGTGCGCTCACGCCGCGCGCGGTCGGGATGATTGAGATAGAGCCCCTCGGGCTTGACCAGCACCCAATGGATGCCGACGATCGCCACCCCGTGCCGCGCGGCGCATTCCCGGAGCCGGCGCCGCTCGCCCGCCGAAATATCCGTCACCGACGGGGCGAGCGTGTAGGGGGCAATTTCCACCCCGGCATACCCGATCCGGGCGGCATAGGCCAGGATGTCTTCCATATTCCACCCTTGAAATATCTCGTTGCAGATGGCGAATTTCATCCCCGCCAGCTTCGGGCTTCCGGCGAGGCGATTCAAGACGGAAAGACCCCGGCCCCGCCGCCCAACACACGCAACCCCCTCCGGCCGCCGCCCGCGCCGCCGCTCCTCCCGTTCCCGGTTCCACTTGCATATCCCGCCGCCGCGCCCTACCCTGCAGATATGTTCGAGACAATCAAAGCCGAGTTGGTCACCGCCACAGATAAGCTGGCTCATCTGCGGAGGTTTCTTTGACGTGCCCAACGCGCAGCGCCGCCTGGGGGAAATCAACGCCCTGATGGCGGCCGAGAGTTTCTGGAACAACCGCGAACAGGCCCAGAAGCTCATTGACGAGGCCAATTCGATCCGCAGCCGCATCGAGCCGCTGCTCAAAGCGGAACGGCAGGTCGAGGACTTCGAGGTCATGGTGGAACTGGGCGAAGCCGAGCCCGAAGCCGCCCAGCCCCAGCTCCGGCAGGAACTGGAGCGGGACCTCACCGGGTTTTTCAAGGACCTCGAGGCGCTCGAACTGCGGGCCTTCCTGAACGGCCCCCACGACCAGCGCAACTGCATCGTCAGCATCAACGCCGGGGCGGGCGGCACGGAATCCTGCGATTGGGCGGGCATGCTGCTGCGCATGTACCAGCGCTGGGCCGAGATGCGCGGCTGGCGGGTCGAAGTCGAGGACGTGCTCCCGGGCGAAGCGGCGGGCATCAAGAGCGCCACGCTCATCATCAGCGGGGAAAAAGCCTACGGCTACACCAAGGCCGAGCGCGGCGTCCACCGCCTGGTGCGCATCTCGCCCTTCGACGCCAATAAACGCCGCCACACCAGTTTCGCCAGCGTGGATGTGATTGCCGAAATCGAGGAGAACGACGCCGACCTCACCATCCCGCCCAACGAGTTCCAGATTGACACCTTCCGCTCCGGCGGCAAAGGCGGCCAGAATGTCAACAAGGTGGAAACCGCCGTCCGCATCACGCACCTGCCCACCGGGCTGGTGGTGGCGTCGCAAAGCCAGCGCTCGCAGCATCAAAACCGCGCCGCCGCCATGAAACTGCTGCTCTCGCGCATCTACGCCCAGCGCCTGGACGCGCAAAAGGCCGAGATGGAGCGCTTCTACGGCGAAAAAGGCAGCATCTCCTGGGGCAACCAGATCCGGAGCTACGTCTTCCAGCCCTACCGCATGGTCAAAGACCTGCGCACGGGCGTCGAGACCAGCAACGTCCAGGCCGTCATGGACGGAGACCTCGACCCCTTCATCACCGCCTGGCTGCGCGCCGGCTGCCCCAATAAACGGATGCAGGGAATCCGGGATGAAGAAGACTGACCGTCTCCCGCTTCCCGCGCCCCAACCCGCCCCCGCTTTGAACCGGCGGAGCCGGCTGGCCCGGCGCAATACGCCCTTTCGCTAACATGAATATCCTGGACACCATCGTCGCTCAAAAACAGCGGGAAGTCGCCCGCCTGCCGCAGCGCCCGGTTTCGGCCGCCGCCATCGCCGCCGCGCAGGCGGCGGGCGGCCCGCGGCGGGACTTCCTGGCCGCGCTGCGAAACCCGCCGCCGCCCGGCCCCGCGCTGATCGCCGAGGTCAAGAAGGCTTCCCCCTCCGCCGGCGTCATCTGCCCGAACTTCGATCCCGTCCTGATTGCCCGGGCCTACGAAGCGGCGGGAGCGAGCTGCCTTTCCGTCCTGACGGATGAGCGCTTCTTTCAGGGGTCGCTGTCCTATCTCAAGGAGATTCGCGCGGCGGTGAAACTGCCGCTGTTGCGCAAGGATTTTCTCATTGACGAGCGACAGGTGCTGGAGGCCCTCGAGTGGGGCGCCGACGCCGTCCTGCTGATTGCCGCGATCCTGGACGACGCGCAGTTGCGGCATTTGCACGCGTTGGCCCGCGAAGCGGGCCTGGCCGCCCTGGTCGAAGTGCATGACGAAGCCGAGCTGGACCGCGCCCGGGCCGCCGGCGCCGAGCTGATCGGCATCAACAACCGCGACCTGAAAACCTTTCAGGTGGACCTGGCAACCACCGAGCGCCTGGCCGCGCGCTTGCGCGCCGCGCCGCCCGCCGCCGGCCCTCCGCCCTTGCTGGTCGCGGAAAGCGGCATCCGCACCCGCGCCGATGTCGTGCGCCTGACCCGGTGCGGCGCCCGGGCCATCCTCGTGGGCGAAACCCTGGTCAGGCATCCGGACCTCGAAGCCCGCGTCCGCACCTTGCTGGGCGGCTGACCCCGCGCCCGGCTCCGTGCCCGGCCCGCGGATTGCCGCACGCCGGGGTTGCTTCCGCCGCCCGGCCCGCCTAATACTGGGCCCATGCAAACTCCAGTGTCTGCGCCGTTCTCTCCCGCCCGGTTCAACATCAGCCGCCGCCGGTTCCTCCAGTCCGCTTCCGCCTGCGCCGCCCTGGCGGCCCTGCCGGCGCTCGGCGCGGACGCGCTGGACCTGGTGCAGCGCAAGCCCCGGCGGGTCGGGCTCATCGGCGCGGGCTGGTATGGCAAAAGCGATCTCTGGCGCCTGGTCCAGGTGGCCCCGGTCGAGATCGTCTCCATCTGCGACCCCGACCAGCGGTTGCTCGCCGAGGCGGTCGAAATGGCCCGGCAACGGCAGAAATCGGGAAAGAAGCCCCGCGCCTACGGCGATTACCGCCAAATGCTCGCCGCGCATGACCTGGACATCGTCCTGGTCGGCAGCCCGGATCACTGGCACGCCCTGCATACCATCGCCGCCCTCGAGGCCGGGGCGGATGTGTACGTGCAAAAGCCCATCAGCGCGGACGTGCTGGAAGGCGAAGCCATGCTGGCCGCCGCCCGCCGCCACCGCCGCGTCGTGCAGGTCGGCACCCAGCGCAAAAGCACGCCCCATCTGATCGAAGCCAAACGGCAAATCGTGGACGCCGGCTTGCTGGGCCGGATCGGCCACGTGGACATGTGCTGCTACTTCCCCATGCGGGCCAACGGCAACCCGCCCGTTGAGCCGGTGCCCGACTTCTTCGACTACGAAATGTGGACCGGCCCCGCCCCGCTGCGGCCCTACGACGGCCTCCCGCACGTCCGCTGGTGGCGCACCTTCATGGAATACGGCAACGGCATCGTCGGCGATATGTGCGTCCACATGCTCGATACGGTGCGCTGGATGCTGGGGCTGGGCTGGCCCAAACGAATCTCCTCCGCCGGCGGCATCTACGTTCAAAAAGAAGGCAAGTCCAACATCTCCGATACCCAGACCGCAACCTTCGAATACGACCAGTTCCATTGCGTCTGGCAACATCGAACCTGGGGCGCCCCCACCGACCCGGACTACCCCTGGGCGCTGTTCATCCACGGTGAAAAAGGCGTCCTCAAAGCCAGCACCCTGCGCGCCGACTTCGTCCCGGTGGACAAGAACTCCCCGCCCCGGCATTTCGAGTGTGTTTACGAAAAAGAGCAATACCCCGAGGACGTGACCGAAAAAGAGATTGAACTCAACGCCGCGCCCGCCACCCGCCGCCACCTGCTTGATTTCCTGGCCGCCATCGAACAGCGGAGCCGGCCCATCGCCGATATCGAGGAGGGCCACATCTCCACCGCCAGTTGCATCCTCGCCAACCTGGCAATGCAACTCGGGCGCGCACTGGTCTATGACCCCCGGAAACGCGAGGTCGTCGGGGATCGCGCCGCCACCAAACTCCTCCGCCGCCCCTACCGCCAACCCTGGAAACATCCCCTGGTTTAGCCCCGGCGCCGCATCCAAATCGGCATAAAAGCCCATCGAAAACGCGAAAAACCGGGGAATCGGCCGCCGCTCCATTACGGCAAATGGCGTTTCCCGGGCAAAAACCATGCCTCTCGCGACGCTTCCGGCGGGGTGGTTTGCGCATAGCTGCTGATTTCACAGTATTTAGCAAACGCTTCCACCCCGGCTACCCAGCTTAAACATTCGCTCTGGCACGCCCCACCCCCATTTAGCCGGAACGATTCAGATTTCAACTTCAATTCGCCCCCGAAGAAGACGTAAGCCCCTGATTTTACAAGCGAAAGGCATTCGCGGAGCAAAAACCTGCCCGGACACCCGCCCTTCCCTGAAAAACCCATTCCCGCCAGCCTTGGATTTATAACTAACTGCTTTTACCGAACTTATTGCTCGCCACTCCGACCTCCCTCTTCGCTTCGGCCGTTTCAAGCATCCTCGTCCACTATCCAAATACCGTGGATTCACCCTGCCCCCAGGCCGTGTACAAGGGGTGTACAAGGGATGCCCATCGGATGTACCAGCTAAAATCCCATGGACTCCCGGTGAGCATCCCTTGTACACCCCTTGTACACGGCCTGGAGGCAGGGTAAGTTCAGGGTATGTCTCTGTTTAATCTATCGGGTGGGCGCGGGGGGTAACGCTTTGCCTGGCCGCCGCAAAAGCTTCGGCGGGGGGGAACCTGAATATGGAGGCGCCTTCGCGCGGTTGGCGTTTAACCCGTTTCCAGAGGTGCAACTACCGCCCGGGCAAAGGCTTATTTCCGCAGGGAACCGACCAGGCCGCAACGATTGCCCGCTGCCGGGGCCAAAAGCCTTTTCCCCGCGCACGGTCTTGCGGCCAGACCGCTATTTTTTGTCCTTTTTCTTCTCGTCCTGCTTGTTCGCGGTCTTTTCATCCGTCTTGGCGGTTTCCGCGGGCGCGCCCACATTGAGTTGCGCCAGGAGCGCGTCGGTCAGATCGTTTTCGCCGCTGGCGTAGAGCAGAATCGGAGTGCCATTGGCGCTTTCGGCGGCGGTGTCGAACACGGTTCCATAGCCGGCGGAGACCGCCTTGGCTTTAACGACGGCGCGGATTTCCTCGACGAGCTTGTCCCGCATGCGTTTGCGCTGTTCGTCCAGGGAGGTGCGAGCCTGGCGCTCATATTGGGCAATGGCCTCTTCGGAATCTTTAATTTGCTTGAACTTTTCCTCGGCGGACTTTTTGCGTTTATCGCGTTCTTCGACGGAAAGGGTCTGGTTGCTGGCGTCAGCCAGCAGGGCCTGGTAGTCGTCCTTGGCCTTTTTCCAGTCCTCGATCATGGTTTGGTGGTCTTTTTCGATGTCGGCGGCGCGTTCCTTGAGCGCGGCGTCGGCTTGTTTGGTCTTCCAGTAGTTGTCGAAGAGCTTGCGCAGATCTACGGTGGCGATACGCCCTTGCGCCCAGGCGGAATTGCCCAGCAAGGCAACCAGCAGCAACGCCGGAAGAGTTTGTTTTAACAGACTTTTCATTGTGAATTGAGCCAATCAGAGTTTTCGCAAGCCGGCAACTCGAAACTGCCTGTGGCGGCCGGCGTCTCAAGCATGAGACAACGGCGCGGCGTCCGCGTTCGATCCGGGTCGGGGAAAATCAGAACATGCGCTCCCAGCCGACGCCAAACTGGAATTTGCCGGAGCCGCTATTGTATTTGTCGTGGTGGATGGGGAAGCCATAGTCGAGCCGCAGCGGGCCGATGGGCAGGTTCAGGCGCAGGCCGAGGCCCCAGTTGTCGCTGAAGTCGCTCAGGTTGAGGCGGTATGAACGGCGGTCCACGCTGCCGATGTCGTAGAAGATCGCGAAGCGCACCCCGATGCCGCGATCCTGCTCGAAGATGGGGAGGCTGTATTCCGCCGAGCCGAACCAGTACGTGTCGCCGCCGATGGGCTCATTCCCGCGCAGCTCGGGTTTCTGGCGCGGGCTGATGTAGCGGTACTTAAAGCCGCGCAGGTTGTAGAGTCCGCCCAGGTAGTAGCGCTCGAAGAACGGCACGTCGTCCGTCCCGCCCAGGGCTTCGGCCACGCCCGACCGGCCACCCAGTTCGAGCACATGGCCCGGGAACAGGCCGCGGAAGTACCAGGCGCTGGTCAGTTCCAGCTTGTAGAAGGTGTCCGAGCCGGTGGTGATTTGGGCCGTCAGCTCGGTGCGCTGGCCTTTGTTGGGCAGCCGGACGCTGTTGCGCGTGTCGTACGCGAGCGAGGTGCCCACGCGGGACAGGAGGTGGTCGCCCCTGGCGTCCCGAATGTCATCCGGCACATTGGCGCGGGGGCCTTCGGTCACGGCTTTATGGGTCAGGTCAATGTTGACGTTCTCGAGCGTGTAGTTGACGCCGCCGCGCAGGAACTCGCTGCCCAGCGCGCGCTCCAGGCCCACGCGCCCGCCGACGCGGGTTTCGTCATACAGGTCTTTGGGGCTCAGGAAGCTGTATTCGTGATAGTACAGGTCAACGCTCAATTGGAGTTTACGATCCAGGAACCAGGGCTCGATGAAGGTGACCTGGTAATCCTGGCGCCGGGTGCCGATCATGGCCCGCAGGCGGAGTTTCTGGCCGCCGCCCCGGAACCAGGGCGGTTGGAAGGGATGGGATAAATTGAAGTTGCCTTCGTAGAGTTCGACATAGCCGACCAGCGCGTCCACGCTGCTGAACCCCGCGCCCAGCATCACGTTTCCGGTTCGCTTGTCCTCCACATCGAAGACGAGGTTCTTGCGATTCGGGACATCCGTGGGCTCGGGCCGGGCTTCCACGCGGTCGAAATAGCTCAGGCCTTCGAGGCGCGATTTGCTGAGTTTGACGCGCACCATGTCGAACAACTCGCCGGGCGCAACGGCCAGTTCGCGCCGGATGACCTTGTCCTTGGTGCGGGTGTTGCCGCGAATTTCAATCTTCTCGATATAGGACGGCTGCCCTTCCTCAATCTGGAACTCGAGGTCCATCGTGCCCGTTTCGGTGTTGGGGATTTTGACCACCCGCAAATTGCGGGACGACTCCTGCACGTCAATGTATCCTTTGGCGCCGTAGAAGTCCTCAATCGCCTCCACGTCCTTGGCGAGGCCGCCGGCGGTGAATACGCCGCCCACGTCCATCGGCAGGCCGTTGGGGCCGAGGGCGGCCTTGCTGCGGCTGCGCTTATGCCCGGCTTGCAACCCGGCGACAATCTCCGGGGTGCTGAACAGCTTGTTGCCGGTGAACTTGATCGCGCCGACCTTGTACTGGTTGCCTTCAAACAGGGTGAACCGGACGATCAGGGTGCGCGGGGTGGGGTTGACGAACTGCACGTCCTTGATGGCGAAATCAATGTAGCCGGCCTTGCGGTAGAACTCCGCCAGCTTTTCCTTGTCCTCCTCGAACTGCTCTTCCTTGAAGACGCCCCGGCGGGTGAGCCAGGAAAACATCCAGTGCTTCCGGGTCTTGATGACCTTCCGCAGTTTTTTCAGGGGGAACGCCTTGGCGCCAACGAAGTCCACCTCGACGATTTTGATTTTGGGGCTTTCAGTGATGAGAAAGGTCGCGGTGGCCAGGCCCGACGGCTCGTCCAGGTGGTATTCATATTTGGCTTCCGTCCGCGAATAGCCTTTCTTTTGATACAGCTTCTGGAGCTCCTGGGTGTCGGTGAATAATTTGCGCAGGTCCAGCGGCTCGCCGGCTTTCGAGGAGAGCTTCTTGAGCAGTTGGGCGTCCTTGAACCGGGTATTGCCCTGGAACTTGATTTCCGTCAGGCGCGGCCGGCCCTGCACCTTGTAGGTCAGGGTCATGCCCTCGGCGGTGGTGTCGGCGGTGACCTGGACGTTGTAGAAGAAGCCGGTGGCGTAGAGGTTGCGCACGTCGTCATCCACCGCGGCCGGGAGGTAGCTGTCCCCGACCTTCGTGCGCAACTGGGCGCGCACCAGCTCATCGCTGGTGGCGGGCGGGCCGATGTGCTGGATGCGGATGGCCTGGATTTTGGCGGCGGCAGGCTGGCCCCACCCGGCTGGCAGCCAGGCCAGCAGCAGGAGCGGCACGCAAAGGCGAAGCAGGAGTTTCATGGGTGCGGATTCAATTCGGCACGTCTTCGTCGCTGACTTTGGCGGCGCTTTCAAACCGCGTATAGGATTTCAGGAACATCAAATTCACATCGCCGGTCGGCCCGTTGCGCTGCTTGGCAATCAACAGGTTCACCGGCACGGCGTCTTCTTCCACCGCGCCGCCGCCGTCCTCGTCGTCGCCGCTCGCTTTCGGCTTGTAGAGCAGCCCGACCACGTCGGCGTCCTGTTCGATCGCGCCCGATTCCCGCAGGTCCGACAACCGCGGCGGGCGGCCTTTTTCGCGCTCGATCTCCCGATTCAACTGGCTCAGGACCACCACCGGCACCATCAGTTCCTTGGCCAGGGCCTTGAGGCCGCTGGAGATGTCGGCGATTTCCTGCTGCCGGTTTTCGGCGCGACGGGAAGTAGAATGGAGCAGTTGGAGATAGTCAACTACAAACAGTTTGATGCCGTATTGCTGGGCCAGGCGGCGGGCCTGGGCGCGCAGTTGCAGGATCGAGAGGGCGGAGGAGTCTTCAATGAACAGCGGCGCGTTGGAGAGTTTGCCCGCGGCGGCGGTGAGCTTGGGAAAATCGCGCTCCGCCAGGAAGCCTTCGCGTATGCTGCGCAGGTTCACCCGCGCGCGCGAGCACAACATGCGCAGCACGAGCGATTCCGCGGTCATTTCCAGGCTGAAGACGCCGACCGGTTGGCGCTGCTCGAGGGCGACGTGCTCGGCGATGTTCATCGCCAGGGAGGTCTTGCCCATGCTGGGGCGCGCCGCGATGACGATCATTTCGCCGCCGTGCAGCCCGCTGGTTATCCGGTCCAGGTCGGTAAAGCCGGTTCCCAGGCCGCTGAGCTGCCCCTTCCCCTCGTGGAATTTCTCGATGATGTTGATGGCCTGGTGCACCAGTTCCTTGATTTTGACCGTCTGCGACTGGACCCGGGATTCGCTGACACGCAGGATGTTGCGCTCAATCTCGTCCATCAATTGATCCACTTCCCCCTCGTGCTCATAGACGCGGTTGACCGTTTCCGTGCAGACCTGGACCATTTTGCGCAGCAGGTATTTCTCCTGCACGATGTCCAGGTAATACGCCAGGTTGGCCGCCGACGGCACCGCGTCGGACAGGCTGCCGAGGTAGGCGAGGCCGCCGACTTCTTCGAGCAGTTGCCGGTTTTTGAGGTGCTGCTGCAACGTGATGAGGTCAATCGCCTGGCGGGCGTCATACATCTCGATCAGCGCGCTAAAAATGGTCTGGTGCCGCAGGTCGTAAAAGGCCTCCGCGCCGCGCTTGAACTTCCCGATGCACTCGCCCAGGCATTCGTTGGGCGAGAGCAGAATGCAGCCCAGCACGCCCTGCTCGGCTTCCGGCGAATGCGGCGGCAGCCGATCAACCCGGGCCCGGCTCGCGGCGGACGATGAGCGGCGCGGCGCCCGGTGCAAATCCTTGGGCGCGCCGCTATTGCCTTCTGTGTTTGCGTTTGTCATGCCGCTACCAAACGTGATGTTCCGGTTGTGAGCGAATCTGAGTTATTGAATCTTAATCACCGGGTATTCACAAGAACGAAGCGGCGCCCAGGTCCGGCGCGGGCGCGGCCTTCGTCCCGGAAGCGCGCCGGGCGCGGACGCCGCGGCGAACGCGCCGGGCCAACCAAGGGCCGAAATTGCGCCCGGCGCCCCGGGCTTCCCCAGGGCTCCGTCACTGCCTTGACGCCCGGCGGGAACCTTGCAGGAGGTAGCGGAGCGGGGGAGCATCCCGGGGGAGGACACGGAGCGCCGCGCTTAAATGAGTTCGAGCGCGTCGGCGTCCAGTTTGACGGCCGCGGCCTGGTTGATGAAGTCCAGCCGCAGCAGCACGGTGCTCATGCCGGAACGCCGCTCGACCCAGCCCTCGATGCCTTGCAGCGGGCCGGTTTTGATCCGCACGCGCATGCCCGCGCCAATGGCGGGCGCCAGGCGCACGCCCACCTTCGCCTCGAGGGCCAGGAGAATGGCCTGCAACTGCCGCTGGAAGGTCGCCTGGTCATAGACTTCGAGCAGGTTGGCCACATGGTCGTTTTGCCGCACCGCGGCCTTTTGTTCAGGCTCCAACTGGAGAAAGACATAGCCCGGAAAGAGCGGCTTATCGAAAACGACGGTCTTGCCCCGGTATTTATGCGCCGAGCGGTAGCACGGCAGGACGACGGCCAGTTGCTGCCGCCGACAATGCTCCGCCAGCTTCTTTTCTCTGCGCGGCCGGGTGTGGGCCACGAACCAAAACAGTTCGGACATGCGCCGGAGGATTCGGGCCGCGAGCCGCCGAGTCAATCCGAAGGTGCGGCGGCGGCGTTCGGCGCCATCCGGCGCCGGCCGGCCGGACTGCCGCCCGGCCTCAATTTTGGTCGGCGGGAGCCAGGGCCTCGAGGTGACGCCGGGCGTCAGGGTAGTCGGGCCGAAGCCGCAACGCCGCCCGCAGGTGCTCCGCCGCCTCTTCGCGGTGGCCTTGGCGGAGCAGTCCCAGCGCGAGATTGAAGTGGGCTTCGGGGTTGTCGGCCCGCAGGCGCAACGCCTCCCGATACTGCGCGATCGCCTCCGGGATCTTGCCCTGCTCCGCCAGCACGTTGCCCAGGTTGTTGTGGGCCTGGGGGTCTTGCGGCTTGAGCCGCAGGGCGATCTGATATTCCTGGATGGCCTCGTCCAGTTTGTGTTGCGCCGCCAGCGCGTTGCCGAGGTTGCTGTGGGCGCTGGCGTAATTGGTTTTGGCCCGGATGGCTTCGTGGAAATGGGGGATGGCTTCGTCCAGTTTGCCCTGCATGGCCAGGGCAATGCCCAGGTTGTTGTGCGCGTCCGCGTGGCCGGGTTTTTGTTGGAGGACGAACGAGTAGTGCTGGATGGCCTCGTCAATCCGGCCCACCTCGGAGAGCGCATTGCCCAGGTTGTTGTGGACCTCGATATGTTTGGGCCGGGAGCGCAGCGCCGCCTCGTAGAGGGAGATGGCTTCGGCAAACTGCCGCTGGGCGGCCAGCGCATAGCCGAGATTGTTGAGCGCATCCTCGTAGGTCGGCTTGATCTGCAGGGCCCGGCGGTAATGCTCCACCGCTTCGGCCGTCCGGCCCTGGCCGTTCAGATAGTAGCCCAGGTTGTTGTGGGCCAGGTAGTTGTCGCGCGTCACCCGGACGGCATGGCTGAAGAGCGCCTCGCTATTGCGCCAGAATCGGACCTGCCGCGCGGCCAGCAAGGCGCAAGCGGCCAACCCCAGCCCCGCCCCCAGCGCCAGGGCTTTGCCGCGCCCGGGCCGCGCCGGCACCAGCGCGTCAACGCCCCACACCAGCATGATGAACCCGCCGATCAAGGGCACATACGTATAGCGATCCGCCATGGATTGGATGCCCACCTGCACCAGCCCAATCACCGGCACCAGCGTGCCGCAGAACCACAGCCAGCCCACGGCCAGGTAGGGCTGCTTTCGCGCTCGCCGGGCCACCACCACCGAGATGGCCAGCAGCAGCACCGCCGCCCCCGCCCCCGCTCCCAGCGGCCAGCGGCCCGGATGCGGGTAGAGAATCGAAAGGTCCAACGGCCAGAACGTCTTGCCGATATAGCGAGCGTAGGAAATGAGCGCGTTGGCGACCCGCTCGCCAAACGTCAGGCTGGTCGAAACAGCGCCGCCGTGCCGCTGCACGAAGTAGGTGACGATGCTGGAAGCGGCCGCCAGCGCAAAGAACGGCGCCTTTTCCAGCAGGAGGGAAAATAAACCCGGGCGCGGCCGGCCGGTCGCCGTGTCCGGTTGCGCCGCGGGCGCCCGGCGCGGCCATCGCTGCAGCGGCCAGTAGTCCAGGAGCAACAACACGAACGGCAGCGTCACCAGCATCGGCTTGCTCATCAGGCCCAGGGCGAAACAACCCAGGGCCAGGAGATAGTTCGCGACGGGGCGGCGCGCGCGGCCCGGTCTCGCTTCCGGCCGCCGGCCTTCGGCGTAGGCCGTATACGCCCACAGCGTCAGCAGAAAGAATAACGTGCTGAGCACGTCCTTGCGCTCGGACGCCCAGGCCACCGATTCCACATGCAGCGGATGCAACGCAAACAGGGCGGCCACCAACGCGCTGCGCCAGAGCGCGCCCGTCATGCGCCGCAACAACCCGAACAGCAGGAGCGCATTGGCAATATGCAGGCCCACGCTCACGAGATGGTGCCCGCCGGCCTGGAGGCCAAAAAGCTGGCAATCCGCCATGTGAGAAATCCAGGTCAGCGGGTGCCAGTTGCTGGCGTGGCCGGTGGTAAAAGCCCAAACAATACTCGCCCACTTCAGCCCGCCCTGAACCTGCGCGTTCTCGGTGACGTAGTCCGCGTCGTCATAGTTGACGAAGCCATGCCACGCCACCGGCAGAAAGACCGCCAGGGTCGCCAGTGCCAGCAACAGGCACAGCACGCCCGGCCGCCTCAGCCACGCCCACCCGGAGGCGTCCCCGACGCCTGATTCAGCCGCGGCGGCGGCGCCGGTCTTGGTTCGCTTGCTCATTGCGGGCGATATTTAAGCCAGGAAAAAGACCGCCGTGAAATGAAAATCGCGATTGGCATTGCGGCCATTAACGAGTATGGTAGGTCGCGAATGGTGAACTTCGGTGCAATCGCGGCAGGAAGCGGATGCGAGCCCCATGTGCGGCCAGCCTCCGTCCGGGTCCTATTGTGCCCCGGCCCGGAACCACAATTCCCGGCCCCCTCCCCGGTCCCCGGCGCGGCGGCGGCGATTGACCTCTCCCATCCCAGGCAATAAGGGTCTCCGGGCCTCGCTCCCCTCTCGCTATGGTTGGCATTGATTTCATTCAGGATTTGGGGCTGGTCATGCTGGTAGCCGCCACTGCCGGCTGGCTGTGCCGGCGGCTGGGGCTTCCCTTGATCCTGGGCTACATCACGGCGGGGATTCTGATTGGCCCGCACATGCCGTTCTTCGTCATGGTGGATGACACCAACCGGATCCACGCGCTGGCCCAGGTCGGGCTGGTCTTTTTGATTTTCCAGATTGGCCAGGGCCTTCAGTTGCAGCGATTAAAAAGCATGGGTCTGCCCCTGGTCCTGGCAACCTTCATCATTGCCATCTTCGTGTTCAACGGCAGCCGGCTGCTGGCGTACCTGCTGGGCTGGCCGCCCGTTTACGGCCTGGTCCTGGCCGGCATGCTGATGGTTTCAAGCACCGCCATTATCGGAAAAACCCTGCGCGAAAATAACGCCCTGCACAGCATCTTCGGCCAGACGGCGCTGACCGTGACCGCGCTGGATGATTTGGTGGCGGTGGTGATGCTGACGCTGCTCAGCGTCATACAAACGTCCGCGGCCGTGGCCCCCGGCGCGCTGCTGGAGACCATCTTCCGGCTGGCGGCGGTCATGGCGACCATGCTCATCGTGGCGCTCCTGGCGGTGCCGCCGCTGATTAAGCGGCTCAACCGCAACACCTCCGGCGAGCTGCGCACGCTCTTCATCGTGGGCCTGCTGCTGGCGATGGCGCTGCTGTCCACGAAGGCCGGCTTCTCGGCCGCGATTGGCGCGTTCCTGCTCGGGAGCGTCGTGGCCAGCACCGGCCACAAGGCGCAAGTCGAGCAATCCCTGGGCGGGCTGTGCGAGGTGTTTGGCGCCCTGTTCTTTGTGGCGGTGGGAATGCTCTTCGAACTCAAGCTGCTGGCGGGCGTCTGGCCGCTGGTGTTGCTGGTGTTTGCTTTCGCGCTGCTCTGGCGGAGCTTCGCCTCCAGCCTGGCGCTGCTGGTGGTGGGGCAGCAGACCGGCGACGCGGTGCGCGCGGGAATCTGCCTGACGCCAATCGGCGAATTTTCCCTCATCATCGCGCTGGCAGCCGTCCAGGCCCGGATCGTGCCGGATTGGTTCTACGCCCTGGCCATCGGCCTGTGCCTCCTCAGCACCCTGACGACACCGATCATCATCCGCCACCCCGGCCGGTTCAGCGACGGGTTCGAACGCTGGCAGCCGGAGTTTGTGCGCAAAGCGGTGGAGTTCTATCACGATTGGGTGGAAAGCTTCCGCCATCGCCAGCGCTCGAGCCTGTTCTGGCGGCTGACCGGCCCCCGCTGGCTCCAGCTTGCCGGCGAAGTCCTGTTCATTTCCGGCCTGTTGATCTTCGCGCAACCGGGGTATCGCCTGATCGCCCAATGGCTCTCCCCGGATTGGCCCGCGCCGATCGGCTTGCCGGCTCTTTTCTGGCTGGGGTTCCTCCTGTTGCTCCTGGTGCCGCTCGTGGCGCTGTGGCGCACGGTGGAAGTGATTTCCATGATTTGCGCCGAAGCCGCAACCCGCGGGCACCGGCACCGGGACAAGCTGCAGCCGGCTTTCGAGAAACTGCTGCACGGGGCGGCTTACGTGCTGATCCTGGCCTGGGTCTCGATCTTCGTCCCGTATGAATCGCTGCCCCGGAAAAGCCTGTTCGCCTTCCTGGCGGTGGCGGTGGCCCTGACCCTCCTCTTCTGGCGCAAGCTGGTCCGCTGGCACAGCCGTTTCCAGATTGACCTGCGCGCGCACCTGCAGGGTTCCGCGTTCGCCGCCCCGGGCGTGTCCCGCGCAAACTGGCAGCAGCACAGCGAGCGCTGGCATTTGCGCGCCCGCGAGCATGTCGTGGGCGAGCAAACCCGGGCGGCGGGCAAAGCCATCCATGACCTGCCGCTGCGCCAGATGTTTTCCGCCAATATCGTCGGCATCGAGCGGCAGGGCTACCATCTGCCCAACCCCGAGCCGAACACGGTTTTATACCCCAACGACAAGCTGCTGCTCCTGGGCGCGGAAAAAGACCTGCGCCAGGCCGAACGCTGGCTCAGCGCCCTGGAACCCCAACTCGCATCGGGAAACGGCCGCGAGCCCTCCTTCGCGGACCTGTGCCTCGAGCCGCTCCTGGTGCCGGCCTCCTCCCGGCATATCGGCAAATCGCTGGGCGAACTCAAACTCACGCAGCAACTGGGCATCCAGGTGGTCGGACTCGAACGCGAAGGCGATACGCGCCTCACGGTCGGAAAGTTCGACACCCTCAAGGCGGGCGACCGGTTGCTGGTCCTGGGCACGCAAAAACAAATCACGGACATGGCCTTCTGGCTTGCCACCTGATTCTCTGCTCGCGAACGAACCTCACTTGAACGGAAAGGAAAAACACAATGACCGCTCCTGCTAAACGCACTATCTACATCACCAACGCGGATATGATCCGCCTGCGCTCGCTGGTCGCCTCCCCCAAGCATGGCCGGGACGACCTGGACAGCCTGCGCAGCGAGCTGGATCACGCGCGCGTGGTCGAGCCGGCCGACTTGCCCGCCGATGTCATCACCATGAACTCCCAGGCCCAGCTCCGCGACCTGGAAAGCAAAGAGGTCATGACCTTCACCCTGGTCTTCCCGGAAAAGGCGAATCCCGAGCAGGACCGGATTTCGGTGCTGGCCCCCATCGGAACCGCCATGCTCGGCCAGCGCGAAGGGGACGAATTTGATTGGGAAGTTCCCGCCGGCCGGGTGCGGCTCAAGGTCCTCAAGGTCTTGTACCAGCCCGAGGCGGCCAAGCATTACCACCTGTAATCCCGCGCCCGGCGGGCCCGTCCGCCCGCAAACCGGCCGGCCCCGGGACCGCCTGCGGCTTCGCCGCGAACATCCTCAAATCCGCAACCGCCGGATTTGAGGATGCCCGCTCACGGGGCGCTCCCCGGCGGCGGCCAGCCGGCGCGCCCGGCCCGGCCCGGCGCGCGGCCGGTCAGATCGGGCCTCCTTCCCACAGCGCGCCGGCACGGTTTGCACCGGCAGTGAAACGAAATGTTCCGCCACCCGGACGCCAGCAGCGCCAAACCCTCCCGCCACCGGCTCAACTGTGTTGGCATAAAACTAGCATGAGGCGGGAGGGTAGGCCGGACGAAAATTTGGCCTGGCAGTGGCGTTGAGCCGAGACGACGATCCCCGGTCGGGGCTGCCCGAATGCAGCCTGCTGCCTGGTGAACGCAACCAAGCCTGGCCCCACCTGCGGATTACGCCGGCGAGATCATCCGCAGGTGGTTTAATGATGCGATAAACCAAACGAACCCGGAATGAAATCGAGCCGCCAGGAACTGCAAGAGCTCCGCGTGGAAGCGAAATACCTGCTCAGCCACGACCAGGCCCGCCAACTCCGGCCCCTCCTGCGGCGGCGCCTGGCGCTGGACGCGCACGGCGCGGCGCACCCCGACGCCGGCTACGATGTCCACAGCGTTTACCTGGATTCCAACCGGCTGCATACCTACTGGGCGGCGCTCAAAAAAGAAAAAGACCGCGCCAAGCTGCGAATCCGGTTCTACGATGACGACCATGCCGCGCCCGCCTACGTCGAAGTAAAAACCCGCGAGGGAGGCCAGACCATCAAACGGCGCTGCCCGGTGCGGCGGGACCAGTTGGGCGCCGTGATTGCCGGGCGCGTCCCCGGCCCGCTCGCCGGCGAAACCGCCCCCGAAGGCCACTCCCGCGCCCTGCAGCATTTCATCGGCAAATTGCTAAAACTGGACGCCGGGCCAAAGCTGCACATCGCCTACCGCCGCGAGGCCTACGTCTCGAAAAACAGCAACGCCGTGCGGGTGACCCTGGATCGCGATGTCCGGTCCGAGCCCGTCACCGCGTTGCGCCTGACCACCGCGATGCGAAACCCGCAGCCGCTCTGTGGAAACAACGTCGTGCTCGAAGTGAAGGTCACCGGCCCCATGCCGCCCTGGCTGCGGCAACTGGTGGCCGGGTTAAGCTCGCCCCACCGGCGCTTCGCCAAATACGTGTTCAGCGTGCAGCAGCATGGGCTGCACCGGCAATCCCAGGACTGACCGGCAGAGCCGCCCGGCAACCCGCGCCCCGGGCAGAACGCCGCCCAAGCCGCTTTCCGGGGAGAATGGTTTGAGGATGGTGCGCGATAGAGGGTTTGAACCTCTGACCCCTTCCGTGTCAAGGAAGTGCTCTACCACTGAGCTAACCGCGCAACCACTGCCACAGTATGGGTTTTGCGCCGCGCCCGCAAGGGCAAATCACGCCGCCCCCAATGCGTTGCCCCGCGCCCCGGCCCGGCGAAACGGATCGCCTCGGGATCACCCCGCCGCCGGCTGGCGGTCCGCCAGGCGCTCCAGCACCTGGCACAGGGCCGCAAGCCGCGGAACGGCCACGCCCGCGCGAAGGGCCTGGCGGAGAGGCTCCTGGAAAAGGCTCTGCAACTCGAGCGGCTGGCCGCGTTCGAAATCAATCAACGTCGAAGCCTTGTAGGCGCCCATCGCCCGGGTGCGCTCGATCAGCGGGCCGGCAAAATCATCCGGGACCGCGTGCCCCAGCGCGCGCGCGGCGGCTATGACTTCGCGCATCAACTCGCGCACCAGCCGGCTCCAGCGCGCATCCGCCAAAAGAATGTCAGTGGTGAGACAGCCGCCCGGCGGCGATCCCGGCGGGAGGGCATCCTCCGCGGAACCTTCCGAACCCGCAAGCTGGTGCAGCACTTCCGGGCCCGCCGCCCCCGCCACGCCCAGACCATTAAAAGGGATGTTCCACACCAGCTTCTCCCAATGCGTCCGCGCCAGGTCGTCCGTGACGGTGCAGGGAACGCCCGCCTCGGCGAAGCGAGCCGCAATCGCGCGCGTGCGCGGCGCCGGCGGACGCTGGAATTCGCCCAGGACCACCTGTCCGAACCCGATATGCCGAATGACGCCCGGCGCGATCCGGTTCAAACAGACGAAGCACAGCCCGCCCAGGATCTGCGCCGCCGGGAAAAGGCGGGCAAGCTGTTCTTCATTGCCCAAACCGTTCTGGAGCGTGAGCACGGCGCTCTCCGGCCCCACCAACGGCGGAAGCAGCGCGGGAAACTGCCCGTTGGCGGTGGTCTTGAGCCCGATGAGAACCAGGTCGGCGGGGCCGATTTCCTCCGGGCGCCGGGCACAATGCGGGTGGACCTGGAACTGGCCCTCCGGACTCTGAATCCGCACGCCCTGGCGGCGCACGGCTTCATAATCCGACCGCAAAAGGAAATGAACCGCATGCCCGGCCCGCGCCAACTGGGCGCCGTAATAGCTGCCCACCGCTCCGCAGCCGACGACTGCGATCTTCACCGTCCGACCAAAAAGGCACCCTGGGCGCGCCCGGGTGCCGCAACAACCACGGGGAAACTATTTGGCGCCCAGGATCGCATCCTTGGCGGCCTTGGAGACGCGGAACTTCACCACGCGCTTGGCGGGGATTTGAATGGTGGCGCCCGTCGCGGGATTGCGCCCGGTGCGGGCGGCGCGATTCACCAGCACGAGCTTGCCCAGGCCCGGGAAGGTAAAGGTGTTCTTGGCCTGCTTGTAAGCCAGCTCACAGATGGATTCGAGGATCTGGACGGCTTGCTTTTTGGAGATATCGTTCTTTTCAGCGATCGCGGCGGCGATTTGAGATTTAGAGAGTGCTTTAGCCATAATAACTGTCTTGTTTATTGTTGTTAGTTGCTGCCTGAAGTCTTTCGACTAAGCGCGAATTAACGCTGTCTGCCGCGCCGCTGCAAGCACAAAATGCAAATTATTGTCCGCCGCCCGGCCGCCCCGATCGCCCGCGCTCTCCCGCCCCGGCGGCCGGCCCGCTCCCCCGCCGCCGGAAGCCCCCCGCGCGCGGCGCTCAGTAGCAAACCTTGTCCGGCTTGCGCTCCCACTCCCGGAAGGCGGCCAGGGCCTCCGGGCGCAGGAGCTGCCGGAGCCGGCGCTGGCGCTTCCCGATGGGCAACGCAACCTCGCGGTAGATGAAGTCGTCGTCAAAGCCAATCCGGGCGGCGTCCCGGCGGGTATTGCCGTAAAAGACCTGCCGCAGGCGCGCCCAATAGATGGCCGCCAGGCACATCGGGCAGGGCTCGCAACTGGTGTACAGATCGCACTCGTCAAGCTGGAAGCTCCGCAACCGCCGGCACGCCTCCCGAATGGCGGCGATCTCCGCGTGCGCGGTCGGGTCGTTGGCCGTGGTCACCCGGTTCCAGCCGCGGCCCACGATCTTCCCCCGGCGCACCACCACCGCCCCGAAGGGACCGCCCTGGCCCTGGCGCATCTTTTGCACCGACAGGCGGATCGCCGCCCGCATGAATTTCTCGTGCATGCCCGCTCCGGCGCCGGGGAACCGGCTCAGGCAAACAGCTCGGCGATGTTCAAAGACAGCGGCGCCTGTTTGCCGCCCTCATAAAACCTCACCGCCTGGCCCTGGCTCCACTTGCGCAACCGATAGAGCACCGCAAACGTGTAATCCGGCGCCGCCCCGCCCTGCCCCCCGACGACCTCGCCGCCCCGGCGCACGTTGTCCATCATCCACGGCGGCAGCAGCAGATGGTAGGGATTGCGCTTCACCTCGCCCACGTGGAAGCTGGTCGCCGCGATCATATCCGCCAGGTCTTCGGCGCTGACTTCCACCATCAGGTTCGGATCCGTCATCGCGCCCCAAAACTCGGTCTCGACCAGGTAGCAGGCATAGCTGGCGGGCATCTGCTTCAAGGCATCCACCACGAGGTGGTGGGTGCCTATGTGCGTCCCGTTCCAATCGCGATCGTGCGGGCACAGCACCACTTTGGGCTGATGCTGCTCCAGGATGTTCTTAATCACCCCGACGCACGCCGCCCAGTATTGCGGGTCCTGCTCGCGGGTTTTGGGCGTGATCCGCTCCAGCCCATTGGGCGCCGTGGTCACCAGGGTAAAGCCAAGGTAATGACAGGCCGCCTGCAGCTCGCGCAGCCGCTCCTGCTGCCGCTCCTTCTTGCTGCCCAGCGTGACGGCGACGTTGATGAGGTTCATGCGCGCCTGGCGCATCAAACGCACCGCCAGGGCGCCGACGATGCACTCATCGTCCGGGTGCGGGGCAAAGAACAGCGCCTTGGGCGCGTGGGGGGCTATCTCCGGCCGCGCCGCGGGGGGAAAGGTGCCGAGGGGAAGCGCGCGGCCCTGCTTGAGCAGGCGCGCATAATCAGATACGAGTTGATGATAAGGAGTCATATACATCTATTCACGGTTGAAGGTTTGGAGGAGTGCAACAACAAAAAGTCCGCTCCGGGAACAGCCCCGGGGCCGATGATCCGCTAAAAAACTGCCGCGCCCCGCCCGGCCGCCGCGCGGCGCGCGCGCTGGATTCCCGCCCGTTCATGCGCAAAGCCGGATGGACATGGCACGCGCTTTCCCGCCCGCCCGCTACCCCACCTTCGGCAGGCTCGCCGCCGCGACCGCCTGGCCGTGGCGCTTGTCTTTCTCATCGGGAATGTGGAACGCGATCTGGCGGGCCAGCTCGGGGAACTCCACTTTCAGGACTTCCCGGGCCCCGGCCAGAATGACGTCGCCGCCCGGCCCCGAGGTGACCCGGCCCAGGATCAGCACATTCGCCAGGTCATAGAAGTCCGTGAAATGCGCGATGGCATAGCCCAGGTAGGCGCCGATGGTCTCATAAATCTTGCGGGCGCGGTAATCGCCCTGGTTCATGAGCTGCTGCACGTGCTTGAGCTTCTCGGGCAGCGGCAGCTTCGGATCCACCTCGATGCCCGCGGGCGCGAGCAGCCGCCCCACGCACTGCTGCGAGAAATACTGCACCCCGCAGCCATAGTCGCCGGACCACTCATCGGTCGGCGCGGCCGGGTTGAGATCCACCGGCACAAAGGCCAGCTCGTTCAGCCACGAGGTGATGTTGCCCTCGGCGTTGACGTAGCCGCCGGCGGTGCTGGTGCCGAGCGAAATCCCCAGGATGCGGTTCTGGCCCAGCGACATCGAGCCCGCCAGCGCCGTGACCTCGCCGTCGTTGACCACCTCCAGCGGAATCTGGTTCCAGGCCTTGCGGATTTCCAGAAACAAATCCCGCACCCGCCGGGTGAACACGTCGGCGGGCACGCCCCGGAAAAGCGAGGCGACCTTGACCCGGTTGTTCACATACACCCCCGCCGCGCTGCCGCCGATGGCGTCCACCCGCGGCAGATGCGCGGCGGCTTTCTTGAGGGAATCCATGATGCCGTCATAGTGATACTGCGGGTCGGGCTGGAAGTAGGGGTCCCAGACCGTCTCTTCGCTGAACACCACCTTGCCGTCAATGACCGCCGCCACCTTCCGGTCGCTGCCCCCCAGGTCAAAGCCGATGCGGCAGCCGTCCAGATGCCGGCCCAGCGACGTCGCGCCGTGCCGTTCCGGCGGCAAAGTCTGGGCATGGACCACCTCGATCGGCTGATCAAACATCCGCTCGCCCACGAGATGCGAGTCAAACTTGCCGGTGGGCGTCTCCCGGTAATGCGCCGCCAGCTTCGCCGCCAACGCCGCCGGCCCTTCCACATGAATGCGAAACCCGCCGCGTGACCACAGCAGGAATTTGGCAATGCGCTCCAGGTAGGCAAAATTGCCCGCGGCCTGCGGATGGCTGTCGGGCAGAATCTCCGAACTATAATGGGACACGGTGCCGTCGGTCTGTTCCAACGCCAGTCGAACCATCCCCGAACCGGCGGTGGCCCGGGCCAGCGCCCGAAAAGCGCGATTGGCCAGCACCGCCGGGCGGAAAGCCGGATCCAATACAGGTGTGACTCGTGGTGCGATTAAAGGAAGTCCATTGTTCGTATTCATTTCGCGTGAGCGGTTGTAATCCAACCCAACCCCGAACGCAAGCCAAGACAGCGCCTCCAAAGGCCTCTCCCGAATAACCCACACCCTCGCACGCCCATACCGCCCCGACAGCCTCCCGCCCGCCAATACCCTTTCCCATCGCATCCCCGCCAGACTGTCCATTTATTGGACACTCCCCCCAATTCAGCCCTTAAAAGCCCACTTCCACCTCAAACTCCTCAAAATACCCAGTCGTCCTACGATTCTCGCTAACTTCATTTTTTCAAGCTACTTCATGGCTCCCTCCTGGCCGTGTACAAGGGGTGTACAAGGGATGCTCATCGGATGTACTAGCTAAAATCCCATGGACTTCCGATGAGCATCCCTTGTACACCCCTTGTACACGGCTAGAAAAGACGGGGGGAGGACGGGGGTGGGCGGGGGGATTGTTGGCGGCTTTCTCTGGATTTTTGTGGAGCGGGGACGGGTTGGGGCGGGGTTCTTTCCGGGAATAGAGCCTGGCTAGCGTGAAAGATTGCTTGCGGCTGCGCGAGCGAGTCTAAAGACTTCCGCGATGACGACTCATCGCTTTAACCGGTTGGTTCTGGGGTTGCCGCGCCGCCTGGTGCTGCCGATTGCGACGTATCCGGGCCTGGCGTTAACGGGGGCAACGGTGCGGCAGGCGGTCAATGATGCCTCGGCGCAGTTTGAGGCGGTCGCGGCGCTTCACGAGCGCTACCGGACGCCGGTCGTGTTGTCCGCGATGGACCTCAGCGCCGAAGCCGAGGCTTTCGGGTGCGCGCTGCACCTGGCGGACAACGAAATCCCCTCGGTGACCGGGCGGCTGGTGACGACCCTGGAGCAAGCCCGGGCGCTGCCGGTGCCGCAGCCGGGAGACCGGCGCACGGCGGTGTACTTGGAGACGGTGCGGCGGCTGAAGCAACTGCCGTCGCGGCCTTTGGTGCTGGGAGGGTGCATTGGCCCGTTTTCGCTGGCTTCGCGGCTGGTGGGGGTGAGCGAGGCGCTGGAAATGACGCTGGCGGAGCCGGAACTCATGGCGGTGGTGCTGGAGAAGAGCACGGCCTTCCTGGCCGCTTATGCGCGCGCTTTCCGGCAGGCCGGAGCCGATGGCTTGATCATGGCCGAGCCGGCCGCGGGGCTGTTGTCGCCGCGCGGCGTCGCGGCTCATTCCTCCGGGTATATCCGGCATATCGCCGCGGCGGCCGGCGGCGAGGACTTCGGGTTGATCTTGCATAATTGCGCCGCCAAGGAGCTGCACCTGGCGGCCATCCTGGAGACGGGGCTGAGCGCTTTCCACTTCGGCGCGCCCATGGACTTGCCGTCCGCGCTGGGCAAGGTGCCGCCCGGGGTGGTGCTGTGCGGCAACCTGGATCCGGCCGGCGTCTTTTGCCAATTAGCCCCCGCGGAAGTGCGGGCGCGCGCCGCGGAGCTTTTATCCCGGGCGGGCGCTCATCGCAATTATGTGCTTTCCTCCGGGTGCGACGTGCCGGCGGCCGCGCCGCTGGCCAATCTGGACGCCCTGTACGCGGCGGCCAGCGGGGCTTGAGTGTCCTGAATTGAGACAGGGACGCGGAGGGTGCGCCCGAATCGGGGCACTCCGGCCGGCCGGGGCGCGGCGGCCCCGGCGGTAGATGTTTTTGGTGGCCTGCGGCGGGCTAACCGGCCAGCAGCAGGCGCATCAGAACCATTGCTCCCACAACGAAGGTCGCGGCCCACAGGGCTTGACGCATTCCAAACCGGGGTTCGCGCCGGGCATCCACCGGCGCCAGCATGGCGCTGATGAAGCCGCGATTGGCTTCATTGGCTGTATAAATCACTTTCGGCACAATTGGCAGAGAGCAAATCACGCGCCAGCGGGCGGCGGGGGCAGGGGGTTCGCCCGCCACCGTGCCCGGGCGCAAACGGCGGTGTTCCCGGCCCGGCGCGGTCCCTTTCCCGGGCAATCAACCCGGGCCGCCGCGGAGAGGCTTGCCTGCCGCCCGTGATGGGCTAGACTGCGGGATATGAAACGAAGCGCTTCCATTCATTATCTCGCGGCCATCCTCATCCTCGCCGTTGGCGGCTCCGGCCTGCTCCCGCTCCGGGCGGGGGCCCAGGGCGCGGCCTCGGCGGCGGCGTCCGGCGCGTTGACGGTGGTGTCCTACAACCTGCGGTTTGCCAGCCCGACTCCCCCCAATGCCTGGCCGGTGCGCCGGCCGTTGATGGTTGAGCTGATTCAAAAGCTGGCGCCGGATGTGATGGGGACGCAGGAGGGGATTTATAGCCAGTTGCAAGATCTCGCCGCGGACCTGCCGGCGTATCAGTGGATTGGGATGGGGCGCGACGGCGGCAGCCGCGGCGAGTTCATGGCGGTGTTTTATCGCCCGGCGCGGCTGGAGCCGGTGGCGTTTGATCATTTCTGGCTGTCGGACACGCCGGAAAGCATCGGCTCGAAGACCTGGGGCCCCCGGCTGGCCCGCATGGTGACGTGGGTGCAATTCCGGGATCGGCAGTCCGGGGAGCAATTTGTTTTCGTCAACACGCATCTCGACCACGAGGTGCAGGCGGCCCGCGAGAAAGGCGCCCAGCTCATCCGCGACCGCGTGGCCGCCTTCAAGCATCAACTGCCGGTTTTGCTGGTGGGCGATTTCAACGCCGCCGCCGGGAGCAACAAGGCCTATTCCATACTCACGGGCGACCAATTCTTCACCGACACCTGGGTGGCCGCGCCGAAGCGGGTGAATGAAGGGATTGGAACCATGAATCATTTCAAGGCGCTGCAGAAGAACGGGGCGCGCATTGACTGGATCCTGAGCCGGGGCAACGTGGCGGTCGAGCGCATCGAGATCGCCACCTTCTCGCGCGAGGGCCAGTTTCCGAGCGACCACTGCCCGGTGGTGGCCACCCTGCGGCTGGGCGCGCGCCGTTAGCCCGGCGCGGTTCGGCGGCCAGCCGGGGCGGCACGGGAAGCGGGGATGAGTTTCGGGCGGGGCGGGGTTGGCCCGGGCGGGGGCGGGCGCGGGCGCGGGCGGCGGCGGGCGGCGGGGCTCAGGCGGCGAGTTTCAAGTGGGAGATGCGGAAGATAGCGCCGCGCGGTTCGTGGGGCAGGCATTCCACCTCCCAGCCATGCGCGAGCACGATTTGCTGCACGACCGCGAGCCCCAGGCCGGTGCCTTGTTTCTGGGTCGTGAAATAGGGTTTGAAGATTTCCGCCCGGTGCCCGGGGGGGACGCCGGGGCCGTTGTCGCGCACTTCGAGCGTGGCCTCGGCGGCATTGCGTTTTTCGGCGGCGATCTGGATTTCCCCGCGGGGCTCGACGGCTTGAATGGCGTTGAGCAGCAGGTTGAAGAGGGCCTGCCGGAAGGACTGCTCGTCGGCTTCGACGGTGAGGGGCTCGCCTTTGATCTGCAGGTTGATCTGCTTTTCCTCCAGGTCGTAATTCAGGGCGCGGACGACTTCGTTGAGCACCGCGTTGAGGGCGAGGCGGGTGCGGCGGATTTCGCGCGGGCGGGAGTAGTTGATGAACTCGTTCAACTGCGCGGCGACTTTGTCGGCCTCCGCAATGATCGCCCGCGAGCGTTCCTGAATCTCCGCCGGGGCGGCGGTTTGCCGGGAGATCATCTGGGCGAGGCCGCGGATGATGTTGAGGGGGTTGCGGGTTTCGTGGGCGAGCCCGGCGGCGGCGAGGTTCATCTCCTTGAGGCGGGTGTTCATTTCGCTGGTCCGCACCAGGCGAATTTGCAGCTCGGAGGATTTGGCCAGGTTTCGCCAGGCCAGGGCGGAGCCGAGGACGGAGAGCCCGGCCAGCGCGACGATGATGGTCCGCAGCCACAAATCCCGCGTGATCGCCGCCGCCAGCCCCTCGGTGGACAGGGTGAGCACCAGCCCGTGGAGGGTTTGCTTGGCGACCAGGGATTGAAAGTCCTCCTCCGCCATGCCCCGCAGCCAGAAAGGCCGCCGCGGCCGGCTCCCCGGCTCGCGCGTCCGGCCGGGCCGGCCGCCGGGCTGAAACTCGCCCGCATCCGGCGGGGGCGGGGTTCGCGGCGGGAGCATCTCTTCCGGGGGCGGGGGGCCCCGGCGGGTGAACTCATGGCCGAGCTCGCTGCCGCGGTTGGTGAACTCGCCGGGGAGCGGCAGGATCACGGTATTGGTCACGCCCAGGGCGCTGAGGCTGGCGCCCAGGTCCACCGGGTTGACGAGCGTGACGCTCCGCGCGCCCCAGTGCTCGCCTTCCTGCAGCAGGTCTTTTCGTTGGAGGTCAATCGGCTGGCCGGCGGAGGCGACGGGCTGGTTGGTGGCGTTGAGCAAAACGATGGAGAGCAGTTCGCTGGACTGGATCAGCTCGTTGGTGCGGCCGTGGATCAGTTCGTTGAGGACGGGTTCCAGGCGTTCCTGGGGAATGACCCCGCGGAAGCGCATGCCGCGAATGATGGCGCTGAGCGTGTTGGCGATGTCCTTGGCGCGGTTGCGCAAGCCGGTCCGGGCCGCCTCCCGGACGCGCACGTGCTCCTGCGTCTGCCAGCCCAGCACCAGGACCCAGAGGGCTCCGAGCAGGCCATACACCAGCAAGCTGCGGCGGCTCAGTTCCATCGGCGGGCGGGGTGGGGCGGTTTCATGCGCGGACGCCGGGAGCGGTCAGGAATCGCCGGGCTGGGGGGCGGGCGCCCGTTTGCCGGGCCGCGGATTCGAGCGCGGCAGCGGTTTCTGCGCGGGCAACTGGTCCAGGAACTGGTTGAGCTCCTCCTCGGTCAGCCCTTGGGGCACTTTGGAGTTTTCCCGCTCGCGGGCGGTGAGCGCGGCCAGTTCCGTGGGCGCCTGCACGATATGCGGGGTGAGGAAAATGAGCAGTTCGTTCAGGTTGCTGCTCCGTTGCTGCCGTTTGAAGAGGTTTCCCAGCAGGGGGATGTCGCCCAGCACCGGGATTTTGGTGTCGGAGCGGGCTTTGGTGCTGTTGATGAGGCCGCCGATGATGACCGTCTGGCCGTCGGCGGTGACCACCACGGTGTCGGCGGAGCGGATGTCAATGGTGGGGGCGTTGACGCCCGCCGAGATTTGGGTGGTGGCCGTGAAATTCACCGAGGAGATTTCGGGCGAGACGATCATCTGCACCAGGCCGTCGGCGGTGATGAAGGGGGTCACATTCAAAATCACGCCCACGTCCCGGTAGGTGACGGAGTTGATGGTATTGCCGTAGTTGTCGTAGCGGACGCCGGTGATTAACGGCACCTGCTGGCCGACGGTGATGGTGGCGGGCTGATTGTTGCGGGCGAGGATGGAGGGGCGGGACAGCACCTTGGCGTTGCCGGCTTGCGCAATGGCCCGCAGGGTGACCTGGTAATCCTGCCCGAGGATTTGGTACAGCCCCGCGCCGTTCTGGGAGATCGGCGACGCCGCCGAGAAGCTCGAAAACGGCTGGCCGAACCGGTTGAGGTTGGTGCCGACGGACGTGCTCAAGCCGGACAGGCCAAAGCCGTTGACGGCGCTGGCGTCCTGCACGGTGCCGCTCATATTCTGGCGGCCCCAGCCGCCTTCCAGGCCGATGTCGGACGCGCGCGTATGCGAGACTTCGAGGAAGACGACTTTGATGAGCACCTGGGGCTTGGGGCGGTCCAGGTTGGTGAGCACCCGGCTGATTTGCTGCGCGGTCGCTTCGTCGGCGATATACACGACGCGGCGGGTTTCCGGATCAATCGAGAAATAGGCGTCCCCGATGGTGGTGTTGTTGGGGTACTGCCGGGAGGTGCTGCTGCCGCTCATGCCGCCGCGGGCGCCGGCGCCGCCCGGGGCGCCGCCGACAAAGCCGCTGCGCTGCTGGGCGTGGAGCGGGAAGGCCAGGGCCAGGGCCAGGGCCAGGCTTCCGGCCAGGCCCGCTCGCCATTGGATATTCGTTTTTCTCATAATTACCTCGTGGTGTGGTTCGTGCTCAGGGTTTCCGTCCCGGGACGCGGGCGGCTAAAAACCGCCGCTGGTATTCCGGGTCGCAGCCCCGGTGCTGCGGACGGTCCGGCCGGAAGTGGCCTGCGTGTTTTGCGTCGCCCGGCGGGTCAGGGGATTGTTATCCCCCAACCGGGAGTTTTGGCTGCTGCTGCTCCTGCGCGTATTGCGGTTGAACAGGTCCTCGAGCGCCGCTTGCACATCCTGGGGGTCCGCGTTTTGCAGGTCATAGAATCCCACGACCTCCTTGCGGCCTTTGTCGGCATCCAGCTCCGCGATCATGTCGGCGATCTGCGGCATGAGCGTCTTGGAGGCCATCACGATGAGGGAAGAGGTGCGCGGGTCGGCCACGGCCAGCACCCGGCCCATCTTTTTGGCGCGGTCGCTGTCGCTGGCGCCGCCGCCGCGGCGGGTGGCGGTGCTGCCGCGGAAAAAGAAGGGCATCTGGGAGCCCGTGCTGCCGGTGCCGGAAGCGCCGGTGGGCTCGGGGAACAGCAGGGCCAGTTGCTCGGAGATTTCCGCGGGATCCGCGTTGGCCAGGCGAAAGACGCGCAACTCGGTGACATCGGTGACCTCCTGGTCAATTTCCATGACCATGGTCACGATGGTGGCCAGCAGGTCCGCGGGCGCGCTGATCACGACCGAATTGGAGCGGTCGTCGCCCACCGCCACCACCTGCGCGGCGGCCGCGCCGCTGCCGGGGCCGCTCCGGTTGTTGCTGCTGCTGCCGCGGCCGCGGTCGCCAAACCCGGGCGGACCGCCGCCGCCAAACATGCTGAAAAAGCCGCCGCGGCCGGTGGTTTGGCTTCCGGGCGGGGGGGCGAATAGCTGGGTAATGAGCGTCGCGGTTTCTTTGGCGTCCGCGTATTTGAGCGGCAGCACCCGGATGGTGGAAACGCTGGCAATCGAGGTGTCCAGGGCGGAGATGATTTTCAGCATGCGTTTGATGTCGGTCTTGGTCGCCACCAGGATCAGCGAGCTGGCGCTTTCGTTGGCGGTGAGCGTGGCCGTGGACGGCAGCAGCAATTCCAGGTTGGGCACCAGTTGGTTGACGTTGGCGTGGCGCACGGGGATGATTTGGGTCACGACCTCATTGGATTTTTCCACCGCCTCGGGGTCGTTGCCCTGCACGATTTCAAGGTCTTTGGTTTTGGCGGAGTCCTGCGCGACAATGGTCAGGATGCGCCCGTTGCGGATGACGGCGTAGCCATTTTTCTTGAGGGCCGAGTTCAGCACTTCGACCGCTTCCTCCCGGGTCAGATCCTTGCCCTGGACATCCAGCGTGCCGCGCACGTCCGCCTCCTTGTTGATGATAAAGCCGGCGGCGTCGCTCAGGTAGTCCAGGACCAGGTTAAGCGGGGCGTTATGGAAGTTGAGCCGCAGGCCGTTGGTGCCTTGCTCAATCCGCACTGGCGGTTCCAGCGCGGCCGCCGCGGCGGCCACGCCGTTGGTGCCGGCGGCCGGGGCGCCGGCGTTCTCCGCGGGGGAAGCGGGCGCGGCCGGTTGCGGGCCGGTGGGGGCGGCCTTGGTGTCCGCCAGGGCCGCCGGGGGGGCGTTGGTTGGGGTCTCGTCCGGCGCGGGCGCCGCTCCGGCGACGCAAACGCCCGCGGTTAAGCCGGCAAACAACAACAGGTGGTGAATGGTCTTCATTGTCAATTATTCCTCCAGACGTTTTTGCATCAGTCGTTTGATGATGTCGCTCTCCGCGTCGCTGGCGGCGGGGGCCGCGTCCGGGGCGGCCGCGGTCGCGGTGGTGTTGGTCGCGGTGGAAGCGGCCGGGGTGGAGTTGGCTTCCGCCGGGCTGGCGAGCCGCCAGGGCCCGCCATCTTCGCGGCGCAACTGCGTTCCCACTTTCAATTCCAGCCGGTTGGTTTCCCCGGCCAGCGCCACATTGTCGGGCGCGATGCCGGCCACCTGGTAGCCGGCAATCGTGTCGCGCAGTTGCAACGCCTTCCGGAACTCCGAACTGCTTCCGTCAAAAAAGGCGAACCAGCCCTTCGCATAACTCATGGTGCCGACCAGCGTCACGGTATCAATGACCTTGGGCGCGGGCCGAACCCGGGGCTCCCCCGCCCGGTGCGCGTAGCGGTTGGGGTCAAAGATATTCCGGTCCGCAATGATTTTGAACGCGGAGAAGTCAAGGCTGGCCGGGCGGCTGTTGGTTCCCGCGGGTGCGGCGGCCGGGCGGCGGTCGCCTTCCGGGCTGGGGTCGCCGGCCGGGCGTGAACTGCTGCGCGTGTTATCACTGGGCCGCGCGGAACGGCGGCCGCGGAAATGGCGTGCGTCCTTCTGCGATCGGCTGGAACCGGGGAAACGGTTCGTGCCGTTCGTGGCCGCCGCTCCCGTGGCGGGGCGGCTGGCGCCCGGGGCCGCCGGGCTGGCCGGGGAAACCTCATTGGTGGCGCTGAGGTTTTCGGGCCGCTCCAGATTATCAAACTGGCCGGATTCGACGGCTTGAAGCAGCTCGCCAAGGCGGGCCAGCATCTCGGAGTCGCTGAGGTCATTCGTATGGTTTTCCGCGGCCGGTTCCTGGGCGGCGGCCGGCGGCCCGCTGACCAGGAGGAACGCCAGGAGGATCCCGCCCGCCGCCCGGCCGGCGGCCCGCCGCCATCGGCAGCGCCTGGCACTCATTCGTTCGGTCAGCAAGCTCATACGCGGCAGCGGGTTCACGGTTTCTGCGGAGTGAGGACCAGGGCGCTGAGTTGCAGGCCCAGCGAAAGCTGCTGGCCTTCCTTGTCGCGCGCGCCCAGTTCCACCGATTCGAGTTTCAGCGCCATCGGCTCCCGCTCGACGCTGTACAGAAAGCGGCTGAGCTTGCCCAGGTCGCCAGCAACGTCCACGCGGCATTCAAAGGTCTTGTAATCGTCGCTCTCCTGTTTCCACTGGGGCGTGATGGCCGCGATCGTCACCCCGCTGTTTTGCGCCCAGAGATCAATTGCCTTGAAGACCTGCTGCTCGGCCGCCGAGGTGTTGGCGGGCAGGGTGTTTTCGGATATTTGCTGCCAGCGGCTGCGGATGCTTGGCTCGCGCTGCTGGAGCAAGCGGCCGTCGGTAATTTGCTTCTGCAATTCGGTGAGGCGGGCCGCCCGCTGGCCCCAGGCTTTCAGGAGCGGGGACAGCACGAGCCGGTCTCCCGCCAAAAGGACGAGGGCGGCCCCGGCGGCGATGAGGAGGAATTGCTGGCGGTTTTTAATCGGCATTTTGGCCCCCCTCATTCCACTGGAAGTTGAACGTGAATTGCAGCGCGGGCGATTGGCCCCGGGTTGGTCCCAGGGCCACCTCGCGGAATTGGCGGACCTTGCGCAGGTTTTCGACCGTCTTCAGCAGCGCCGGGTAGTTGCGCGCCGTGCCGGTGCAGGTCACGTTGTTTAAGCCCCGGATCTCCACGGTCTTGGCCGTCACGGCGCCGTCCTCGGGGAAGGCTTCGGTGAGATGCCGCAGGATGGTCAGGCTGCGCACCGAGTTGTCGTGCCAGGGCCGATAACGCCGGATTTGTTCCTGCAAATCTTCCAACTGGCGGACCGCCGTCTGCATCCCGCGCCACTGCGATTCCAGGCGCCAGAGCCGGACCTGCTGGTAAAGGAACAACCCGCCCACCACCAGGGCCGCCGCCGCCGCCGCCATGGCCACCGTGCGCAGCTTGCCCGAAGAATAGCGCGCCGCCCATTGCTGCCAGGGCGTCGGCGTGGGCAGCAAAAACTCGAATCCCGCGCGGCGTTCGGCCAGCCGTTCCGCCGTCAGGCTGAAGGCGGGCGAGACCGGCGTATCCGGGGGCGCCGGGCTGCCGAATTCGTTGGCGGCATAACGTTCCACGGACTCCACTTCCAGGCCGGCCGCCTCCAGCCGCAATTCCAACTCATCCGCCAATTGGCGGCTCAGGTGGGTCGGGCCAAATACCCGGATGCGCCGCACGGTTTCCCGCAGGCCCGGCGGCAATTGCCCCAGGGTGATGCGGACTTCGCGGGCCACGACATCCGCCCGGAGCAGCCGCTGGCTTCCCTCGGTTTCGAGCGCGCCTTCCAGCGCCCGCAGCGCTGCCACCCCGCCGCCGGCCGTAAGCTGTAATCCCACATGACTTTCGCTGATCGCCAGCGCCAGCACGCCGTCCGCCGCCGCGAGGCCGGGGGGTTGCAAGGCCGCGACGCCCAGCGCGAAGCTCAGCGGCTTTAACTTTGCTGCGCGCAGCGCCCGCTCCAGGGCGGTCAGGTGGTTTTTCGGAATGCCGATCAACAGGGCGTGTTGCTTGCCGTCGGCGGTCTGGAAGCGCGACGTCGCGATGTGGAGCGTCTGGACATCGCAGGGAAACCCCCGTTCGGCTTCAATCTGCAGCAGGCTGGCAACGTCCGCCTCCGGCAGTTCCGGTACTTCGACCTGGGTCGTAAGCGCCCACTTGAGCGGCAGGGCCACCACGCAGGGGCGCTCCCGAATCCCCTGGGCCTCCAGATGATTGCGTATTTCCCGGCCCACCAATTCGGGGTCATTGGTCAGCGGGTCAAGCGACAGCGAGACGGAGAACGCCCCGTGAACGTGCAGGGCCCCGTTGGCGCGCCGCAGGGCCAGGCCCTCGAGGCGGCTGCCGTCCAGGGCCAGCCCCAGCACCCCGGAAGGGCGTTGGCGCCGGAACCAGTCTTGTCGGTTCAATTTAATCATGTTGTGTCCCCGCTAAGAGCCAGTCCTGGCGCACCTCCGGCCCCAGGGCCCAGCCGAGATGCGTCAGGTCCTGCCGGTAAACGATCACGGGACTGCCGCTGCTGGTGTCGAAAACGAATTTTACGCGCCGGTATCCGCGGCCAAATGGCCCCAGGGCCGCCACATCCGCAGTGAATTGGTAGCTTTGCGTGGTGAGCACATCGCGGGCGGCCAGGGTTTGCAGGGCTTCCGGGTAATTCTGCCGCAAGGCGTCCGCCACCCAGGCGATCGAGGTCAGTTCGTCCGGATTGGATTGCCGATAGTTGACCAGCATTTCCGCCACCGCGACATCCCCCTCCAGCAAGCAGGCCAGCACCGCCGCGCTGGCGGTGTTCACGTTGACCCGGCCCGTGACGTACGCCCCCTCGGTTGCGGTCAGGTTCGTGCTGATGAGCGCAAACTCCGCCGCCGTCATGCCGCTGCCCAGGTAAAACGCGAGCGGGCTGGTGAAGCGCGTCCCCGTGGCGCCGCCGCCGGGCGCGCGCCCCGGGCGGCTGCTCGCCAGGCCGACCGTTGCCAGGATTTGATCGGCGCGCGCCGCGCCAAAATTCGTGGCCAGCAGCGAGCCGAGCTGCGCGGCGAAGCCGTTGAGGTTGGCGACGTTGATGCGGGCGGACCCATCGCGCTGGGTATTCGGCTCGCGGCTATAGACGGTGCAATACTCCAGCACCCCGGGATCGAGCAGGTTATTCTGGTTGTCATCGGTTTCAGCGGCATCCAGGACGCCATTGCGATTCGCGTCTTCGCCCAGCAGGGTGTCCATGTCGGCGCCGTAGAGCAGGCGCAACTCGTCCACCGTCTCAAAGAGATCGCACTTGCACTGGTAGGCGGGCTGCTGCATGGCGTAGTAGATGACGGTGGGGCCATTGCCGTTGGTGTCCCGCCAATCGAGGATGGCCTGGGTCAGGTCTTCGGTCATGCGGGGCAGCCAGATCAGGGTGTCGCCCTCCGCGGAATTAAGGTTGAGTTTCGCGGCTTCGTCCACCAGGCCAAAGCATAATTGGCCCGGGCCGATCGGGTTGTTGGTATCGCGGCTAATCAGCCAATAGTGGGCTTCCCCGACCGGGACTGCCTGGCACAGCGGCTCCTCCAGGCTCGGCAGCACGCCGTTGGAGCCATTGCTGATTTGCGCCGCCAGCAGGTAGTTCAGGTAGCGAACCGCGCCTTCAATTGCCTGGTCCGCCGCTTGCGCCGACACCCGGTTGTCGGCGGCGCGCAGTTCAAAGCTCATGGCGTTGGCGAAATACAACGCCAGGCTTACCAAGCCGAAGGCAATCCACAACACGATCACCAGCACCGAACCGGCGCGGCGGCGGCGCGCGGACCGGGCGAACCCGGAGGCCGGAGATTTTTCCCGCAGCCTCATAAGGACTCCTCCGCCATCGCGCGGGCGTGAGTTTGCGGCGCCAGCGGGACGACCATCTCAATCGGAGACGGTTCGCCTCCCGCCTGGCCCGGGCGGGACGCAAGCTGGATGCGGACGCGCACGGCCACCGGCAGGTTGGTGTCGGTGGTGCTGGTATCCCAGGTGTCGCGCCATTGCGCGCCATCATAACAATCAAACTCCAGCGTCTGTACCCCGCGCATCAGCCGCTGGATGTCCGGGGCCAGAATGGTGGTGGCCAACAAATTGCGATGCACGCAGCGCACCAAGTCCATGCCGGCCTGCTCCCGGTTCGCGGGGGCCTTCAATTCATAGAAAACCTCCTGCACATCGCCCCAGGGGGCGCGGTCGGAAAGGGTGCCGGTTGTGGTGTAGAAATCCAGCCCCGCGCTGCCGGCTTCGCCGCTCAAGCCCATCGTGGCCCCGACCGCCGGCACCCCACACCGGAAATCGCCCGCCAGCGACCTGCCCGGGTTGACCGTTCCTTTCAAATCCTGGTATAGCAGGGCCAGCGCCCGATTAACCGGCAGCGATTCTTCGAGGGCGCCGGAGGTATTGTCCCGCAGGCGCAGGGCGGTGGCAAACACCCCGTTGATGGCCACCAGGACAATGGCGCAAATGGCCAGCGCCAGCAGCATCTCGATGAGCGTAAAGGCCTGGGCGCCGGAGCGCGAAACCGCTTTTCCCGTCCGGACGGCGGCGATGCGCCCCGGGCGCGGGGCGGTCTTCAGTTTCAGATTTCGCGTCCGGTTCATGAGCCGTTTGTCTAAGGCAGCGTGCTGTCCGCCAGCGTGCTCAAGCGCACGGAATAGTCGCGGTTGCGCGCCGTGTAGGTCACCTCCACCGTCAGCAGGCGCATCGCCTCCTGGTTGGGGTCCTGATCCCAGGGATCATTCTGGAGAGTCCACCGGAACTGGCGCTGCGCCTCCGTCAGGGTGCCGCTTTGAACCGACTGGTTCCAGTTGGTGGCCAGCAGGCTCTCGGCCAGCAGCCGTTGCGCCACGCGGACGGCTTCGCCTTTGCGCTCCGCCACGGTCCCCGCCAGGCTGGCGATGTGCAACCCCCCGAGCGCGGTCGGAATCACGATCGCCATGAACAGCAGCGCCGCCAGCATCTCCGCCAGCGTGAACGCTGCCTCGGATAGCCTTTTCGCGCCGGCGAGCCGCCGGCGGCTAGTCATGGGCGCTGCGGATTTCATAGTTCAATCCATCCCGCGACTGCGCCAGCCAAAGCGAGCCGCCGTCGTGGCTGGTCAGTTGCAATTTCACCGGGCTGGTGTCGCCGACCGTCCCGTCCGGCAGAAAGCGAATCGCCGGCAGATGGGCCCGGGCGAGCGCCACGCGCGGCGCGCTGGCCCGGCGGGTTTCCCGGGAATGCGGCAGCGCGCTGGCCGGAGCCGCGGCCGCCGTCCCGCCGATCACCTTGATTTGCAAATCGCTGTCGAGGGCAAACTCCACGGCTTTGGGATCGCTGGGTTCATAACTGGGTTCCGCGGCCAGCCCAAATTCCCCCGCCGCCGCATCCACCCATAAATCCATCGGCACTCCCTCGGATACCGCGCGGCTCTGGCCGCTGCGCGTCAGCGCCAGCAACCGGCGCGCTTCCGAATCCAGCGTCCGGCCATGGAAAAAGCGTGAGAGCTTCGGCGCGGTCAACGCGACCACCACCGTCAGCAGGGCCATCACCAGGATCAACTCGATAAGCGTGAACCCGTTTGGCCGCCGGCGCCCGTTTCCGCCCGCGCCCGCGTCGGCGCGCATGCGCGCCCGGTTGTCTGGCTGCGCGTTCACCGTTTGAGGGTCCAGTTGCCGATCACCATGTTTTCGCCCGGCGGCCCCGGAGAGCTCAAATCATACGAGGTGGGATTATGCCGTCCCGGGCATTCGTAGATGTAATCGTTGCCCCACGGGTCTTTGGGAAGGGCATCGGCCTGGAGATACGGCCCGCGCCAGTTCTGGGCATCGCGCGGCTGCTGGATCAAATCCATCAGCCCGTTCCGGCCCCGGGGATAGTAGCCATTGTCCACTTCGTAGGCTTCCAGGGCCGTTTTGAAGGTGGCGATCTGGGTTTGCGTCGCGGCGATCTGGGCCTGCCGGGTGCGATTCGTAAACCGGGGCAGCACAATGGCCGCCAGGATGCCCAGGATCACCAGCACCAACAGCAATTCCACCAGCGTGAAGCCCCGCGCTCGCCCGCCGGCCGTTCGGTTCTTGTTTAATGGGTTGAGTCTCATAAGTCAGCTTCGTCGTAGGTCATTTAATGTAGTCTTGCAGCGTAAAGATCGGGAGCACCATGCTGATAAAGATCGTGCCGATGAACGCAGCGATGAAAAACAGCATCAGCGGCTCCATCAGCGCCACCGCCGTCTTCAATTCCCGATCCAGGTCGCCCTCGGTGACATTGGCGATCCGCACCAGCTCCTGATCCAGCCGGCCGCTCTCCTCGGCCACCGAAATCATTTCCACCACCGAGCCGGGGAACAGGCCGCGCGTCTCCGCCAGGCTCGTCCCCAACTCCCCGCCCTGCTGCACGCGCTCGATGGATTGCGCGACCGCGTCCACCAGAATCTGGTTGCCGATGGACTTGCGCGCCACGTTCAGCCCCTGCACCAGCGGCACCCCGGCGCCGAGCAACGTGCCCAGCATCCGGCAAAACCGCGCCATGGCAAACTGGGCCACCAGCGGCCCCACCACCGGCGACCGCAGCACCAGCCCCTCCCACACGCGCCGGCCTTTCTCCGAGGCAAACCAGGTCCGCAGCATGAACGCCGCCACTCCCAATCCCACGGCCACGAACAGCCCGTAGCCCCGCACCAGGTTGCTCACCCCGATCACCACCTGCGTCGCCAGGGGCAGCGCGGCATTAAACCCCTTGAAGATGCCCTGAAAGCGCGGAATGAAGAACGTGAGGAGAAAAATCAACACCCCGATCGCCAGCACAAACAGGATGCTCGGATAAAGCATCGCCGACAGCACCTTGGAGCGCAGTTCCTTCTCGCGCGCCTGAAAGTCGGCGATCTGCGCCAGCACCAGGTCCAGGAACCCGCCCGTCTCCCCCGCCTGCACCATCGCGGTATAAACCCGCGGAAACGTCTCCGGCGACTTCCCCATCGCATCCGCCAAAGACATGCCGTCCACGACCAGGTCATGGATTTCCCTCCACTTGGCGTTGGCGGCGGGCGAGGAAGCCTCCCGGTAAAGAATCACCAGCGCGCGGCTCAGCGGCACCCCGGCGGCCAGCAAACTCGAGAGCAGCCGCGTGAAGTTCTCCAGCTCCCGGCTCGAAACCCGGGCTGACCGCTTGCCGAACGACAACGCGGCCAGCGAGGCCGGCAGCGCAACCCCGGTGTCCGCGCCCGCTTTTTCCGCAAGGCTGACCGGGCGCAGCCCCAACTCGACCATTTGCGCGAAGGCCTCCGCCCGGCCCGCGGCTTCGAGTTCGCCCTGGGTCATCGCGCCGTTGGCCTGCAAGGCTTTGTAGTGAAAGAACGGCATGGCCGCATCCGTTACGGCGCGGACCGGGCCGCCGGTTCCTTGCCCGCCTCCGCCAGCGCCGTCTTTTGCGTGGTGCGCTCAATCTCTTTGGCGGTGGTCACGCTGAGCACCTCCTCGACGGTCGTGCGCCCCAGGCGAACCAGGCGCCAGCCGTCCTCGGCCAGGGTTTGCATGCCCGCGCGGCGGGCGGCATCCCGGATCGCGTCGCTCGAGGCATTCTTGAGGATCAACTGCCGAATCTCGTCGTCGCTGTCCATCCACTCGAAAATGGCGTGGCGGCCGTAGAAGCCGGTTTGGCGGCACGCCGGGCAGCCGACCGAACGATAAATCACGGTGGCGAGGGGGATGCCCACCTGCCCCTTGAACGCCCGGGCCGCCGGGGAATCGTCAGGCTGCTTGCACCGTTCGCACAGCACGCGCACCAGCCGCTGCGCCAGCACGGCTTCGAGCGACGAAGCCACCAGGTACGGCTCCACCCCCATATCCACCAGCCGCGTCAGGGCCCCCGGCGCATCATTCGTATGCAGGGTCGAAAACACCAGGTGCCCCGTCAGCGAAGCCTGCACCGCGATCTGCGCCGTCTCCTGGTCGCGGATTTCGCCAATCAGAATCACGTCCGGGTCGTGGCGCAGTATCGAGCGCAGCCCCCGCGCGAACGTCAAGCCCGCCTTCTCCGAAACCTGTATCTGGTTGACGCCGCGCAGTTGATACTCCACCGGGTCTTCGATGGTAATGATTTTGCGGTCCGCGTCATTGATCTCGTTGAGCGCGGTGTAGAGGGTCGAGGTCTTGCCGCTGCCGGTGGGGCCGGTGACCAGGATGATGCCGTGCGGCAGTTGCAGCACGCGCCGGAAGCAGCCCAATTCACGCTCGGCCATGCCCAGCTCGCCCATCCCGCGCAGGGTTGCGTTCTGCCGCAGCAACCGCAGCACCAGCGCCTCGCCATGCAGCATCGGAATCACCGAAACCCGGATGTCCACCTCCACCTCCTCGATCCGGACCTTGATGCGCCCATCCTGCGGCAGCCGCTTTTCAGCAATGTTCAAGTGGCTGAGAATCTTGACCCGGGAAACAATCGCCGGCTGGAACCGCTTGATCTGCGCCGGCACCGGCACGTCCTGCAGCACGCCGTCAATCCGGTAGCGAATGCGGAACTCCTCCTCGAACGGCTCCAAATGGATGTCCGAAGCCCGCAGCTCGATCGCATCCCGCAGCACCTGGTTGACGAAGCGGATGATGGACGCCTCCTCCGCGGCGGCGTCCAGGTCGGTGTCCTCCTCGTGGCGCTCATCCACCACCATGAAGGACGCTTCCTCGTTCAGCGTGCCCAGCGTATCCGCGCCCACCCCCAGCCGCTTTTTCATTTCCCGCTGGATGGCTTCACTGGCGGCCAGCACCGGCTTGAGCGGCAACCCGGTCAGGGTCTTGAGCGTATCCAGCCCCTGCGTTGCGAACAGGCGGCTGGTGGCCACTTCCACGGCGCCATTGCTGCGCCGCAGCGGCAACAACCCCTCTTTTAACAGAATCCGCGCGGGAAACAGCGATAGCAACTCGCGATCCGGCTCGACATCCTCCAGGGTCGTATACGCCAGGTCGTATTCCCGCGCCAGCCAGCGGAGCACATCCGCCTCCTCGCGCAGGGGCGCCTGCGTGCCGCCCGGGTTTTGCCGCAGCAGGGTCGCCGCGTCAGCCGCCGCCAGTTGGCGGGCGGCCACCATCCGGTCGAGCAACTGCTTCCAGGCGGCTTCCTGGGCTGCCAATTCACTCATGGGCGAACCTTCGCCGCGGGGGCCGGAGGCGGAAGCGCGGGGAAGGGGCAAACCGTCTTTCCGCGGACCGCGCTTCGCGCCGGGCGCCCGCTCACAGCAAGCCGTTGAGCACCGCGATGGCTTCCTGCCGCGGCGTCAGCAGCTCGCGCAGGGCCGCCTGGGCCTTCTCCATCTCCGCCTGTTTGGCTTTGCGGGAAGCGGCGTATTTCTCCAACGCCGCCTTGAGCTCCGCCTTCGGCGCCTTGGCGTCAATCGCCTTCTGCAAGGCCTCCGCTTCCGGGCTGGGCGCGCCAAAGAACCCTCCGCGCCGCGCCGCGCCTGGATCGCTCGGCGGCGCGCCGTCGCCCGGCCGCGGCCCGCGGCCCATCATCCCGCGGCCCAGGCCGCTGAAAGCTTCCCGCTGCAAATCCCGCACCTTTTGCACGCGCGGTTGAATCGCCTTCCATTCCTCGTCGCTGGTCACCTCCAGCATTTCCCGGGTGCGTTCCATCATGCGTTGCTGGAATTGCGCCGGATCAAAATTGCCGCGCCCCGGCCGGCCGCCGGGAGGAGCGCCGCCCGGCTGCGCCACGACTTGATCGGCTCCCAGGCTCATCACCGCCGCCAGCCCCGCCATCACTAACCATTGATTCATTTTCATACTTATTTCTTTTACGGTTTGGTTGTATGCGGCGCCAAAACGCGCGTCCGCGCCGTCTCGAGCCGCACGATGCCGTGGTATATTGCAGATGGCGTGCCAAGCGCCCAAGGCCTTGGATTTCGCAGGTTTAGCCGTGGCGCTGCGCAAGCTTTGCTCGCTTGCGTCCCGCCACTGCGCAGAGGTTGCGCAGTCCAACGAAACGGCGGAGATAGCCCGGGGCCACGCGCTACGCGCGTCGCCGCCATTCGGTTTTCGGCGGCTCGGGCAACCCCTGGGCGCGATAGGCGGTGCGGAAGTGCATCTTCGCCACCTTGGCCAGCCCTTCGGCGCCCAGCCGGTCAACGATCTCCCGCGCCGCCGCATCCACCGCGGCCGAAGCGCCCTTGGGCAATTTCCGGCCGCACTGTTTCTCCAGCGCGCCCAGGCGGGTGACGAATTCATGCCGGGCCAGGATCGAAGCCGCCGCCACGGTGAGGTCTTCCTCGGCCCGATGTTTCTGCACCAGCTCAATCTCCCGCCCCAACCCCATCAGCGCCCGGGCCACGGTTTCCTTGCTGTGGGCGAACTGGTCGCTGATGGCCCGCACCGGCGGAGGATTCATCCGCTGCCGCTGCTGCATCAGGTTCTCAATCACCCGCGCGTGCCCCCAGGCCAGAATGGCGTTGACGCTGCCCATCTTCCCATACAGCCGGTTGTAGGCTTCGTTGCCAATGGGCACCACCGTCGTGACGCCGCCGGGCGTTTTGCGAATCAGTTCCGCCAGGTCCTTGATGCGCTTTTCACTGGTGATGTTCTTCGAGTCGCGCACCCCCGCCTCCGCCCAGGCCTTGACGACGCTCGCGTTGGCGTAGGCGCCGGCAATGCAAAGCGGCCCGAAGAAATCGCCTTTGCCGCTTTCGTCCACCCCCAGCCGCGGCAGCAGCAGATCGGGATTCAGCACCGCCTCATATCCCAGCCGCGCCTCCTTGAGAATCTCCGGCTCCAGCACAAACTCGACAAACTCTTGCGTGCCCTTGCCCTGCACCACCAGCTTGCCGCTCTCGTAGAAAACCACGCTGGTCTTCTCCTTGTCCGCCGCAAACCGCGCATACGGCACCGGCCGAAACTGGTAAAAATGCGCCTGCAGCCAGCTCCGGAGGGCGGCCGCCTGCGCCTCGGTGAGCTTGCCGGTATAGGAGGTCAACGGTTTCACACGAATGCCGGCATCGTAAAGCGACGGCGGCGGCAGGGCAAGCCAGCCGTAAGCCAAAGGACGCCCCCGGCGCGGCGCGCAACTTCCCGCGCCGCGCTTCTTTCGCATTTCCGATTCCGGCCTTCCGCCTTAGGCTTCGGCATCGCGATGAAGAATGGCGACATCGTCCAAAAGCTGCTGGCGTGGTTCGCGCGCCACGCGCGCGACCTGCCCTGGCGCCGCACGCGCGACCCCTACGCCATCTGGGTTTCCGAAATCATGCTCCAGCAAACCCAGGTCAAAACCGTCCTGCCCTATTGGCGGCGCTGGCTGCGGGCGCTGCCCCATCTCGCCGCCCTGGCGGACGCCCCGCCCGCCACCCTGCACAAACTCTGGGAGGGGCTCGGCTATTACGCCCGGGTGCGCAACCTGCAGCGCGCGGCGCAAATCATCCAGCAACAACACCACGGCCGCTTCCCGCGCGACTTCGACGCGGTGCGGGCGCTGCCGGGCATCGGGCGCTACACCGCCGGGGCCATCTGCAGCATCGCTTTCAACCAGCCGCGGCCCGTCCTGGATGGCAACGTGATGCGGGTGCTGGCGCGGCTTTATGGCGTCGCCGGAAACCCGCGCGCGGGCCGGGCCAACGCGCGATTGTGGGAGCTGGCGGAAGCCCTGGTGCGGCGCGCGGCCGGGCTCCGGGCGCGCCGCGGCTGCGCGGCGTTGAACCAGTCGCTGATGGAACTGGGGGCGCTCGTATGCGCGCCGCGCCAGCCCCGGTGCGCGCTATGCCCGGTGTCCGGCGCGTGCGTGGCGCACCGCACGGGCCGGGTGGCGGAACTGCCGGAGCGCCCGCGGCGAACCCGGCCGACGCCGCGGCGGTTCATGGCGTTTGTGGTGGATCGGCACGGACGGGTTCTCGTGCGGCAACGCCCCGCCGGGGGGGTGAACGCGCGCCTGTGGGAGTTCCCCAATGTCGAGGTCGCGCCCGGAGATTCCGATGCGCGGGCGGCGGCGCGCAAAGCTCTCGGGAGATTGCCGGCGGCGCTGGAACCGCTGGCCGTCCTCCCACACACCATCACGCGCTACCGCATCACGCTGGCGGCATATCGGGCGGCCTGGCGCGGTGAAACCACCCCCTCCCGGGCCGGCGCCCGGTGGGTGGAGCGGCGCGCCTTGAACCAACTGGCCTTTGCCGGCGCCCACCGGAAGATTCTGCGGCAACTCCAGGCCGGGCCAGGCAAACCGTCTTAACGGCCCGCGCCGGAACCGGGAACCCGGCATTTGCCGGCCCGGAAGCGGCCAGCCCGGCGCGATTCCCTGCTTGATCCCGGCGAACGCCCGGCTCATGCTGCGGGTTGTATGAAGTTCCTCATTCTGCTTTCGTTGGTGCTGTGCCTGCCCGGCGCCGGATCCAGCCGCGCCGATGAAACCAACGCGCCCGCCCTTACCCTCAGCGCCGCCCAGGCCGGCGAATACATCGGGAAGCAGGCCACGGTGACCGGCGTTGTGGCCCAGGTCAGCATCCGGCCCAGCATCACCTTCCTGAACTTTGACAAGAAATACCCCGCCAGCCCCTTCGCCGCGATCATTCGCAGCCGCCATACCAATCAATTCGAGAATCTGCCCAACCTCAGCGGCAAGGCCGTCGCCGTCAGCGGCAAAATCATTGACTACAACGGCAAAGCCGAAATGGAGCTGACCCGCAAAACGCAACTCAAGCTCCTCACCAACGCCCCGCCGCCCGCCCCGGCGCCGCCGGCGCCTTGAATATCCACCGGCGCGGCCGCGTCGTGCCTGGAGCAAACAAACGCTTGGCCCGGCGCGCAACCGGCGCTATCGTGTCCGCGGAATCAGAATGGCCGGGCCGGGCGCGACCAGCCCCGGCCCACAACCCGCCAGAGTAACTTCAACGCTTTATTATGATGACTGAGATGCAACCGGGTTCAACCTCCAGGAAACCGCGCCGCTGGCTCCGGGCGCTGGCCTGGGGCGGCGGCCTACTGGCCGCCCTGCTCCTCCTCGTTTATTTCATCGCCACCAGCTCCGGCTTCTTCACGCGCGTGATTCTGCCCCGCGTCAGCCGCGCGATGAATGCCCAAATCACTGTGCGCAAGGCGGAAATCCGCCCTTTCCGGCAGGTCGTTCTGCACGATCTCAAAGTGCAGACCACCGGGGCGGAGCCGCTGGCCACCGTGGCCGAAGCGCGCCTGCGCTACCACCTCCTGGCCATCCTCGGCGGCAATTTCCGCGTGGATGAACTCACGCTGGCTTCGCCCACGATCACCGTGGTCGAAAACCCCGATGGCACCAGCAACCTGGACCCGCTGTGGGCAACGCCCGCCGCCCCCCCGGTCGAAAAATCGCCGCCGCCCGCCCCCGCGCCCGCCCGCCCGCTCCGGGTGGACCTGAAACAGCTCGCCCTCCGGGACGCCACCTTTCGCCAGGTCAAAAACCACGCCCAGGGCCCGCCCGACCTCCTCGAACTCGCCCGGGTCAACGTCACCGTGGAGGATTTGAAAAACGGCCAGCCGGGCCGGCTGACCCTGGCGGGCGACCTGCGCCTGACCGGCTCCAACGCCCTGCTGCACGCGCAACTGGAGGGCCGCTATGACTTCGCCCTGGCGGCGGATTTACAGCCGGCTTCCCTCAAGGGCAGCGCCCGACTGGACGTCCGCCGCGCCGAAAACGCCCTGGCCGGCTTCGCCGGGGTCCACGGCGCGCTCGACGCGGAAGTCACGCCCACCGAGGTCAAAGAAGCAGCCCTGCGCATCCATAAAAACGACGTGTCCCTGGGCGAACTGCGCGCCAGCGGCCCCCTCGCGCTCGAAGCGCTCGAAGGCCGCCTGGACCTCTCCCTGACCGGCATAGATCACCAGCTCCTGAACCTGTTCGGCGCGCCGCACGGCCTGGACTTCGGCCCCACCACCCTCCGCTCGACGCATCAAATCGAGCTGTCCCGCGGCGGCACGAACATCACCGCCCGCGGCCAGGTGGAGGTCAGCCGCTTTCAGGTGACCCGCGCCGGCCAGACCACGCCCCAATTCGATCTTCACCAGGAATACGACCTCACCCTGGACTTCGGGCAAAAGACCGCCCTGGCGCGCCAACTGGCGCTGACCGGCACCCAGAACGGCCGCCCGCTGCTCCAGGGCGACCTCACCCACCCGATGCCCCTCTCCTGGGGAGACACCCACAGTTCCCTGGGCGACTCGACGTTCAGCTTCACGCTCACGGACCTCAACCTGGCCGACTGGAAACCGTTCCTGGACGAAGTGGCCACCGCGGGCCGGGTGACCGCCCGCGCCCAGATCCTCTCGCAACAGGGCGGCCGGCAAATCACGTTCAACCTCGACTCCCAAATTGACCACCTGGCAACCCAGGTCGGCGGCCAGCCGCTTGCGGAAGCCGCGGTGACCTTGCAGGCCAGCGGCCAGGCCACCGACCTCAACCAATTCAACCTCGCCAGCTTCAAACTCGAAATCGCGCACCGCAACCAGATGCTGGCCGCGGCGTCCGGCTCCGGCGTCTGCGATTTGGCGGCCGAAACCGCCGATCTGAAACTTGCCGCCCGGGCGATGCTGGCCCCGCTGCTCCAGGCCCTGCCGCAACCGGAAATCAACCTCGCCTCCGGCACGCTCGAGCTCAACGCCCGCCTGGCCCGGCAGCCGCAGTCGCAAACGCTCGCCGGCCAGGCCACCCTCGCCGACCTCACCGCCCAATGGGGCGAAAACGCCGTCCGCCACCTGGGCGCCCGGGCGGATTTCGACGTGGGCCTGACCCCGCGGGAAATCCAAGTCCGCCAGCTCGCCGGCACGCTGACGCAGGACGCCCGGGACGGCGGGCGCTTCGACCTGGCCGCGAAGTATCACCGGGAAAAAGAGACCGTTGAGCTGACCGCCCGGTTGACGGATTTCAACCAGCACGGCGCGGGCCCCTTCCTCGAACCGCTGCTGGCGAATCAAAAGCTGGTGTCCGTGGACATCAACGCCCAGGCCACCGCCCAATACGATCCCCGCGGCGCGTCCGCCGTAAAGGCGGACCTGCAAGTGGCCAACCTCGTCGTCGCCGACCCGAAACAGCCGGCCCCCGGCGCTCCGCTGGCGGCCACGATGCGCCTGGACGCCTCCGCGCGCCAGCAAAAAGCCGAGGTGCGCCAGTTCCAGTTGGCGCTCACGCCCACCGCGCGCGCGACCAACCAGCTCCAGCTCACCGGCTGGGTGGACTGGTCCCGCACCAACGCCCTCCAGGGCGACCTCAAACTGACGGCCGAGGCGCTGGACCTGACCCGCTACTACGACCTTTTCATGGCCGACACCCCGGCCGCCGCGCGCGAAACCCCCGCGGCCCCGGACGCGTCCGCGCCGGCGGCGGCCAGCCCGGAACCCGAGGCCCTGACGCTGCCCTTCCACCACTTCACCGCCCACGCGGCCATCTCCCGGTTGTACCTGCGCGAACTGGAAATCGCCGACGCCCAGGCCACCGTCCGGATTGACGGCGGCCGGGTCGTGGTCAACCCATGCCAACTCACGCTCAACGGCGCGCCCGCCGACGCCACCGCCGACCTGGACCTCGGCGTGCCCGGCTGGAAATACGCCCTGGCGTTCAACGCGCAAGCCCTCCCGCTGCCGCCGCTGATCAACTCCTTCCAGCCGGACCTCAAAGGCCAGCTCAGCGGCACGGCAAGCGCCCAGGGCAACCTCAACGGCACGGGCTTCACCGGCGCCAGCCTCCAAAAGCACCTCGCCGGCCAGTTCGATATGACCCTCACCAATCTCAACTTCGCGCTCGTCAGCCTCGAAGGCAAAACCTGGTACACCCGCGTCCTCAAAACCGTGGTCAACGTCATCGGCACCCTCCCCGAGCTGGCCCAAAACCCCGCGGGCACCGTCCTGTCCCTGCTCACGGGCAAAGGCAGCGCCAGCGGCGGCGGCGCTCCCGAGCTGAAGCAATCCCGCCTGGAAGCGGTCGCCCTGCGCGCCGCGGCCGGCGGCGGGCGTGTGGATGTGCAAAACGCCACCCTGCAAGGCTCCGCCTTTGCGGCCCAGGCCGCCGGAACCATTCAGTTGGCCGAGGTCCTCACCAATTCGCCGCTGCACCTGCCCGTCGCGATTTCCCTCGAACGAACCCTCGCCCAGCGCCTTGGCCTGGCCGGCGACACCCCCACCAACGCGGTGTATGCCCGGCTGCCCGACTTCCTGACGGTGCAGGGCACCCTCGGCAACTCCAAAGCCAGCGTCAACAAAGCCGCCCTGCTCGGCGGCGTGTTGCAGGCGGTGGACAGCCGGAAAAGCCCGCCTGCCGCGGGCGGGGACACCAACTCCCCCGCCGCCCCCCGGCAACCCGGCCTCGACCTCGGCCGCCTCTTGCAAGGCCGCGGCGCCCGCCCGGACCCGGGCGCGCCCGCCGCCACCAACGCGCCCGCCACCAATCCCGCGCCCGTCAACGAACTGCTGCGGGGCCTCTTCGGCCCGGACAAAAAATAGGCGCCCGCCTTCCGCGCCCCGGGCGCGGCCGCCCCGCCGCCGGCCGGCCATAAAAAAACCGCCCCGGCCAACCGGGGCGGCGTGTCATTGGGGGACCGGCGCGCCGCGTTTGCGCGGCGCGGCTCCGGCTACTTCTTTTTGCCCTTCCGGGCGCCCTTGGCCTTGGCTTCCGCCTCTTCCTCCAGGGCCGCCTGCGCCGCGGCCAGCCGCGCCACCGGCACCCGGAACGGAGAGCAGCTCACGTAGGTCAGCCCGATGCGATGGCAGAACTTCACGCTGTTCGGGTCGCCGCCGTGTTCGCCGCAGATGCCCAGCTTGATGTCCGGCCGGGTCTGGCGGCCGCGCTGGACCGCTATCTTCATCAACTCGCCCACGCCGACCTGGTCCACCGTGGCGAACGGATTGGCCTTCACCACCTCCGCCTCCGTGTAGGCCGGGATGAACGTGCCGGAATCGTCGCGGCTCATGCCCAGGCAGGTCTGGGTCAGGTCATTGGTCCCGAAGCTGAAGAACTCCGCCGTCTGCGCAATCTCATCGGCCGTCAGCGCCCCGCGCGGAATCTCGATCATCGTGCCGACCAGGTACTGGATCTTCACCTTCCGCTCGGCCATGACTTCCCGGGCGACGCGGTGAACCACCTCGGCCTGCAAATCGAGCTCCCGCTTGAACCCGACCAGCGGGATCATGATTTCGGGCTTCGCCTTGAGGCCGGCTTTCTGCACCTCGGCCGCGGCTTCAAACACGGCGCGGGCCTGCATCTCCGAGATTTCCGGGTACACCACCCCGAGGCGGCAGCCCCGGAAGCCCAGCATCGGGTTGAACTCATGCAGCTCCTGAACGCGCTGCTCGATTTTCTCCACCGGCACGCCCATCTTGGCGGCCAGGTCCCGCTGCGCGGCTTCCTCGTGCGGAATGAACTCATGCAGCGGCGGATCCAGGAAGCGAATGGTGGCCGGGAACCCCTTGAGCGCCTTGAAGATGCCCACAAAGTCGGCCCGCTGATACGGCAGCAGCTTGGCCAGGGCCTTCTTGCGCTCCTCCACGGTGTCGGCGAGAATCATCTCGCGCATCGCGTCAATCCGGTCGCCCTCGAAGAACATGTGCTCGGTGCGCGTCAGGCCAATGCCCGTCGCGCCAAACGCCACGGCGTTCTCGGTCTGCTCCGGCGTGTCCGCGTTGGTGCGCACCTGCAGGCGCGTCACCTTGGCGCACCAATCCATCAGCGTCTTGTACATCCGGTACGTCTCGCTGTCCTTGCCCGCGAGGGTCTGCTCGATCAGCACCTGCACGATCTCCGACGCGGCCGTCTTGATTTCCCCGGCGTACACGTGGCCCAGCGTGCCGTTGATGGACAGGTAGTCGCCCTCCTTCCAGGTCTGGCCGTTGACGGTCAGCGTCCGCTCGTCGTAATCCAGTTGCAGCGCCCCGGCGCCGCACACGCACACCTTGCCCATCTGGCGGGCCACCAGCGCCGCGTGCGAGCTCACGCCGCCCTTGGCCGTCAGAATGCCCTCGGCGGCAATCATCCCGCGCAAATCCTCGGGCGTGGTCTCGTTGCGCACCAGCAGGACTTTCTCCCCCCGCCCCGCCGCTTCCACCGCGCGCTCCGCGTTCAAATACATCTTGCCGGACGCCGCGCCCGGGCCCGCGGGCAGCCCCCGCGCGATCACCTTGGCCGCCGCCTCCGCCTTGGCGTCGAAAATCGGCGCCAGGAGCTGCTCCAGTTGCTCCGACGGATTCCGGCGAATCGCCGTCTTCCAGTCAATGAGCTTCTCCTTGACCAGGTCCATCGAGATCTTGAGCGCGGCCAGCGCCGTGCGCTTGCCGTTGCGCGTCTGGAGCATGAAAACCTTGCCGTCCTGGATCGTGAACTCGAAGTCCTGCACATCCTTGAAATGCTTCTCCAGCGTCCCCCGGATCTGGTTCAGCTCCTTGAACGCCTGCGGCAGATGGTTGGCCAGTTGCGCCACCGGCTCGGGCGTGCGCACGCCCGCCACCACGTCCTCGCCCTGCGCGTTCAACAGGAACTCGCCGTAAAACTCCTTCACCCCGTTGGCCGGGTTGCGCGTGAACGCCACGCCCGAACCCGAATTGTCGCCCGTGTTGCCATAGACCATCGCCTGCACGTTGACCGCCGTTCCCCACTCCGACGGAATGCCGTACTTCCGGCGATACACAATCGCGCGGTCGTTCATCCACGACCCAAACACCGCGCCCGCCGCGCCCCAAAGCTGCTTCCACGGATCCTGCGGAAACTCCTTGCCCGTCCGCTCCTTGATCAGCGCCTTGAAGCGCGTCACCAGCTCCCGCTGGTCGTCGGCTGTCAGCTTGGAATCCTCCACGTCCGCGTGGTATTTCTCGTGCTTGAAGCCATGAATCACCACCTCGAACGGCTCGTGATCCTCATTCGCGCGCTTCTGCACCCCCATCACCACGTCGCCATACATCTGCACGAACCGGCGATAACAATCCCACGCAAACCGATCGTTCTTCGTCGCCGCCGCCAGCGCCTGCACGGTCTCGTCATTCAGCCCCAGGTTCAAAATCGTATCCATCATCCCCGGCATCGAATCCCGCGCCCCGGACCGCACCGAGACCAGCAGCGGCATCGCTTTCTTATCCCCGAACTTCGTGCCCATGATCTTCTCGATGAACGCAACCCCGGCCTTGACGGCGGGCTCGAGCGATTTGGGATACGTCTTCTTGTGCTGGTAGTAGTAGGTGCAGACTTCCGTCGTGATCGTGAAGCCCGGCGGCACCGGCAAGCCAATGCGGCTCATCTCTGCCAGGTTTGCGCCTTTACCGCCCAACAGCGGTTTCATGCTGCCGTTGCCGTCAGCCTTCTTGTTTCCAAACAGGTATACGTATTTTGTTGTTTTCGCCATAAAGTCTCTGCTCTAATCAGTACTAACGTTCAGTTCACCAGGTTTCGCCGGAAGTCTTCCTCCGAAACAATGCGCGGAAAATACCAAAACCCGCCCTCCTGTCAAGCCCAACCCCCATCGGATTTCCGCGCCCCAACGCCGCCGGAACCGGCCCCCAAAACGCCGCTTTCCCCCCGGCTTTGCCGGCCCGCAGCCCGGTTCATCCCCCGGGCAATCCCGCCGGCCCGGCGCGACCCGCCCCTGACTCGAAGAAACCGGCCTCCGCCCGGCGTCCCGGGACACAACGCCGCCAACATTGCCGCAAGCCGCCACGCAACCCGCAAGCGTCCCGCCCTTTTTCCCCATATCGGCGCGTGAAAGCGCACCGCCTGCGAGGGATATGGTGCGCCGCACGAGGACACACCGCCTGCCAAGTGGCGCGGAGTGCTGCGTGAAAACCCGCGTCCGGCAGGGAAAAGCGAAATCCCGCGTGAAAACACGCGTCCCTCAAGGAGGCGTTCTCCTCCCCATTTTCCCGCCAGCCGCGTGCCCGCACGCGGCGTTCGGGCCAACCAAGGGTCGGATTAGCGTCTCATAAGGCACCCGCTCCCGCCGCCAGCCGCCCCAGCCTCCCCAGCCAGCCTATGGCTCCCAATAGGCCGTGTACAAGGGGTGTAC